>JANPDV010000310.1:0-1544 GCA_031431655.1 Gammaproteobacteria bacterium | reverse complement strand
TTGAACTGAACGGGTGGTCGTATCCCCGCCACTTGGCGGGCCGCGGCTTTTCGGTGGTGGTGCACGGTGACACGGCCGGGGCCGAGGGTCTGCGCCGCGGACTCCACGACTGGCTCTGCGATATGCAGCTCGTGCCGGCCGGCAGCCAATCCAGCCTGGAGCGCTACATCGGCTACTACGAGCCGTACGCCACGAGCCATCGCGCTCTTGATGCCGATGAGGCGCTGGTCGAGGAAGTACGAATCGCCGCCCGCACTCTCGGCGAGTGCGTGCGCCGTCTGCAGGCGGGCTGGCGTCCGGCCGGCGACGGCGCGGCATCGCTGCGACCGAAGTAGCGCTTCGCTGCGCCGTCACCGAGGGTGCGTCCTCACTGCTTGGGCTTCGCGGTGCCCTTCCCTATTTGGTCGAGCGCAGCCTTGACTCCGGCGGCGAGCGCATCGGCTGTGCCCGTGCCCCAATAGTGCACGAAGAAGACGGCGGGCTGCGTATCCGTCATGTGATGATGCAGCGCGACGACGTCGAGGCCATGCGCCCTGAGCGCCTTCAAGACCGGCGTCACTTCGCTCGCGAGCATGGCCACGTCGCCAGCGACCGCGGCCTTCGCGTCGGTGCCCATGAACGCCGCCCACGTATTCAGGCCCATGCGGGCGTTGATGACCGCACCCATCTCTATGACGCGCAGATCGTCGCGACCCACCGTGATCTTGTAGACGACACCAGTCTGTTCCCCGGGATGCCCCGCCACTCGTGCCAACGCGGCGGTATCGAGGGGTGGCGTGCCCACCGCTGGCTGCGGAATACCCGCGGGTGCGAGCGTCGTGACTGCTGAGGACCTCCCGATCAGCGCGAGCGCAGGCTTCAGTTGGATGGCCAGAGCGTTGGCCTGGCCCATCCCGTGCACATGCATGTAGAACATGCGCGGCTCGTCCCAGAAGAAATGGTTGTGGAGCGCTGTGACGTCTAACCCCGCGCTCAGCAGTGCGGACATCACCGGATTCACTTCGTCCTGCGTCAGTACGAGGTCCCCCATCAGGACGTCCATGCCGCCCTCCCCTTTTGTCATCGCGACCCATCCGCCGAACCCGAGGGGCGTCGGCGTGCTGATGCCGGCCACAGTGACCTTCACGTCGTTGCGTGGAATGTTCACTTTGAGCACGTGGTCTTTGAAGTCGCCCTGCTTCCCCAAGGTCGAGAGGACCTGTTGGTAGTCCGCCGGCATCTCCTGTGCGGTGAGGGCGGCCGTTGACGTCCAGCCGTACGCCAACACGCCGATCAGTATCCGAGCACCTGTCCGCATCGACTCTCCTTTTGCCCCGCTGCAGGGCGCGACTCGCTATGCTGTCGACATCCGGACCGCTCCGGCATACCCCGCACCTCCGCACTGAGGCTGCGCCGGCATGGCAGTCGACCGTTTACCCGGACGTGGTCACCCGACGAGAATGGTGTCGGGTTGGTTGTATTCGGCGGCCGTCTTGGCCGACAGAAAGCGGGCGGCCCAGCCCAGGTCGAGATCGCCGATGGCCCGCGACGAGGTCGGGCGCGAT
>JANPDV010000309.1:0-3157 GCA_031431655.1 Gammaproteobacteria bacterium | reverse complement strand
GGCAACTCATGGAGCGACCGATGACAGCGGCTGACATCGAACGGGATCACTGGGTCGAACGCTATCTCGCAGGCAGACTGTCGAGCAGCGACACGCAGCGCTTCGAAGCGTACTGGGTCGAGCATCCGGAGATCACCGACGAGCTGGAAAGCGCCGCGAGTCTGCGCGCGGGACTCGCCCAGCTCAGCGCGCGGCAGGAACTCGATGCGCTGCTGCGTCCGGCCTGGTGGTCCGGCCGCCTGCGGCTGATGGCGCTGGCGGCGAGCGTCGCCATGGTGGCGCTTGCGGTCGTGCTCTGGAGCGGCTCGCGCCCTGCCGGTCCAATGCAGGTCGCGGCGGCTGCCGCTGCGCTGCCGGCGTTCGACGGCGCGCCGCTGCGCGCGCTCACCTCGGTGACTGTAATGCGGCTGCGCAGTGCATCGCCGGTGGATGCGACCATCGAGCTGCCGCGATCGCCGCAGGCGCTGTGGTTGCGCGTGCTGCCCGAGGTGGCGGCGGCAGATGACGCCGGCACCGTCGGGAGCGAGCCGCAGGCGCAGACCGTCCGCGTATCGCTCGGCGAGGCGAACCAGGCTGCGCCCGCAATGGTGCTGCCGGCGATTACCCCGGATGCGCAGGGCTTCGTCAACGTTTACGTCGATTCTCGTGCACTGCGTCCGGGTCGCTGGGAGCTGCAGCTGCAGCACGGCGCCACCCAGTCCCGCTTCCTGCTCGAGGTGCGCCGGGGCGCGCCGACGCCGTGATCCGGCCCAACGACCTGGCGACGATGGTCGCCGCGACTTTTGCCGCCTCGGACTGGTTCGCGATCTTCGATCGCGACGCGCGCTGCGTTCACCTGCAGCGCGGCACGCTCGGCAGCACGCCAGACTTTCTGCTCGGACTCGGTGAGCATGCCGGTCGTCAGCCGGGCGCCGAGGCAGCTCACGCCGCTGGCGTCCACAGGCTCATCGGCGCCGCGTTGCAGAGCGGCGCCGCGCGGGATTCCGAACTGGCCTTCGAAGACCCGCGTTTTGGCCCGCGAACGCTGGAGCTGCACGTGCGACCGCTGCGGATCGAAGGCGCGATCGAGGGCGCCGTCGTTCGCGCCACCGACTCCACCCATCGTCGCATGCAGGCCCGCGCGCTGCGTCTGCAGTCGCGCCTGCTCGAGTGCACCAGTGAGGCGACGCTGGTGCTGGATGCGCGCCGCGTCGTGCAGTTCGCCAACGTGGCGGCCGAGAAGCTGTTCGCCAGCGGCGCTGGCGAGCTGAGCGGCATGCCGCTGGCCTCGCTGGGCGAGCGGTTCAGCGCGGCGGTGGAGCGCGCCGTCGCCACTTCGCAGGCGGAGCTCGAAACGACGATCATGCTGGATGAGCCGAAGTCGGCCGACCGCCAGCGCCGGGTGCTGCGCTGTCGCATTTCGTCGATGAGCTTCGACCGCGCGCCGCATCATCTGCTGCTGCTCACGGACGTCAGCGACTCTCACCGTCTCGGCGACGAGGTGCTGGAGGCCGAACGGCGCGAGCGCGAACGGATCGCCCGCGACCTGCACGACGGCTTCGGTCAGGATCTGACCGGCGTGTCGTTGATGCTGAGCGCGCTGTCTTCCCGGACGCGCCGGGGCCAGCCAATCGACACCAGCCAGATCCAGCCCATTCTCGACGCCGTGCACGACCTCGTTCTCACCACGCGGATGGTCACCAGCGGCATCTTCTCGCGCCCCCTGGCCGCCACCGGGCTCGTGGCCGCGCTGCAGCAGATGGCGCAGCGCGCCAGCGAGCGTGCGGCGGTCGAAGTGGTGTTCACGCCGCCCGCCGCCGAGCTGCCGCGGCTCGATCCGGCCGCCGCGGAGCACCTGTATCGGATCGCCCAGGAAGCCACCACGAACGCCTTGCGCCACAGCGGCGCCGCACGGATCGACATCAGCCTGGCGATCGGCAACGGCGACGTGCAACTCGTCGTGCAGGACGGTGGGCGCGGCTTCGCTACGTCGCAGCATGCCCTCGGCTCGGGACTGCGCATCATGCAGCACCGCGCGCACGCGGCCGGCGGCGAGCTGCATCTGCATACCGCACCCCAGCGCGGCACGCGCATCGAAGCGCGCATCCCGTTCGCGTTCGAAGCCGGGCTGAATTGATCGCGGCGACCGAGAACGGCCTGCGGGCGGATCTCGCCGCCGCGTTTCGTCTTGCCGCCCGCTACGGCTGGGCGGACCAGCTCGCGACCCACATTTCCGTGCGGTTGCCGGGCGTCGAGCCGCGCTTCCTGATCAATCCCTACGGGCTGTTCTTCGAGGAGATCACGGCTTCCTCGCTCGTGGTCGTCGACGCCGATGGCCAGGTGCTCTCGCCGACGCCGCGTACCGTCAACCGCGCCGGCTTCATCATTCATTCGGCGATCCACGGCGCCCGCGAGGATGCGCAGTGCGTGATCCACCTGCACACCATTGCGGGCAGCGCCGTAGCGGCGCAGGCCGCCGGCCTGTTGCCGCTGAGCCCCGGCGCGATGTATTTCCACGGCCGCGTCGGCTACCACGACTGGGAGGGCGTGACAGTGCGGCCGGAAGAGCAGTCCCGGATCGTCGCCAACCTCGCGGATCACCCGGCGCTGATCTTCCGCAATCACGGCACGCTGACCGTGGGACGCAGCGTCGGCGAGGCGTTTCAGCGCATGTACGTGCTCGAGAAGGCGTGCCAGATCCAGGTTGCGGCGCAGGCCGGTGGGCGGCTGGTCGTGCCGCCGGCCGCGGCGGTCGACGCCGTGTACCCGCAGCTGGAGGCATTCGGCGATGTGGCCGGGCTCACCTGGGCCGCGCTGCTGCGCGTGCTGGAGCGCGAACGGTCCGATTACCGCGCCTGAGCTTGTCGCCTGCGCCGTGCCGCGGCGCCGTTCACTCGAACGGCTTGAGGCGGTCCTTCAACGGCGGGTGCGCTGGCGCAGCGCGTCGAGCGCGTCAATGGCCGCGCGCACGCGTGCGGGCAGCAGGCGGCCGGAGGAGTACACGACGCTGATGGGCATCGGCTCGGGGCGACACGACGGCAGGAGCTCGCACAGTTCGCCGCGCGCCAGTTCGTCACGCACCAGGTTGTCCGGCAACTGGCAGATGCCGAGGCCCAGCTTGAGCGCGTCGACCAGGGTCTCGGTGTCGCCGATGTGCACGCGCGCATTCGGCATCAAC
>JANPDV010000308.1:0-5515 GCA_031431655.1 Gammaproteobacteria bacterium | reverse complement strand
GCTGCTCCATGTGCAATGTGAGTCCGCCTTCACGCAACAGGCGGCGCGCCTCGGCGAACAAGCGCGGCAGCGCCTCCTTGGAGGTCTCGTGCAGCACCATCGTGGTGAAGACGAAGTCGCAGGAGCCTGACTCGAGCGTGGTGCGCGTCGCGTCCTGCTGCCAGAACTGCACGTCCGTGACGCCCATCGACCGCGCGCGCGCATGGCCGTAGCGCAGCATCGGCGCCGAGACGTCGATCGCGATGATCTCGGCGTCCGGGTACGCCTGGCGCAGCGGCAGCGTGTTGTGGCCAAGACCGGCGCCCAGGTCGACGATGCGGCGCGGCTTGAAGTCCGGGTGCTCGGCTTTCAGCCAGGCGACCAGGGCGCGCCCCGCGGCGTCATTCCACGGACCGCCACTGCCACCGACAGTGGCGAAGAAGCCCGCGTCGTAGTTGGCGGCGTTGGCGACGTCGCCGTCGAGATACTCGGCGGTGTAGCCGCCGGCCATCAGGTGCGCATCGACCGCCGACACATAGCGCGGCACATCCAGGCGCGGGTCCAGGCGCAGCGTCGGCGCCTCGGCGTTCAGCGCACGGGCCCGGTCGCGCAGCTTCGGTGCCTGCCGCATCACCAGCGCGCGGCCCGCCTGCTGCCGCATCTCCATGGTGCTGCGTCGCAGGGTGCTCCACGAACGGTAAGCGGGATCGCGCGCGATCGCCTCGGCCACGTCATGGCGATCCTGCGGCTCGCGACCGTGGCGCAGCCGGAACGCATGGCGCGCGCGCCCTTCGTAGGCGCGCTGCACCGTCGGCGCCACCTGCTGCGCAAGAAAGCTGTTGAGGTGCGCGATCACGTTGAAGCGTGCCGCTTCGTCGTGCGAGGCCTCGGGCGTTACGCCGTGCCGGCCAATCTGCGTCCATGCCTCTGGAAGGTTCATGGGGTTACGATAGTGCCGGCGCTTCACCTCCGAAAAATCGTTTATTCTTGACCGAACCATCGGAATAGCCGAAGGATCAGCCCGCATGCGCCACCCCAACTACAACCATCTGCTGTACTTCTGGACAGTGGTCCGCGAAGGCGGCATCGTCCGGGCGGCCGAGGTACTGCACATAACGCCGCAGACGATCAGCGGGCAGATCAAGCTGCTCGAGCAGCAATTCGAAGGCACGCTGTTCGAGAAGCAGGGTCGCCGGCTGGTTCCAACCGATCTCGGGCGCGTGGCGTTCGGCTACGCGGAAGACATTTTCGCGCGTGGCCTGGAACTCGCCAGCGTGCTGCGCGGCGCCCTGCCCCTGGGCAGGCGCTCGGTCACCATTGGCATCTCGGATGCGGTGCCGAAGCTGATCAGCTGGCGCGTGCTCGCGCCGCTCGCCTCAGGCGAGCAGCCGTTCCGGCTGATCTGCCACGAAGGCCCGTTCGAATCGCTGCTCGCGGACCTCGCCGGGCATCGGCTGGACCTGGTCCTGTCGTCCAGCGCCGTGCCGCCCGATGCCGGGCTCAAGGCGTTCAGTCACCTGCTCGGGGAATCGGATCTCGCATTCTTCGCGACCCGCGCCGTCGCACGCAACCTGACCGGGAACTTCCCCGCCAGCCTGAACCACGCGCCCTTCCTGCTGCCAACCGATCGCAGCGCCAACCGGCGCGTCCTCAATGCCTGGTTCGAGAAGCACGGCATCACCCCGCTGATCGTCGGCGAGTTCGACGACAGCGCGCTGATCAAGACGTTCGGCCAGGGCGGCCTCGGCATCTTCGTGGCACCGCGCGCAATCGAAACCCAGATCTGCGCGCAGTACGATGTGGTGACGCTCGGCCAGACGGAAGAAATGCGCGCGCGGTTCTACGCCATCTCGACCGAGCGGCGCATCAAGCATCCAGCGGTGGTGGCGATCACCGAGCAGGCGCGAGCCGATCTGTTCCGCACGCCAGCGCCGCCAGCCAAGGAGCGAAAAAAGACCGCACGCTGAACCTCGCGCCGCGGGCTTAACCTAACGCGGTGCGCGGCCGCAGGCGCGGCAGCAGGGTTGACCCGCGCGAAGCTTCACCCGCAGTGTGACGGGCATGCCGGTGGCCAGGGGCGCCCACCCCTATGCTCGCAGCCATCATGCAACCCGGGCGCATCGCGCAACGGCACCGCGACGTGCCCGATCCAGCTGCAGAGGCAGCGGCTGCGACGCTCGACTACTCGATCGTCGTCGAGTGGGAGAACATCAGGCTCGCCGAGGCCTCGCGCGCGACCTCGATGCTGCAAGCGATCTCCAGGCAGATGCAACGGCTGGCGCGCTCCGGAGTCAACGGCGAGCTGCTGCTGGTCTGCGATGAGGACGACGAACCGCGCCAGCGCGCGCTGGCAGACGAAGCCCGGACGTTCTGGACCCTGCCCGCAGTCCAGCTGCGCGTGCTGTCAGTGATCGAAGCGCGCTACTACGAGAAGAAGAATGCGGGCGCAGCGGCGGCCATTGGCGCGATCATCCTGTTCCTCGACAGCGATGTCGTTCCCGAAGCCGACTGGCTCAGCCAGATGCTGGCGCCGTTCACGGACTCGTCGATCGACGTGGTGGGAGGCGCGACGCACGTCGAACCCGCGTCGGCCTACGCCCGGGCGGTCGCAGCCTTCTGGTTCTTCGCGCCGCGCCGCGACGATACCGGGCTGGGCACGCTGGAAGCGGTCTACGCCAACAACCTCGCGTTTCGTCGCGCGGTCTTCCTCGCGCATGGATTCCCGACCCGGCCGACGTTCCGCGGCCAGGCGACCGAGCTGATCCGGACCCTGCGCTCGCACGGTGCTGGCGTGGTGCTGCAGCGCGGCGCGCGCTGCGAGCACCCGCCGCCCAACGGGCTGCTGCACTTCGTCCGGCACGGCATCTGCGACGGTCACGACCAGATGCGCGCTGCCGCGGCCACCGTGGACGCGCCGGTGCCGTGGCGCCACACGTTCTCGTCGGTGCATTGGGTCGCGACCGCCGGCTTCGAGCGGATTCGCGCGCGCAGCGCGGCCCTGGGCCTGACGGCGCCGTCACGGGCGGTGGCGCGAATCGTCGCGACGATCTACGCGATCAGCGTGCTCGTCGGGCACCTGCTGACCCGCTGGCGTCCCGGGTTCGTGCCGAAGCACCTGCCGATCTGACACCGGGGCCGGGGCGGCACTCAGGCCTTCTGCAACACCTCGACCGAACGGTCGAGCTCGAGCGTGAGCCCGGGCTCGAGGTTCAGGCGCGCGGCCAGCATGTCCAGGTACGCACGCTCGGCGCGGCTCGCCGGCGCGCAGGCGATCAGCGACGCCGCATAGATCTCCGTCGCCAGCTCGGGCGACGTCACACCGCGCACCACGGAGTCGACGTCCGCCGGCTGCGCCAGCAACTGCTCGACCTGGGCGCGGTCAGCCGTGGACAGGCCGGACTCGTTGATCTTGGTGTAGATGCGGTCACGCTCTTCGGCGTCCACCACGCCATCCGCCTTGCTCGCCGCGATCATCGCCTGCACCACGCGCAGCGCGTTGCTGGCATTGGCAGGCGCCTCGAGATCGAATGCCTGCGGCAGCGCCGGCACGCCGCTGCGCGAACCGCCGAGCACGGACTCCAGCATGCCGGTCAACCCGCCCGCGGTGGCGCCACTCATGCCGCCCGCGACGCCACCCGCGCCCGGCATCGGCGCGACGCCGCCCGCCTTCTGGGCCTGGTTCTTCTGCCAGGCCTGATACGCCACATAGCCAATGGCCGCGAGCCCGCCGTACTTCACCAGCTTCTTGCCGCCGCCGCCGCGACCCGACAGCACATTGCCGAGCAGGCTTCCGGCCAGGCCGCCCATCGCAGCGCTTGCGGCAGGGTTCTTCGTCACCGTCTCGAGCAGTTTCTTGGTATCCACGGGGCTTCAGGCTCCTTGAGTTTCAGGGGTCACGCGCATCCTGCGCATTGCGCGTGAACACGCGCGGGTCGTGCAGCGACGGGAATGTGCTGTCGGGCGCATGGTAATCCCAGCGCAGCGTGCGCGGAATGTTGGTGTAGTGCACCCCGATGTTGATGATCCAGAGCACGGCCAGTGCGTACAGCGTGATCACGGTAAGCATGGGCCCGTCGTCCGCGATCTCCAGGCCACGCACCGACTGCCACAGCCGCCACGGCAGGTAGAGACAGGGCACCAGCACCCAGATCGGCGAACGCAGCTTCTTCCAGCAGACGAGTTCGCTCGCGACCTGAGCGAAGAACATCACGAAGTAGGGCAACAGGGCGAGGCGCGTCGTGGCATGCCCCCCGAGCAGCCCATCGACGAGCAGCGCCGCCAGGGGCAGCAGCAGGCCCACGCCCCAGATGATCAACAGCCAGACCCGGAACACCGGACCCACGGGGCGCGGCCCCGGAAAGGCCGCCAGAGGCACCGGCAGGCGCGACTGCGCCCAGCCGAGGCAGGCGCACGCGAGGACAAAGAACACCAGCTCCTGCAGCCAGACCGAGGTAGTGCCCATGGTTTGAGTTGCGCTCCGAACGCCTGGGGTGCCGATGCCAGTACTGAACCCGCCGCTCGCCGCGCCAGCCGGGATCGGCACGGCAGTATGTTGCTCAAAAGCAACGAATGCAATCTTTCCGCTTGAATACTTGTAACTGTGCTGCCACAGTCACGCCCTTTCCAGGGACTGGAATTCAACCGGAAGCCAATCGTATGTCGCCCCACACCGCCCGTCTTGTCCTGCCCTCTCAACTGATTTCGCGCAGCCGCGCCGTCGCCCTCGGCGTCGCCGCGGTTCTCGCCGGCGCTGGCACCCCGCCCGCATGGTCGCAGAATGCCGCTGCTGCAAGCGAAGACGACTTGCTGCAGGAAGTCGTCGTCACCGGCACTCGCGTTGCCAATCGTTCCGCGCTCGATACGGTCGCGCCTGTGGATGTGGTCTCGACCGAAGCACTGCGCAACGTCGGCGTGACTGAACTGAATCAAGCCTTATCCGTCGCACTGCCATCGCTCAACTTCCCGCGCCCGGGCCTCGCCGACGGCACGGACACGATCCGCCCCGCGACCCTGCGCGGCCTTGCGCCGGACCAGGTGCTGGTGCTGGTGAACTCGAAGCGGCGGCACGCAGCCTCGCTGGTGAACGCCAACAACACCATCGGACGCGGCTCGGCTGCGGTTGACCTCAACACCATCCCGTCTTCGATCGTCAAATCAGTTGAAGTGCTGCGCGACGGCGCGTCGGCTCAGTACGGCTCGGACGCGATCGCCGGCGTGATCAACGTGCGTCTGCGCGAAGCCACCGACGGCGGCGACATCACGCTGAGCTACGGCCAGCGCGACTCCGACTACGACTTCATTCCGGGCCCGGTGCCCACAGGCGCGACTTGGGCGGCCCCCGGCACGTCCCGCAGCCGCAAGGACGGCGAGTCCATTACGGTTTCGGCGTGGAAAGGCCTGAAGTTCGGCGAGAACGGCTTCGTCACCGCAGCGCTCGAGTACAAGGACCAGGAGCGCACCGAGCGTCCCGGCTACGACTTCCGGCAGCAGTACCCGCTGGTCGCGGGCATGTTCGACACGCGCGAAGCGACCATCA
>JANPDV010000307.1:0-19509 GCA_031431655.1 Gammaproteobacteria bacterium | reverse complement strand
GCAGCCTGCTCGCGCCTGTACACGGTCGCGAGCCGCGGCGACGCCCGCGCGGGCGGCGGCGCCGAGATCGCGCTCGGCGAGGGCGTCATCGGCGTCGCTGCGCGCGAGCTGACGCCGATCCGCGTCGGGTTCTCGGCGCCCGAGTACGCTTACGGGCGCGCGGTACGCGAGGCCACCGCCGCGAGCGGGCTCGCCCCGATGCTCGAGCGCGAGATCCCGTTCCCGGGCCTCGCCGCACCGCGCAGCCAGCTCGCCGTGCCGATCCTCGCGCTGCGCCGCCTGGTCGGCGTGCTGTACGTCGAGTCGGACGAGGAGCTGCACTTCGGCTACGACGACGAGGATGCGCTGGTGTCCGTGGCCGGGCAGCTCGGCATGACGATCCACGTGCTGCAGGCCGCGCAGGACGCAGTCGAGGAAGGCGCGGCCGCGGGTCCGGCGGACTCGCAGCCCGCCTGTCCGGAGGCACCGAGCGGGCCCGTCGTCGTGCGGCACTTCGCCGAGAACGACAGCGTCTTCCTCGACGACGGCTACCTGATCAAGGGCGTCGCCGGCCAGATCTTCTGGGCCATCGTCAACGATTTCGCACGCCGGCGCCGCACGGATTTCTCCAACCGCGAGCTGCGGCTCGACCCGCGCATCCGGCTGCCCGAGCTCTCGGACAACCTCGAGGCGCGGTTGATCCTGCTCGAGCGCCGCCTCGCCGAGCGCGACGCCTGCGTGCGCCTCGACAAGACCGGCCGCGGACGGTTCCGCCTGCGCGTGAACCGCCCGCTGGAACTCATCGAGGTGCCGCGTTCGTCGCACTGAGCGCGCCGGCGGGCCCCACGCCCCTCAGCGTTTCGCCACCGCGGCGGGCTGCGGCGCGATCTGCGCGTCGGGCACGCGGTTCGACACTGCCGGTACGCTGCGCAGGTAGGCGAACATCGCGCGCAGGTCGTCCTCCTTCATCTGCGCGGTCGTCGGCCAGGGCATCGGCGGCAGGATCGGGCGGCTCGCACCGAGGTGGCGACCCGTCCGGAGCGCGGTAACGAACTGCTGTTCGGTCCACTTGCCGAGTCCCGTTTCCGGGTCTGGTGTCAGGTTGAACGCGTAGCTCACTCCCCAGGGTCCCGCGAACGCCGTGTTCGTCGCGGACCCGGCCCACAACCACGGACCATCGCCGAGTCTCGGCGCCGGCGGCATCTTCAGCTGCGCGGGGTGCCCCGACAGCTGCCGCGTCATGTCCGGCTCCGGGCCCTTCGGGCCCATCTTCAGCGGCGTGTGGCAGTCGCCGCAGCCGCCGACCAGCATGAGGTAGCGGCCGCGCGCGATGCGTTCGCGCGCCGCGTCGGTCACCGCGCCGCTCGGCCTGCCGCTGCCGTTCGTGCCGGCCGTGGGCGACCCCGCGGCCGGGGCGGCACTCACGGCCCCGGCGGCCAGCAGCAGCGTGCCGAGCACGAGGGCAGCGGCAGCCAGAGTGCCGGGCAGTGAGGGCGGCGAGGGGGGTATGTACCTGGTTTTCATGAGTGTACCTCCGTTGAATGCCTGTGAATCCGGGGGCCTGGCGCCGTTTTCCGGCGCCAGCCGCTGGAGTGCATCCTAAGAACCCCGCCCGGGGCCGTTTCTTAATAACTGGCGATGGTTTCCCTAAATTTCCCTTACTCCGCCGCGCTCGCGGGCCTCCATGCCGATAGGGCACGCTGGCGCCGCTACACTGGGGCAACTGTCAACCCGCCGGGCAGGAGCCCCCCAATGTCCCGACTGATCCTTGGCCTCGCGATCTTCTTCGCCGTCCACTCGGTCCGGATCGTGGCACCCGCCTGGCGCGACCGGATGGTCGAACGCATCGGGCCCGGCCCGTGGAAGATCGGCTACTCGATCGCGTCGCTCGCGGGCTTCCTGCTGATCGTGTCGGGCTACGCTGCGGCGCGCGCCGAGCCGGTGCTGTTGTGGGCGCCGCCGGTGTGGACGCGTCACCTCGCGCTGCTGCTGATGCTGCCGGTGTTCCCGCTGCTGCTCGCGGCGTACGTGCCGTCGCGGCTCAAGGCCGCGGCGAAGCACCCGATGCTGGTCGCGATCAAGTTCTGGGCGCTGGCGCACCTGCTGTCGAACGGCATGCTCGCCGACGTCGTGCTGTTCGGCAGCTTCCTCGCCTGGGCCGTCGTGGACCGGATCTCGGTCAAGCGGCGCCCGGCGCCGCCCGCGTCGGCGGCAAAGCCGTCGATCGTCAACGACGTCCTCGTGGTCGTCGCGGGCCTCGCGCTGTACGCGCTGTTCCTGATGGTGCTGCACGCGCGGCTGTTCGGCGTAGCACCGCTGTAGCGCGGGCGCGGCGCCGGCGGGCCGAAGTCGCCTCCCTGCTTTGACAATGTCGCGGACGACCGCGACGATGCGTTCGTATGGAGCAGTTGAGCGCCGTCGCGAGCTGGATCACCGGGCACGAAGCCCTGCTGAGCGGAACGGCCGCGATGCTCGCAGTCGCCGGCATGATCATCTCGGTGTCCGGGATCGCCATGCGACGCCTGTTCCGACGCGAAGAGCGGAACCGTGCCGCAGCGGCGCCGGTCGAGCCGCCGTCGCGATCCGCGGAGCCGGCAGGGAGCGATCCAGCGGCGCGGTCGTCGTCCGCGACGCCGCGCGACGCCAGCGCGGAACCCGTGCTGGCGGTGCTCGCGTTCGACAACCTGTCGAGCGACCCGGAGATGCAGTTCTTCTCGGATGGCGTCAGCGAGGAGATCATCCAGCGGCTGTCGCGAGGCGCGCAGCTCAAGGTAATCGGCCGCGCGTCGAGCTTCCAGTTCCGTGGCGAACGCAAGGCCGAGGCGGCCGATCGCCTGCAGTGCTCCCACGTTCTCGACGGCTCGATCCGGCGCGCGGCGGGCCGCGTGCGCGTGCTCGCGCACCTGGTCGATGCCGCGTCGCGGACGACGCTCTGGTCGGACCGCTACGACCGCGACCTCGCGGACATCTTCGCCGTGCAGGACGAGATCTCGGGAAGCATCGCACAGGTGCTGCAGCAGCGATTCGCCGCCGTGCCGACCCGCGCGCTGGATCCGTCGCTGTACGATCTGTATCTGCGCGCGAGCCCGAGGTCCTACGCGCCGGATGAGTTGCGAGCGAACGTCGCGCTGCTCGAGACGGTTACCCGCGGGGCGGGGGATTTCGCGGCAGCCCGGGGCCGGCTGGCCTACCTGCGCGCATTCCTGCGCTTCTACGAGCCGTTCCCCGCCCGTCGTGCGAGCGCCGATCTCGTCGCGCGGGAAGCGGCAACCGCACTCGAACTCGATCCGCAGAGCATCGATGCCCTGACGGCGCAGCTGTTCGTGCTGCCCCCTTTCGGAGCTTTCGGCGCAACCGACGCGCTGCTGGAGCGGGTACAACAGGCGCCCGGCGCGGGCGACGGGCGGCGCTATGTGGGCTGGTTCCTGCGGACGATGGGGCGAATCCGCGAGAGCCTCGAGGAGACCGAGCGTGCGTACCGGCTCGACGCGCTGGACCCGATGTCCGCGAACCTGGTCGCGCTGGCGAGAATGGCCGCGGGACGCGTCGCAGAAGCGGTGCCCGTGTATGCGGACCTGCTGGAGCGCGTGCCCGGCATGAGCTTCCCGGTGTCCAGCCTGCTGCGGGCCTACGCGTTCCAGCAGGACTGGCCCGCCGTCGACCGGCTGCTCGCGCTCGCGGAGAGCCGGCAGCTGCGGGAATTCCAGGCCACGCTGCCCTTCATTCGGGCGAAGCGCGACCCGACACCGCAGAACCTCGATCAGTGGCGCAGCGAGCTCGCGACGCAGGTCGCCGCGACCGGGTGCGTCGACGTCTCGCGCCTCGTCTACTCGGCGCACCTCGGCCTGGTCGACGAAGCCTACGCGGCGGCCGGGCGGTCGCGACTCGGACCGGCCGGAACCGATGGCGACATCATGGGCCCTGACGGCTACCGCACGTCGCTGCTGTTCCAGGCTGGCATGCCGGAGTTGCGCAACGACCCGCGCTTCGTGCCGCTGTGCGCGCGGCTCGGGCTGGTCGAGTTCTGGATCGCGAGCGGCAAGTGGCCGGATTGCGCCGACGAGGTGCCCTACGATTTCCGGGGGGAGTGCGCCAGGGCCCGCGGACTGCCGCAGGACGAGTTCGGGTACTGAGTCCTCAGCCGATGCGACGGCCCCGTCGCGCCGCCCGCGGGCGTCAGCTCGCCAGGCGTTGCGCAATCCCCGCGACGCGCTCGCCCTGTGCACGGGCCAGCTTCAGCTCCTTTTCGTTCGGCTGCCGGCGCGAGCGCCGGCGGCGATGGCGCCAGCCATGGTTTCGATATGGCCATAGCTGGAGTAGTAAAGAACGAGGACTCTCGCAGTCAAGACACAGCTCCTTGTGCGACAGAGCGCGGTCGCGGCCGCGCGTGGGGTTCAGTGATCAGTGAGACGTCGGGGGCAGATCGAACACCAGCACCTCGGCGTCGTGGCCGTCCCGCAGCACGAGCTGAGGGGTCTCGGTGAGCTTCAGCGCGTCGCCGGCCGCAAGCTCGATGCCGTTGACGCTCATCCGGCCACGCGCGACATGCACGTAGCCCTTGCGACCGGCCGCGATTGCGAGTGTGGCGGTCTCGTCACGGTCGAACAGTCCAGCGAACAGTCGTGCATCCTGGTGCATTCGCAGCGAGCCTTCGGCGCCGTCGGGTGACACCACGAGGCACAGGCGTCCGCGCTTCTCCGCTACCGGAAAGTACTTCTGTTCGTAGCCCGGCGTGACGCCGCGTCGTGACGGGTGCAGCCAGATCTGCAGGAAATGGACTGGCGTGTCGCCGGGATTCATTTCGCTGTGTGTGACGCCGGTGCCGGCGCTCATTCGCTGCACGTCACCTGGCCGGATCACGGAGCCATTGCCCATTGAATCGCGGTGACCCAGCTCTCCCTCCAGGACGTAGCTGATGATCTCCATGTCGCTATGGCCGTGAGTGCCGAAGCCCGCGCGAGGCGCAACCTGGTCTTCGTTGATCACGCGCAGGGGTCCGAATTCGACATGCTGCGGGTCGAAGTAGCCGGCAAACGAGAACGTGTGGTGCGAGCGCAGCCAGCCGTGGTCGGCGTAGCCCCGGTCTGCGCTCTTGCGGATCTCGAACACGGGAACCTCCTTGATTGGGGTGAATGCCACCGTGGACGCAGCTTCAGTTCTATTATTCAGATTGAAAAGCGGATATTTTCGATGTTATGAATTCAAAAAGTAGATCGAAATCCTTGCGGCTGCCGATCACAACGCTGGAGCAATGGGCTTTGCTCGCTGGCGTTGTGGACGCTGGCGGTTTTGCCCAGGCCGGCAAAGCGGCGCACCGCAGCCAGTCGGCGGTCAGCTACAACCTGGCGCGGTTGCAGGAATCGCTGGGCGTGAAGCTGCTGAAGATCGAGGGCCGGCGCGCTGTCCTGACCGTGGAGGGCGCTGCGCTGCTTGGGCGCGCTCGCGGCCTGATCGATGAACTCATGCTGCTGGAGCAGACCGCCAGTTCACTGAAGCGCGGCTGGGAGTCCGGGATCACGCTGGTAATCGATGCAGCATTCCCTCAGCCGAGGCTGTTCGAGGTGCTCGCCGCGCTGGAGCGCGACTGCCGGCGGACTCAGCTGCGGCTGGCTGATGCGGTGCTGTCGGGCGCGGAGCAGGCGATCACCGAAGCGCAGGCCGATGTCGTGGTGACCACGCGGGTGCCGAAGGGTTTTCTCGGTGAGTGGCTGATGGACGTCAGTTTCGTGGGCGTGTCCGCGCCCGGGCATCCACTGCAGCGTCTTGGGCGCGCCGCAACCGAACGCGACCTGGCTCGCCATACGCAGGTCGTCGTGCGCGACTCGGGCACCGATCGGCCGCGCGACGAGGGCTGGCTCGGCGCTGCACATCGCTGGACCGTGGGCAGTCTCGACGCGTCTCTCGCCAGCATCGAGCACGGACTGGCCTACGGTTGGCTGCCGGAGCACCTGGCGCAGCCGCGCATCGTCGCGGGCCGCCTCGCGCCCCTGCCCCTGAAGGCGGGACGCATCCGCCGCCTGCCGCTCTATGTGGTGCTGGTTCGCGGCGAGGCCGCCGGGCCGGCCGCACGCCGCGCCGTCGAGCTGTTTCTAGCGAAATGACCGCGGGACAAGCGTTGCCGCTCGCAGGCATCAAACACGACTAGACGCAGGGCGAGGGAACGGATGCCTGCCGCGCCGACGTCTCATGGCAGCCCGAGCACGCCCGGATTCATGAGGCCGCGCGGATCGACGGCCGTCTTGATCGCGCGCAGCAGCCCGAGGGCGGGCGGCGTCAGCGCGTCGCGATAGGCGTACGTGCGGCCGATCTGCAGGTGCGCCGCGCCCTCGGCCGGCACCGATGACGATCGCATCCCGGTCGTGCATCGGCTTGGCCTGGTCGGGGACAGGATTCTTCTGCCTTCGGAAAAGAGATCTGTCCCTGTCTTCCTAGGGGTAGGCGGTCAGGTCGCCGTCTCATCGCTCGGCGGGCAACATCCGGCCGTCGCGCCTGGCGATGCGGCCGGATTTCATGACGAAGTCGACACGCTGCAGCGCGGCGACGTCGGCTAGAGGGTCGGCCTCCAGGGCGACCAGGTCCGCGACGCGGCCCGGAGCGATGCGACCGACTTCATTGGCGAGACCGAGGCTCTCGGCAGCGCTCGTGGTCGCGGCCGCGATCGCCTGCATCGGCGTGAGGCCGGCGGCGACCAGCAGAGGGAACTCGCGCGCGTTCGAGCCGTGCGGCCAGCCGACGCCGACGTCCGTACCGAACGCGATGCGTACGCCGTGCCTGATCGCGAGGCGGATCGCGCGATCACTCATCTGTGGCGCGCCAGACGCGGCGGCGGCGGCCGTGCGCGCATCGCTGCGGGGCGGCTGGTAGACCATCAGCGTCGGCGACAGGAACGTGCCGCGCCGCGCCATCTCGATCGCGGTCTTCTCGTCGAGCACGGCATCCGCGATCGCCGAGGTCGCGTAGGCGTGGGTCGTCACGCGCACACCGCGCATGTGCGCGGCGTCGATTGCGGCCTGCATCTCGGTGAACGTCAGCTGCTGCAGCGTGCCGGTGCCCGACGAGAACCCGCCGCTCGCGCAGGCCTACAATCTCGACGGCGCGGCACGGGTCCGCGCGCTGACCAGCCCCTCGGGCTGCGTCGTCTATGCCGAGATCGTCGAGAGCAGCCGTTCCGAACTGCTCGACGACAGCGCAGTGGCATGGGCGACCGAAGGTGCAAGGTTCTTCCCGGCCACGTCCGCCGACACCCGCGGGCCCATTGCCGCCCACGGCGAGTTCGGCGTCCGCTTCAAGCTCGACTAAGGCATCGACACCCGTCCGTGCCGCCACCGGGCCCGCCGTGACGATGCCAATACGTAAGTATTGACACCATGCGCAGAGCTTCGGCACACTGCTGGGCGTGAAAAGAGGCGGCAAGACGCAGCAGCTGCAGATCCGGGTCTCGGCGACAGAGAAGGCCGCAATCCGCCACGCCGCCGCGCGTGCGGGGCTCGACATCTCGGCGTACGTGCTGACGCGCGTGCACGCGGTGGCGCGTCGGGAGTTCGAACAGGCCGTGGCGACGGTGGCAGCGCGGGACGGCGAGGGCGGGCGCTATGCGCTGGCGGATCTTAACCGCCTGCTCAGTGCGTTCACCGCCGCCGAACTGTGCGACGCGGTCGCGGCGGGTGTGGCGAGTGCGCGGCTGTCGGAGGTGTCCGCGAACTACTTGGCGGCGATGGTCGAGACCGCGTGCGCCCGACGCGGCGTCCCTGTACCCGCGTGGACGCGGGAGATCAGGCCGCTGCTCGAGCCGCTGTTCGGTTCGGCGCTGCACAGTCTGCGCCTTCATCTGCTGACGCAGTCGCCGGCGCCGTTCAGGCGGCGCAACATCTTCATCGACGCCTCGGTCGGCGATCAGGTCTGAAGGTGTCGTCGTGGCCCTGACGGCCCAGGACCTGCGCCGGCTGTTCTCGCTGCTGAACGAGGAGCTCGCCGCGAAGAACATCACTGGCGAGTTGTACCTCGTCGGCGGGGCGGTGATGTGTCTGGCCTATGGCGCACGACCGTCCACGCAGGATGTGGATGCGCTGTTCCGGCCGCCGGGCGAAGTGCGGCAGGCCGCGGCCCGCGTCGCGCTGCGCATCGGTCTGCCGGCCGACTGGCTCAACGATGGCGTGAGAGGCTACCTCAGTACGCGGGGGGAGTTCGCGCCGTTCCTCGAGCTGTCGCACCTGCGTGTCCTGATGGCTCAGCCTGAATACCTGCTCGCGATGAAGTGCCTGGCGTTCCGCATTGGCAGCGAGTTCCACGACGAAGACGACGTACGCTATCTGCTGCGTCTGCTCGATATCGGGCGGTACGACAAGGCCATCGAGCTGATCGGCCGATTCTACCCATTGGAGCGCTTTCCGCAGAAGACGCTCTACGCGCTGCAGGAGCTGCTGCCCGCGGCTCCGTCGTGACCGCGACGCCACCGTGCCAGGCGCAGCGTCACACCAGCGTTGCGAGATAGTCGCGGAAGGATCTGCCGGAGCGCCCCATGATCTTTTCGAACGCGTCGGTCTTGTGGCCGGGCGTGCGATCGTTGGCGATTTCCGCGAACAGGCGCGCGACCGCATCCGAGTGCCACTGATTGCGGTGGAACGGCCGGATGGCCTCCTGGAAGGCCTTCGGGTCGCAATCGTCGTAGACCACCTTCTGCCCGATGACCTCACCGATCACCTGCGCGACCTGGTGAAAGGTCATGACCGGATCCGGGCCGGTGATGTCGTAGCACTGGCCGTAGTGTCGCGCCGAGTCGGAGTCCGTGAGGATGCGGGCGATGAACAATCCCGCATCGTTGCTGTCGGTGAGGACCACGGTGCCTTTGCCCATCGGCATCGACAGCTTGCCGGTCGCGCGCGCGGTCTTTACAGAGCCGCGGAAGTTCTGCACGTAGAAGCTCGGGCGAACGAAGGTCCATTTCAGGCCGGACGCCCGGATCGCGTCTTCCGCCACGACATGCGCGAGGGGAATCGGGCTCGTGGTGCCGCGGACGGCTTCGGGCGAGGAGAGCTTGATGAGCCAGGCCAGGCCCGCTTCCTTCGCCGTGCGGGTGAACGCGAGCTCAGTGCGCTCCTGGAACTCGCTGTTCGGCATCACCAGCAGCGCCCGGTCGACGCCCGCGAGTGCGCGCTTGACGGCGGCGGCATCCTCCAGATCGCCCTGCACCAGCTCCACGCCCTGTTCCGCCCACGAGGCCGCCTTGCCGAGGTCGCGCACCAGCGCCCGAAAGCGCACGCCCTGCGCGAGCAGCGCCCGCGCCGTTGCGCCACCGATGTTGCCGGTAATTCCAGTGAGCAGAATCATTCGATATCTCCGCTGTACGACTGATCCGACGAACTGTCGGCGGCGGCTATCCTATACGGAGTCGGCGGCACTGTTGCTGACCGCGTGTTGATGTTCCTGCTGGCCACCCTGTTCTGTCACCGTCGCGCCGGCGCGATCCCGGTCGCGCCCGCTCGACCCTGGCGCTGCCGCGAGGGAGAATCGGGCGATGACTGATTCCCTCGAGATCGCCTATCGATCCGCCCGCGAATGGCTCGCGGGACTGGACTCAGCTCCGGCCGGCGCGCCGGGTCCACTGGAGCCGATACGGACCGCACTGGGCGGGCCGATGCCGATGCACGGCACGCCACCTGCGGTGGTCATCGAAGCTCTCGCGACGCACGCGCTGCCGGGCCTGCACGGCTGCGCAGGTGGCCGATTCTTCGGCTGGGTGATGGGGGGCAGCGTGGAGTCGGCGCTGGCGGCCGACTGGCTGGCTTCGGCGTGGGATCAGAACGCGGGGATGCATTCGGTATCGCCCGGTGCCTCGATCATCGAGGAGATCGCGGGCCAGTGGATCAAGGAGCTGCTGGATCTGCCGCGGGAGGCGTCGTTCGCGTTCACGACAGGTTGCCAGCTCGCGCACGTGACGAGCATGGCGGCGGCACGCGGGGCGCTGCTGCGGCGAGCCGGCTGGGACGTCGAGCGCGATGGACTGGTCGGCGCGCCGCGGATCCGGGTTCTCACCAGTGACCAGAAGCATGGCTCGGTGTTGCGCGCGGTGCGCCTGCTTGGCCTGGGTCTGGGCAGCATCGAGCCTTTGAGAACGGACGAGGCGAGCCGCATCGAGCCGGCTGCGCTGCAGGCTGCGCTGGCGGCGCAGTCGGGACCGGTGCTGCTGGTGCTCAATGCGGCCGACTTGAATGTCGCCGCGTTCGATCGCTTTGCGGAGCTGATCCCGATGGCGCGGGCGGCAGGCGCGTGGGTGTATGTCGACGGCGCCTTTGGTTTGCTGGCGCGCGCGAGTCGGCGCCATCGCGGGCTGCTCGAAGGGGTCGAACTCGCGGACAGCTGGGCGACCGACGGGCACAAGTGGCTGAACGTTCCGTTCGACTGTGGCATCGCCATCGTCCGCGACGCCGCGGCGCACCGGGCGGCGATGACCTTCAGTGCCGACTACCTCACGGCCGCAACGGACGGCCGCGATGCGCTGGATTTCAACCCGGAATGGTCGAGGCGTGCTCGCGGCATTCCGTTGTACGCCGCGCTGCGCGAACTGGGCCGCGAGGGCGTGGAGGCGCTGGTTGACCGTTGCTGCGCGCATAGCCTCAGCCTGGTCGAGGGTATCGGCGCGCTCGACGGCGCGCAGATCATTGCGACGCCGGCGCTGAACCAGGGGCTGTTGCGCTTTCACCGGCCGGGCGCTTCGGCGCAGCAGAACGATGCCTACACGGACGCGGTGATTCGGGGCATCAATGCCACGGGAGAAGCCTTCTTCTCCGGCACGCTGTGGCGCGGGCAGCGCATGATGCGCGTCAGCGTCGTCAACTGGCGCACCAGTGCGCGCGATGTCGAACGTGCGGTGGAGGCGGCGCGACGCGTGCTGAGCGGTTCATCGGGTGATGAAGCACTCCGCAGGCAGAACCGATGAGGAGTACTTGAACGCACACTGGTTCGAGTCGCTGGAGGCTGCCAGTGCGAAGATCGCTGCGTGGGGGCGGGACCAAAATGAAAACTGACGACATGACGACAACCCGACGCCAATTCACGGCGATGCCTCTCGCATGGCTGCTTGCTGCGCCCGCGTTCAGCGCCGCGCGAAAGCCGTCGCCGTTGCGCACCTACGCTCGGATGCGCGGCGCGGCCCGAGAGGGCGCACTGGCACTGTGGTGGTACACGGGAAACGTCTGGGGCAAGCAACCCGACGCCGTCGCACGCCTTCTGTTCAAGGTCCAGGGCCTGACCTTTCAGCGTCTGACGTTCACGCCCGGAGGCGGCATCGAGCAGCGAATGGCCGGGCGCGGCTGGTATGCCGACGCGGCCACGGGCCAGCCGCTGGAGACATGGATCAATCCGCTCACCGGCGAGACCTTGAACCCGCCGCATGTCGGCTCGCTGGCCAGGCAGTCCATTTCACCGGACGGCGTCATGGCGGTAGCGGATCCCGCGCGATTGGATACGTTCGACGGAACGATCGGCGGATATGCCGAGAACGGCGACACGGTGTGGATGACCGAGAACTTCTTGAGCAGGAGCAAGCCTGATGCCGCCACGGGCGCCGTGGGCACGACCTCGTCGCTGTCCACCTTCACCGCCAGGCGCGCCGATCTCGATAACGCCGCCGCCGACTTCGTGCCCTGCTACCTCAACTACCAAAGCCTCGGCACGTGGCCGGCATGGATGAAGATGGGCGGCCTGGCGGGCGTACTGTCGTGGCAAACCTATGGTCGGAAAGTGCGCGGACCCGAGGAGGGGCCCCCGGCACTGCGGGCCTGGATCGAGAAGCGCCATCCAGGATTCCTGGGGGATCCGGGAATCTAGAGCGATGCGCCGCTCGGCGAGCGCAGCGCCAGGCCCCATGATGAGTCCGGTGAGCATGGCATTGTGCCTGGAGTCGCGGCTTCAATCCGCCTCAGCACCAGCCCCATCCAGAAGGCGCTTTCGGCCGAGCGCCCCCCGCCCCACGTTGTCTGACGGTCTGTAGGTATAGTTAGCGATAAGGTGCCCACATCGAGGCGTCGAGTTTGGAATCTGGAACGAACTCCTATCCCGTCCGACTATCAACGGAATCCGGCTGGCGCGCGGAGCTAGGTCCCGCGACCAATCCGAGACGCCTGAGCGGATCGGGGAACCTGGACATCAACGCGACCCACGCCACCATCCACGCCCGGAAGCGGGCGCTTCTCGGAGCGGGTGAGCCGGCGGTTGCGATGATCGACATCGCCAACATCAGCGACGCGAGTGCATCGGGGTCAGAGGTCCGTTTCAGGGAGCATGGCGAGGCCATCGCCTGGCGATTGCACGCCGAGAGTGTCGGTGCCGCCGTCGAAATCGCGGCGCAGCTCCCAGCCCGCCGTACCGAGGGCCTGGCGGAGCTCGCCGACGCCACAGAACGGTTCGAACAGCAGCTGGGGCATCTCACGAATCGGGCGCTCGTCTCGCGGACAATCGTCGCGGTCAATGTGCTTGTCTTCGTGGCGATGCTGTTCCAGGGCGCGGGCCTGCTTCGTCCCAATCCGCTGGTGCTCATCGAATGGGGATCGAACTCCGGCCCGTACACGATGGGCGGTGAAGCGTGGCGGTTGATAACTTCCCAGTTCCTGCATCTGGGTCTGCTGCATCTCGTTTTCAACATGTGGGCCCTCTGGAACCTGGGGCCGTTGCTGGAGAGGCTGCTCGGCAGCGCGCGATTTGCCTTGCTGTATCTGCTTGCCGGTGCCATGGGCAGTCTGGCGAGCGTGGTGTGGAATCCTGCGGTCAACAGCGTCGGCGCATCCGGTGCCGTATTCGGGCTGCTCGGCGCGTTGCTGGCTCTGACGATGCGCAACGATCTTGGTGTGCCCGAGGCGGCTCTGCGTGCGCAACGCACCGCCACGGTGCCGTTCCTGTTGTACAACCTGGCTTCCGGATTTGTCATCCCGGGCATCGACAACGCCGCGCATATCGGCGGCCTGATCGGCGGGTTTCTGCTGAGCTGGGCGTTGGCCCAGCCTGTGGATTCGTCCGCTCTTTCCAGCCTCTGGACCTGGCATCGCCGCTCAGGTCCTATCGTCTCGGTACTGCTACTTGCGGCCTTGTCGAGCGTCCTGCTGACGCCCCGGGGCCAACTGGTGCACATCCAGCAGCTGCGGCGCGATGAGATTTGGCTGCTGGCCAATGAGCCGAGGGCGCTGCGCGTGCTTGCGCAGGCGATCGTGGCTGCGGAGCGCGCGAATCCCGACCGGGGTGCCCTTGCTCGGAGCCTTGAGCGCGAGGCGTTCCCGCTCTGGCTCGAGGCGGCGCGGCGGTTTCGTGCGGACTATCCACTGCCATTGGGTCCGATGGCCGAAGAGCGGGCCTATTTCCGCGAAGGTCTCGCACAGCGAATCGCGGTCAACGCGGCACTGTTGAAATGGGTGCGCTCGGGAGATTCTTCTGATCGCGCAGCCTACGACGAGCAGCTGAAAGCGCTGCAGAATCGCCTGGTCGCACGGATGCAGAAGATGGGGCGGGAAGCCGTGGTCTCGACACGATCGACCGCGGCGCAACCACGCGATGATGTCCGGCCAGGATCAAGTGCCAGAAGCTCGGTGTTTGACAGCTCGGTGAGTAAGGCCGACAGGGCGACTTTCTCGGTCTTTGCCGATTTGGAGGCCGACAGACTTGACGCTCGCTCCGCTGCGGACCGAATGGAGCGAGAAGCGGTTCCGCTTTGGTCCGCTTTGGTGGAGTCACTCGACGGAGCTGCGACGGAGGCTCAGCCACCACGAGTTACCGACGCACGGCGAAGATTCGCGCAGTCCAGCCTGCTTGCTGCAGAGCTTCAGGTCGAGGCCTGGAGGACAGGCGATGCGGCGAAACAGGAATGGGCCGACTCCATCAGGCGCGGTCTCCGGGAGAGGAGGCGGGCAATCGAGCAAGCGCAAGCAGCCTCGGACTGAGCCGGTTCGGGTGCAGGCAACTACGCGCCCGCGATACCAGGCAGGATCGTCACGAACACCCGGACCGCACCAGGCCGACACCGACAGCTTGGTATTTTGATCAGCAGCTCGAGCAGGCGGTGGCAATCTAACCCTCAACGGCTTCCTGTGAACCACCGAAGCACGTTCCGTCCTGCCAGCAGCGAGGGGCCGCACGTGGATGTCTGGATTCAGCTCACGCGCAGGGAAGGCCGATCTCCATTGCGTGGGCACGGCGAATCTGCGGCTGGGCCGGGCAGGCGGCTTGCAGCTCCTTGCCGCTGGTCCTACCCGCCGGCCGGCGCGTGAATCCCGGCGTTCCAGCCCATGCCTTGCAGGTGCTGCTGCGCGAAACGGAGCGGTGAGCTCTCGAGTTCCGTGGCGAACGTCGCGTTCCATCGATTGAGGAACCCGAACAACGCGATCACGGCGACGATCTCCACGACCTGCGCGTCGTCGAAGTGCTCACGCATTGCGGCAAACTCAGCATCGGTTACCGCGTTGGGCACCTGGCCGTCGCTGCGCGCCACGGTCAGTGCCGCGCGTTCTGCCGGGGAGAAAGCCGGGTGTGTTTCGAACTCGGGCAGGGCCGCGATCTTGTCGATCGCGACACCCAGCTTGCCCGAGCCGTGCGCGGTGTGCGCCACGCAGTACTGGCAGCCGGCGGCCCAGCTCGACATCATGCCGACGAGGCGTTTCAGTTCGAAGCTGACGCGGCCCTCGCTGTAGATGCTGCGCATGAACGGCGCGGCGGTGCGCAGCAGGTCCGGCTTCAGCGCCATGGTCAGGCCATCGTTGGCGATGAAGCCCATGTAGGCTTCGGCGCCATCGAACACGGGACGCATGTCGGCGGGCACGGACGCGAGGGAAGGGGGAGCGAGTCGCGGCATGAGTGATTCTCCGGAGACAGGCCCATTATGAAGCAGTCCGCTGCCGTGACCGCCGCCGGCACGCCTGCGCCCACTGGCGGGCTGGGCCGCGCGCACCTGCGACGCCTCAAGCAGTACTTCCGGTCAGCCGGCTGGCCGTGTCACGACGGCGTGGACATCGACCTGCTGAACGCGGGCCTGGTGGAGCGTGCCGCAGCCGACAGCCACGGCCTCGAGGCGTTCCGCGTGACCGACGCGGGACTGCGCGCATTGCAGCAGTACGTGCAGCAGACGCGCGGCGCACTGGACCTGCACGATGCGCTGGTGGCGCGCGTGGCGCAGTCGATGGTGGGCGAGGGCCGGGTAGTGTTCCGCGGCGTGGCGCTGCGTGCGCGGGTGGCGGAGCGCTGGCAGCTGACGCGCCCGGATGTGTTCTCGATCCGCAATACTTCGCACGAGGCCTACCTGGCGCCGTTCATTCACGAGATCAAGGTGCGGCGCGCGGACCTGCTGTCGGACCTGAAGCGGCCGGAGAAGCGCGCGGGCTACCAGGCGATCGCGCAGCAGTGCTACTACGTGATCGCCGAGGGCATCGCGGAGCCGGACGAGATTCCGGAGGACTGCGGCGTCATCGTCGCGCGCGAGTCGCGGCTGGAGCGGCTGCGGCTCTCGCCGGCGCGGCCGGTGCGGCTGGCCACGCTGCACTGGCTGGCGCTCGCCAAGGCGCGCGGCGAGTACGGCGCCGAGCCCGACGAGGCGCAGATGAGCCTCATGGATGCGCCGGGACCACCGTGAGGCTCGCGGCGGAGGCGGTGTGTCGACATTGACCTCGGGCGCCCCGATGATCGACCCTGCCGGGCGTCGACCCGAACCGTTCGCAACCTCCGGATGACCTCATGACTGAAGCTTCGCCCGATTCTGCCGCCGCCGCTCCGCTCCCCGCGCTGCCCGATCGGCTCAGCGTGGACCCGCGCAGTCGTTACTACGACGAAGCGCTGCTGGCGCGCGACGTCGGTATCCGCTTCAACGGCACGGAGCGCACGAATGTCGAGGAGTACTGCATCTCCGAAGGCTGGATCCGCGTCGCGATGGGCAAGGCCGTGGACCGCAAGGGCCGCCCGATTACGATGACGTTGCGGGGCGTCGTCGAGCCATTCCTGAAGACGTAGACGTGAAGAACCAGCCCTTCGCGGCCCGGTTCGGGTTTGCGCTGCACGGTCTCAGGGCCGCGTTCGCGACGGAGCGCAGCTTCCGGACGCAGTGCGGGTTTGCGGTGGCGATGCTGCTGATGCTGGTCGCGTTGCGACCGCCGGTGGTCTGGTGGGCGCTGTGCCTGCTCAGCGCAGCAATCGTGCTGGGACTGGAACTGGTCAACACTGCGCTGGAACACGCGCTCGACCAGCTGCACCCGGAACGCCACCACACCATTCGTGTTGCCAAGGACTGTGCCGCAGGTGCCGTGCTCGTCGCCAGCGTCGTCGCGGCCGTCGTCGGCGTGCTGACCGTGGCAGTGTCGGTTGGCTGGCTCTAGACGCGCCCTGCTCAGTACGGGTCGATTGCGAAAGTGAGCAGCGCGCCGTGATGCAGCGGCGCCACCCAGAACTGCACGCGCGAATGGCCCGGGCCGCCGCGGCCTGAGACGAATCGGCCTGTGGCAATGCCCAGCGCAGCGCCCGCCACCGTGTCGGACACCCAGTGCACGTTGCTGTCGAGGCGCGCGTAGGCGGTGGCGCCTGCGAGCCCATAGGCCAGTGCGCTCCAGCCCCATTGGTCGCGAGGCATGCGGTCGGCGAATACCTGCGCGGCGGCGAAGGCCGCTGTGGTGTGCCCCGACGGAAAGCCATCGCCGCCCGAGCCGAAACTACCGCGAGAGCTCGTTTCGTTGGGGCGTTCGCGCCCGGCGAGCTTCTTGAACGCAAACGAGCTGAGCGTGCCGAGCACCACGGCCTCGCCCATGTCGAGGCCGGTGTTCGTGAGCCGCTTGTCGTGCCGCAGCACCCCGATCGCAAAGCTGCCGACGGTCAGCAGCGCGAGCGGTGCCGCGTCGCGCGCCGAGTGCGGATCCTCGCCGGCAGGGACCCCGCCTGCTGCGAAGTGGTCGCGGACCGAGTTGTCGAGGCTGTAGGCCGCCGCGACGCTCAGTGCAGCGCCGCCTGCCCAACGCCACTCGTGCCCGTCCCAGTGCAGCGGCGCGACCACGTAGTCCTTCAGGTCTGCGGCGTAGTCGCCCGCGGACCTGGCGGTTGCGGGAGCGGACACGGCGGCAAGCGCGACAAGCGCTGCGGCGACGACCAGGCGATGGAACATGGGAAAGTCGGCCTTGTGGTGACGGCGGAGGGTGAAGCGACGCGCCGGGTAAATGGGTTCCGGGAGTGTCTTCAGGGCTGGCGCCGGCACGCGGCAAACAGGTCGCGAGCCGGCCGATACGCCTGGGTCTGCACGTCCATGATGCCGAGCAGCGAATCGAACAGGTTGTCATGCGACAGGGGCTCGGCACGCCGCGCCGCGAGGCACTCGCTGCTGAGGCCGCGCGCCTGTGCAAACCCGCTGGTAGACCAGTAGACCATCGGCACGTGGGTCTGCAGCCGTGGGGCGATGGCATAGGGGATGCCGTGCAGGTACAGGCCGGACTCGCCGAGCGATTCACCGTGGTCCGACATGTACCAGAGCGCACTGTCGAGACGCTCGCTGGCGGCGTCGAGGCGGCGGATGGTCTCGGCGACGATGTGGTCCGTGTAGAGGATGCCGTTGTCGTAGGCGTTGACGAGTTCCTGCTGCGTGCAGCGGCGCAGCTCGGTGGTGCGGCAGTCGGGCGTGAAGCGGCGGAAGGCCTCCGGGTAGCGGTTGAAGTACGCCGGGCCGTGGTTGCCGAGTGTGTGCAGCACGATCACGGTATCGCGCTCGATCCGCGGCAGCTCCTGGTCCAGCGCGCGCAGCAGGATCTCGTCGAAGCAGTCCTCGCCGCGACACAGGTCGCTGGCGAAGCTGGCATCCGGCTTGCGGTAGCGGATACCGGGCCCTTCGCAGGTGCCCTTGCAGCCGGACTGGTTGTCGAGCCACAGGACATCGACGCCGGCGCGCGCCAGTACGTTCAGCACGCCCTCGGAGCCGCGGATCGCGCGTTCGTCGTAGTCGGCGCGGCCGTAGGGCGAGAACATGCAGGGCACCGACACTTCCGTTGATGTGCCGCAGGCGGTGACGTCGCTGAACGCAAGCAGCCCCGGCACCTTCGCCAGCTCGGGCGTGGTCTCGCGCGCATAGCCCAGCAGCGAGAAGTTCGCCGCGCGCGCCGTCTCGCCGAGCACGAACACGAACACGCTGGGACGCGCCGCCGCGACGGCGCGGGCGCGGCGCGTTGCATCGGCGCCGACCACCTTGCGCGGGCCCGCGGAAGTCTGCACGTCGACCCGCGCGTTGCGGATCACCGAGTAGATCATGTTGCCGGGCGTGATCAGGTAGCGCATCTCGCGCTGCTCGCGCATCAGCGGGACGAAGTCGCGCGACACCAGCAGCACGCCGAGCGCCAGCAGCAGCAGCGCCGCGAACATCGACCCGAGGCGCCAGGCGACCGCGCGCGGCCAGGCGCGGTCCGTGAGCTGCACCCAGTAGATGACGGCGACAGCGGGCAGGGCGGCCAGCAGCACGCGCGAGACGGACCCGAAGGTGATCAGTTCGCGGCTCTCCCGCCAGTCCGTCCTGACGACGTTGCGCATCATCGTCGGGTCGAGGATCACGGCGTACGTGCGCATGTAGTAGCCAGCGGCCGCCGCTGCGATGACGACGACGTACAGCAGGGCCTTGGTGGTCCGGCGCGTGGCCGGAATCGCGAACACGATGAAGTGCAGGCACGTCAGCGCGACGCCCAGGCCCGCCACGAACAGCCAGGTGCCGGGCTCGCTGGCGGAGCGTCCCGCCGTCACGGCCGCCCACCACGGGCCGTTCAACAACGCGACGACGTACAGCGCCACGAATGCGATCAGCCATTCGGGGCGCAGGCTGGGTCGGGAGACTGCAGGGAATCGAACAGGCATTGGGGTCCAGACGGCGGTCGGGCGCCGGATCAATCGTGGCAGGTTGCCGCGGGGTGTGCCGCGCCTGCCGGCGGCCGGCTCGATCGCTGGCTATTCGGCCGGCAACGGCCCGAACTTGGCCTCGCGGACGCAGGTGACGGCAATGCCGCGGGCGTTCAGCGCGATGCGGTCGGCCAGCGGCCTGCCGCGCACCGACTCGAGCGCCTTGGCCGAGTCGGGCTCGGCCAGCATCAGGCGCAGCTCATCGTCGAGTCCGAAGCCATCCGCGGCTGGGTAGTGCGCGCGCAGCAGCGTCCACTCCAGCGCCTGGCCGCCGCTCGCGGTCGCCGGACCGTGCGCGCCCCGATCATTGGCTGCGGCACTGCGCTTGCCGCCGCTGTCGCTGATGCTGCAGCGATACGGACGCGCGCGATACAGCCTGGTGTGCGTGCGGTCCTTGCGGCCGATGAACTGCACGCCGCCCATCAGGTTGGTGTCGTACACCCAGAGCGTCTCCGGCGTCAGCGTCCATTCGGCATCGGCGAGGAAGTCCTTGCCATTGGACGCTACGTACGAACACGTGCCGGGCCCGCCCTTGCGTCGCTCCTCGGTAGGGCCATCGAGCACGCCGACCACCTGCTCGCCGTCGCGACGCCAGATGAAGTCGCAACGGATGCCGGCCTCGTCGCGCATCTGCACGCTCTTCCA
>JANPDV010000306.1:0-4463 GCA_031431655.1 Gammaproteobacteria bacterium | reverse complement strand
CTGATCTCGCATCAGCGGCGAGGCGGATGCGCTCCGGCGGGCCGGCAGCGCACGGCGCTCGAGCCGTACCCGAGCGTGCTGCCGCTCGGAGCGCGGGCGCCGTCGCGGCCGCAGCAGGGGACGTTGCTCTAGCGGCCGCCGCGCATTGGCCGCGTCGGCAAACGGATTCAGAGGAGACCTGGCGCCGCCATCGCGGTCGCGAGGCGGGCCGGGTTGCGTCTGTTGTTAACCAGGTCCGATCGAGCTGCGCTGCAGTGCAGCTCCGCGCGTCGCGAAGGCGGGTATCAAGCGTAGCGGCCGGCCTGCCGATCCGCCCCAACGCAGATCGCACCGCCGCGTTGCACGATCCTGCGACATGGGATGCGATGCGCCGCCAGCAGTTGGCCGCGATGCACCGCAGGTACCCGGATCTTGCGCAAGCACTAGGGCTCAGTCGCGAGAATGCCGACCGCTTCATCGAAATGCAGGTCGAGCAGCAGATGCGCAAGATCGACGAGTCACTGCAGCTCGCAGCCTCGGGCCGCACGAAGAGCAGCGTTGAGATGAAGGAAGCAGGTCGACGCATGGATGCGGCCCGACGCGACGCGGACCGGGCGCTGGCCGCGCAATTCGGCCCTGAGGTCCTGCAGAACTGGGAGACCTATCAGCGGGGCCTCGGCGCTCGCATGGAGCTTCGCGGCCTGCAGCTGGAATTGGCCGATGCCGGAATGGCATTGACATCGGCGCAGCGTGACACCCGCGCCACCGCAATGGTCCGCGAGCAGCAGGCCAGCGGCTTCGCCGGATCGAAGAAGACGACGGCGGCAGTGCGAATTGGGCAGAGCGAGGCCTCGTACGAACGGCTGCAGGCTGCCGCCCGCGCCGTGCTGAGCGCCGAACAGTTCGCTCGCTTCGATGCCCGGGAGCGTCAGCGCCTCCAGATCATGAGAGCCGCGAGCGAATCGGCCCAGAGCCGCAGCGCGTCACGCTGACGCCCGGGAAATCAGGGGGGCGATGCGGGTGCTGCGGCCCGCGACTCCTTCGCGGCGAGACGCCGCTCGAGGTCCGCCACCTTCGCTTCGAGTTCCTGGATCGCGTTCACGAGCATGTAAGGCAAGGCCTGCGTCGACAGCACCCGCACGTCAGCGAAGTCCGCACCCTTCTTCTGCGAAACCATGTAGGGAGCCACTTTCTCGACCTGCTGGGCAATCAAGCCGACCTGCGCCCCGTCGCCCGACAGCCCTTCGTGGCCGTTGTAATGGAACGTCACGGGCTCGAGTTTCAGGACCGCTTCGAGACCGTCCTGATAAGGCTGCACATCCTGCTTCAGCCGCTCGTCGGAATAGACGCCCCAGACGCCCGTCAGGTTGACCGCATCGCCGTTGACGACGAGCGCCGCGGTGGGATCCGCCGCATTGATGCCGACGCGACCGAACAGCAGCGTCTCGACGATGGCCGGGCTGCCCAGCACCGCCTGGAAGTCCTTGGACGTCTTGGCACGGTAGCCGACCCCGATGACGCCGTCGTGCTGTGCGGGTGACGAGGGCCCGGATTGATAACCGATCCAGGTGTTGTAGCTGCCGGAGACGTTTTGATTCGCCATCAAATCCGTATACCCGGACTCCCCGCCGACGCCGGTGTTGCCGTGGCCGGTCTCGACGCCCGGAATTGCATCGACGCCGACGCCGGTATTCCAGTTGCCCGTCGTGTTCGAGAAGTTCGCGTCGCGCCCGATGGCCACGTTATTGTTGCCTGTCGTGTTGTGGTACAGAGACTGCAGGCCGATGGCGACGTTCCAGCTGCCAGATTCATTGCGATACATGGCGCTGTGGCCGAGCGCGACATTGTCGATTCCGTCGACGTTGCTCGCCAAAGCGACGAATCCGAGGGCCGTGTTGTGGTTCCCGGCGAGGTTGCCCCACAGCGCATTGGCTCCGATGGCCGTGTTCTCGGCGCCGGTCTGGTTCTGCGCAAGAGCGTTCTCGCCCACCGCGGTGTTGTCGAACGCCCGCCCGAACATGTACTGATTGCCCGTGTTGAAGCCGACGAAGGTGTTGCGATTGAAAGCGATCGTTGCAGGCCCTTGGGCCGTCGCCGTGACCGGCGCGCTTGCACCTGTCGATCCCGATACCGATTCGCTCGTTGATGAACGGGCAGGCAACGCGACGCCAGGGGGCGAGGCGGACGCCGCTACTGTTGCAGCGCCGGTTTCACCGTCGCCCCCGCAGCTCGCGAGTGCCGCGGCGAGCAGCATGGTCAAAATGGGTCGGTGTATCTGGCAGTTCATAACTTCGTGACCGCAGCGGACGCTCGCGCGAGACCGAAATGACTTTACAAGAGCTGCCGGCACTCCCGCACTGACCACCGAAACAACTGTGGCTCGCGTCACGAAGGCCGAGGATGTGATTACGCAACGAGCCGCCTCTCCGGTTCTGACATCAGCCGCGTTATGACAGCAGACTCAACGATACGACTGCGGGCAGGCCCGACCGATCATGAACAGGCGGCGATGCGTTCCAGATCAAGCTCGGCCCCTCGTCGCACGGCGGTGCAGATCTGCCCGTCGATGTCGTCGACGTCGCCGTCACCATCGGAATCCCCGACTTGACGGATTGCGAACGCCTGGGTGAACACGATGCTGCCGTCTGAATTGCGGATCTCGGCTCGCAGGTAGGTGGTGCCCGGCGCCAGCGCGGACACTTGAATGGTCCGACCTTCGCCGACGACCGCGCCCATCGCAATCCAGCGTACCGATCCATCGGTATCGATCGACACGTCCGAACTCGTCGACACGATTCGCGTCACGGACGCATAGCGGTCCTTGGTCGTGCCGAGGTCCTTGATCGCAAGAACGGCGCCGCGCTCGAACGCGCGCCGGTAGGCGTCGAGCGAATAGTCCTCGGCGAGCACAATGATCTTGCCACTGTCGCGATGATCGGCGTCGATGGCGAAGTCTGGCAGTGGGCCGAAGTGGTCGTTGACGGCAATTCCGATCACCGCGGAATTGAGCGCGAGCGCCTTGTCCCAGGCCGCGAGCATCACGGCGTTGCGATCCGTCGTCATGAATTCGGTGACCGGTCGGCGATGGAAGACGGCGCCGAATGCGCTGTAGATTTCCATGCCCTTGAATTGGGCGGACCAGGAAGGCTCGATGTACTCGTGCCAGGGATGCGCGAGGATCGCCACGCCGCCATTTTCGGTGATGAGCTGGCGAAGTTCGGACGGCGTCTCGTACTCGTCTGCTTTCTTTGCGCCCTGAGCCGGATCCCACTTCTGGATGTACTTCGTCAGAAACGGCGAAGTCACGTGCAGATTCGGGTCGCCCACCTCCTCGGCGCCAGGCACAAAGACCCGAACGTTGCTCAGCGTCGCAACGAACGCGTCGCGCAGCACGGCCTGGTGTGGCCACAGGCGCCGTCGGAGCGCCTGCGGCAACAGCGCATTTCCGCTGTAGTCGAGCAAAACCAGCACATGGTAGCCAGCGTCATCGTAGGCACGAATCTTGGCTTCGCTGGAGCCGACGTGATCATGGTGCTGTGCCTTCAGGCGGTGCGCCACCGACCAATCCACAGCCGAGTACGGACTGCGGTAGACGCGCAGGGCGGTCGCGCGCGGCGGCGCCGCGCCACCTTGATTGGTCGCGGATGGGGTCGGCGCGGCGTTAACTGCGCTGCCTGCAGGTGCAGGCGCGTCTGAAGTTGGCGTAGTCCCGCCACTCCCGGCGCCGCCTGAACACGCCGCTAGCGCGCAAGCGATCAAGGAAGCCGTCAGATTGATATTGCTGGCTCGCAGGTGCGATCTCCCGTCACTCGGTCAGTCCCCATGCACAGATCCGGCACTCGCAGGTCGAAGCTCATGCAGTTGAACTCCAGCCAATCTACGGCTGACCCGCATTCAACCGGACTGGACAGCTCTTCTCGGCCGTCTACTTGCGCCCAGTCGTCGCGACTTGGCCGGCCCGAGTGTACGTCGCGCCCGGCGCGCAGCGCAATGCGGCCATGGTGATTGAACAATGCCGGGCGCGGACCAACGAGGCTCATGTCTCCGCGCAGCGCGACGCTGAAAATGAATCTTTGCCCTTTTGCTACGCGAGTTGGAATTCGCGCCGCGCATTGCGGTGCGCAATCCGCTCGCGCGTCGCAGCCTCGAGCGGCATGTGCACTGCTCGAACAGGCGCTGCATCGCATCGACAAGGCGCTGCGCGCCGGGCGACAGGACACGGCGCAAGCTCGTGGATTCGATGCCGCACCGATCGCCACATAATCGGAACAGCAAGGATCAGAACATCAAGACTCTGAACACAATGGACCTGCATGTCATGAGTCAGTCGAGCGAGAAAACCTGCGGATAGTAAATGGTATGGACGCCTCCCACCTTGCCGAGGCATGGGTGGGGTCGCAGGGCGGAGTCGGAGTGAAGCGGACCCGCCGGTGCCGACGGCATCGAAGTGCCTGAGTTGCAAGACTACGATCTTTGCAGGCAAC
>JANPDV010000305.1:0-3755 GCA_031431655.1 Gammaproteobacteria bacterium | reverse complement strand
GTTCCATTTCAACATGCGAGCGCTGTCGTCGATGAACATCGAGTTCGAGGTCCGATGACCGGCTTTGCTGCCGGTTGTGTTGCGCCGGCATTCGTCTACGGCCAGGACGCCGCTGCGGTCCGGCGCAACGCCGGCATCGCGGCCCAGGCATTGCGCAGCCTGCGCGCGCGACAGCCTGACCTGGCGCTCGCACTGCTGCCGTTCGGATGCCTGTCGGGCGGTGCGGCAGTCGAGTCGGCCTGGCCGGCCGATGCCGCGCTTGCGGCGCTGTCGACGCTCGCGCAGGAGCTCGGGGTCATCATCGTGGGCGCGGATCGGTTCGACGGGCAGGCCGTGGGCTTCCTGATCACGCCGGACGCTGGCTTGACTCTGCTGCAGCACGCCATCGGCGGCGGACAGGGTGCCGCGCACGTGGCCGTGGCCGATACCGGTTGTGGGCGCATTGCGCTGCTGCTGGATCGCGACGTCCTGCATCCCGAGTACGCACGGCTCGCGCTGTTCGGCGGCGCTGAACTCATCCTCAATCCCTGCGCCGAGGTGCTCGACGAGCGCTCGCAGGCGCGACACCTGTCGCGCGGCGCGCGCGCCTGGGAGAACCATGCCTGCGTGCTGAGCTGCAGCCTGGGTGCGGCCGTCGATGCCACGGGCCTGGCCGCACCCCAGTTCACCGGCCGCGGTATCGTGGAAATCTGGAACTTCACGGGCCAGTTGCTCGTGCAGGGCGAGGGCAGCGCCAGCGTTGCGACCGCCACGCTCGACCTGCAGTCGCTGCGGGAACGTCGCCGCGATCCCTGGATCAATTTCCCGGCGCAGCTGCGTACCGGCATGTACGCGGGTGCCTATGCCGCCGCTGCGCCGGCCGAAGCCCAGGCCGCACTGGCCGCGCGCGCGGCGGAAGCGGCCCCCCCGGCCTACGACGTGCTCATGCTGCAGACGCACGAGATGTTCGTCGGCGGTCCTGAGGACCGCGACGCCACGATCGCCGATAACCTCAATCGCGCATTCGCGATCGCGCGCGGCTTCTGCATGCGACCGACGACGCAGCTGCTGGTGCTGCCGGAGTTCGCGCTGCAGGGCTCCGACGGCCCGCACCCGCACGACTACTGGGAGCGGGTCGGCATCCGGATACCCGGGCCGGAGACCAGCCGGCTCGGCGAGTTTGCGCGTGCCTGCAACGTCCATGTCTGCGCCATGGTGTTCGAGTACGACCCGGAGTGGCCGCTGCGGTATTTCAATACCGCCATCATCCTGTCGCCGCAGGGCGAGGTGATCCTGCGCTATCGCAAGCTGCAGTGCGCCGATCTCAACGGCCTGCTGAATGTCACCACGCCGGGCAATGTCTTCAGCCGCTATGTCGAACGCTACGGCTACAACGCGCTGGTGCCGGTGGTGGATACGCCGATCGGCCGACTCGGTGCGCTGATCTGCTTCGACGCGAACTGGCCGGAGTTGTGGCGCGCGCTCGCGCTGAAGGGCGCCGAGGTCATCTGCAATCCGACCAGCGAGATCCACAGCGACCGACGCCCGCACTGGTACGCGGCCAAACGCGCTCACGCGGCCGAGAATCTCGTGTATGTCGCTTCTGCCAACGCCGGCAGCGAGCAGTTCCGGCCGGGTGCGCCCATCACCGGCATGAACCGGGGGCATTCCGCGCTGATCGACTACAACGGCGCGCTGGCCGCCTGCGCGGACGGGCCTGGCGTGGTGCCGCTGGTCGGCCGCGTGGACATCGGCGCGCTGCGTCGGGCGCGCCTGCGTGCCGCGTCCCAGCCGGGCGTGTTCCGTCCGGAGGCGGTGGCCGCCGCGTACGCAGACTTCCCCGGCTTTCCGCTCGACTGCTTCCTCGAATCGCCAATGCTGCTGGCCAGCGAAGGCCCGCCGCTGGTGCGTGCGCAGATCGAGCGACTGACCGAGCGCGGTGTGTTCAGGCGCGGCTGATCACGGCCACAACGATCGTTTCAGCTTGCGCGCGGTGTCGCGCAGCCGGCGCGGCCAGGGTTGCAGCCCCAGTTTCGCTTCCGCCTCGCGCCGCAATAGCCGGTCCTGTTCGCGCAACTCTGGCGGCAGCGTGGCCATGGTCGCTTCGATCTGGGCGTACGCGGCTGCAAGGTCGTAGCCAGAACCGCGCCACACGTGGTCGACCTTGAAGCGGTAGTCCCGCAGCACGCGACGCTGCAGCCGTCGAGCCGTGCCAATCACCAGAAAGTCGATGCCCCAGCCGTACTTGTTCTGCGCCGGATCGAGCCGCGGCGCGTGGTCCAGCACCTCGCGACTGATGGCCCAGCAGGTGCAGTCGGTCTGGGGCACTTCGTACAGGTCGGGCTCGACGCGCTGCAGGCGATTGCGGTGGAACACCCACGGCGTGTAGTCGACATCCGGGGCGTACACCCCGCAGTTCAGGTTCTGCATCGCATGGCGACAGCGCTCGACGATCTGCGGGAAGTCGCGCGAAGAGGCATCGGCCTGCACGTGCAGCATCACGTCGGCGTCGAACCGCCCCAGGGCGGCATTCCACTGCGCCGTGAAGTACGCGTCTTCGCCGATGTGGCACCACCCTGGGTGGCGGGCCTCGGCGCTGGACTCGCTGTTGATCACCGTGACCGGGCACACAGCGCCGAGAATTCGCTCGAGTTCAGTTGCGCGCTGCTCGTGCCCGACCCAGTTGAACACAAAGGCCTGGAACTTCAGCGCAGGCCGCACCGGGTCGCGCGCGGCACCGTCGAGATCGGTCCTGGCGTGGCCCGGGCGTACCGCGGCGGCGTTGTTGATCAGCACCTGGTCATCGGCGGCTCCGGATTGGATTGCATGCGAATTAGCGCGCAACGCCCGCGAACGGCAAGTGGTGATTGTACCGGCCTGAGTCCGCCGGTCCGCGCTTCCGTACCCGTCGGCATTGTGGCTAAGTAAGCGCGTGCACCGCCCGGTCTTTTCGTTGTGTCGCATGGCCGCGGCGCTGGCAGTCCTGCTGGCGCCAGGGCTTGCGCCGGCGTGCCTGGCGGCGGGCACCTCCGATGCCGCCCGCGGATTGCGCAGCTACACGGAGATCACCACCGCAGATTTCGTGCTGGTTACGTCGCAGGACGAATTGCGGGCGCGCAAGATGGCGGCGCAGATCGTCATGTTCCGGCGCGCGCTGGAATCCCTGTTCGGTGCGCAACTGCGCTCGTCGCTGCCTACGACGATCTTCGCGCTGTCGGGCCCGGAGTGGACGCGCTACGCGCAGCCGCGGGACGGCATGGAGGGGTATTTCGCGGCCCAGCCGTTCGCGGTGGACCTGGTGTTCGACGCGTCGAGGCCGGGGCGGCAGCCGCTGGAACTGACACTGCACGAGTACACCCATCACCTGTTGCGGACGATGGGTCCGTCACGGGCGCCGCCGTTCGTCGACGAGGGGCTGGCGGAGGTGCTGAGTTCGGCGCGCTTCGGCACGCGGGTGATCCGTTTCGGGGTGCGGGAGGACCATCTCGCGTTGCTGCGCCGCTCGGCCTGGCTGCCGTTCGAGCGTTTCGTCGACGTGCGGCAGCGCGATCCGCACTACCTGGACTATGCCCAGGCGCGACTTTTCTATGCGCAGGCCTGGGCGACGATGTACTACGCCCTGTCGTCGGAGGCGAGCGCGCCGCGGCGATTGCCGGCGTACCTGCAAGCGCTGCGCGCGGGTGACCCTGCTGCGGCGCAGCTGACGGAGCCGACAGCGCCGACAGCGCCGACAGCGCCTGCAGCTGAGACCCTGGTTGGTGTGCCGGCGGCACGTG
>JANPDV010000304.1:0-1602 GCA_031431655.1 Gammaproteobacteria bacterium | reverse complement strand
TAGAACGCGATGAACATCCAGCTGTAGATCTTGCCGTAGGCCTTCAGGCCGAAGTAGCGGGCGGTCAGGTACGGCACGAGATCGACCTCCGAACCCGCCGCGAAGCCGATGCAGGCCACGGCGAGGACCACGGTCGTTGGGGTCACGGAGCCAATCGTCAGCAGCAGACAGCCGAACACCGGCATGATGAGGAACGCGGCTGCCACATACGGCGGGTGGAAACGGTCGACGAGCCAGCCCGTAAGCAGGCGACCGAAGATGACCGCGATGCCAAGAACGCCAGCAATGCGGACCGCAAGTGGGCGACCTAGTCCTGCATCCATGATCAGCGGGACCAGGTGCACCATCAGCGCAGACACCACACCGCCGATGAGCACGAAGGCGGAGGCAATTTGCCAGAACCAGCGAGTGCGCAGGGCCTCGCGCACGGTCATGCCGATCGCCGTCGCGGCGGTCGGAGTCGTGGAACCGGCTGGCGCGGCTGCGACCCGATTCTCGCGAAAGAACAGACCGATCGGGATTAACGCAAGAGCCGCGAAGCAGCCCATGGTGATGTAGGCCGCGCGCCAGTCGTAGCGCTGGATCAGCGTATCCAGCAGCAGCGGCGTCACCACGCCCACCACTCCCGGCCCGCTCAGCGTCAACGCCATCGCGAGGCCACGCTTCTGCTTGAACCAGGTTGCGACGGCGCGCGTCCACACCAGCGGTGTGGTCGCGCCGCCCACCACGGCGAGCAGGAAGAACGAGACGTAAAACGACTCGACCGTGGGCCCGATCTGCGTCATGGCAAACATTGCGATCGACAGCAGGCCAAGCGACGCCATGCCGAGCGGCCGGGCGCCGATGCGATCGGCCAGCCAGCCGACGAAGGGCGCCGTGAGGATGAAGCCAGCGGTTGCGACGGTCTTGGCCGCACCGAGCTGCTCGCGACTCCAGCCAAACGCCTCGGACAGCGGGCCCATCAGGATGCTCAGCGCATACACCGACATGCCCGTCACGCCCGCCGCAGCGCCGAACGCTGCGGCGAGCACGACGGTGCCGTGGGCGCGGAACTCGCCGCCCACGGCAGCCGGTAGCCTGTCGGGCGACGCGCTCAATGGTCGGCCGTCGTCAGCCGATGAATTCAAGCGTGCGCCGGTCGGCCAGCGCGGCCGCAGCGGCGTTGTAAGACGGCCGCTCGTGGTTGGTGAACGCGTGATCGACGCCCTCGTAGACGTGGAAGGCACCGGCAGGATCGCTGGCGCGTATCTTTGCGATGGCCTCCGGCGGCAGCGACTTGTCCAGTGCCCCGAAGTGATAGATGGTGGGCACCGTCGGCTTCATGCGTTCGCAGAACGACGCAATGCGGGTGCCGTAGTAGCAGGCGGCGCGGTTTACCCCGCGGCTCATGGATGCCGCGAGAAACGCGACCGCCCCGCCCCAGCACCAGCCGATCGCGGCAACCTTGCCGCCCGCTGCCGCCCGGTCGATCGCGGCCTGCAGGTCGGCGAGCAGCATCGGCTCGGTGATCGCACTCAGGCAGGCGATGCCGCGCTGCATGTCGGCATACTCGAGCACTAGGCCCGGCTCCACGCGGTCGAACAACCCCGGCGCGACCGCGAG
>JANPDV010000303.1:0-5359 GCA_031431655.1 Gammaproteobacteria bacterium | reverse complement strand
GACCGTGAACCCGCCCGGGAAGGGTGCGCGCGTCTCCATTTCGAGCGCATGCATGACGCGGTCGTCGCGGTAATAGCAGCGGGCGACAAGGCTGAAGATCAGCGCGGCCGCTGCCGGCGCGGCGTGCCGAAAGGACTCGGCCACCGCGATGCGACGCGCCGGATCGAGCCGGGCATAGGCCCCATCGGCGAGTCCGCCGAGGCGTGCGAGCGATTCCCGGACACGGGCACCCTCGCAGGTCGCAGCCTTGAGGATCTCGCTAAAGATGCCTGCATCGTCCGCGCCCGGCATTCCGAACTGCGTGCTCGGCGGAATCATCACCGCGGCGAGCGCGCGCAGGTCCTCCCGCTCCACGTCGGTCAATGGCGCAGGACCCGCGACAGCGACTGTGTGGTCGCGGTTCATGTCAGTCGAAGAGGCTGTCCAGCCGGTGCTTGATCTGGTCCGCGATGTACAGCGCGAGCGCCTGGATCGTCGAGGTCGGGTTCACGCCGCCGGAGGTGACGAACACGCTGCCGTCGACAATGAAGAGGTTCCGCACATCGTGGGAGCGCCCCCACTCGTTCACGACCGATCGCCCCGGATCGCGACCCATCCGCGCCGTGCCCATGAGGTGCCAGCCAGCCCACGGCAGCGGGCCCTCGGCATGCACGTCGACGGCGCCGGCCGCACGCATCGCCTCGGCGCCGCGTTCGATCGCATGCGCGATCATGCGCCGGCTGTTCTCGCCGAGCCGGTAGGTGAGCTTAGGCGCCGGAATGCCGTGCGCGTCCTTGAGAACCGGATCGAGCGTGACTGTGTTGGACTCCTCGGGCAGGTCCTCGCAGATCGCCGCGAACGCGGCGGTGTGGTTGAAGTGGCTGCGGAACGCCTGGTGGTGGTCCGCGCCCCAGGGGATCAACCCGTTGCGCAGACCTGCGAGCGCAGTCGACACGGGTCCGGCGCCGCGATCCGTCTGGAACGTATAGCCCCGAACGAAGCCTCGCGCGGCGTCGGTCTCGTAGAACTGCTGGCTCCAGATGCTGACGTGGGGTCCGCGATAGCCATCGAGCGCCTGCTCAAAGCGGCCCTGGATCTTGGCGTACGGGTGAAACATCAGGTTCCTGCCGACCAGGCCACTGGAATTCGCGAGCCCCGCCCGATGCCGACCGGATTCCGAATTAAGCAGGATCCGCGGCGTGCCGACGCCGTTGCAGGCGAGGATCACGATCTCGGCCGGCTGGAACCGCTCCACGCCCTCGGCGTCGTAATAGACGACGCCGCTTGCCATCCCGTCAGCGTTGGTCGTGACCTCGCGGACACGGCAACGCGTGCGCAGCTCAACTCGCTGGCGCAGTGCCTTCGGCCAGTAGGTGATGTCCGTGCTGGCTTTTGCGCCCTGCGCGCAGCCGCCACAGCAGAACCCGAGATTGATGCACGGTGCACGACCGTCGTACTCGCGCGTCGCGATCGCCGTGTCGGCCGGCCACCAGTGCCAGCCCAGAGCATTGAACCCGCGACCGATCGTCTCACCGGTGCGGCCCAGCGGTATCGCCGGCATTACCGACGGCTTGGGCGGATAGGCCGGATCGCCCGCGAGACTCGAGACGCCCATCATCCGGTCGTTCTCATCGTAGTACGGCGCAAGCGTCTCGTAGCAGATCGGCCAGTCGTCGGCGACGCCATCGAGCGAGCGGACGCGGAAATCGGCGGGGTGCAGACGCGGGAAATGCCCGGCGTAGAGGACCGTACCGCCGCCGACACCGTTGAAGTTCGCGACCTTGATCGCCGAATCATCCTCGTTGATCGGATAGTCAACGGGGCCGCAGCGCACGTTCGGGCTTATGCTCCACTCGCGGAGCACCCTGGACTCCCAGTCCCGTCCGTTGGTCGGAAAGTCGGCGGAGCGCGGCCAGTCACCCTGCTCGAGGCAGAGGATCCGCAGCCGTGTTTCCGCGAGACTCCAGGCGACCGCGGCGCCGGAAGCTCCGGCGCCGACGATCAGCACGTCGACGGGATCGTTCATGCGCTCCTCTGCGACGGCCCAGCGGGCCGCCACGCGCCGCACATCGAAATCATGACGTCGGCGATCGGCGCGCCGCCGGGGCCCGGCTCCTGATCAATGGACAAACGATTGCTCACGAAGTGGAGAATGCCACCGTCGAGGAGTCAGCGTCAACGAGCCCGGCGCCGTGGACCGCGCCCGACCCGGTCGCGGGCTCAGCCCAGCCGCGGCGCCGCAGTCGACTCGCGTGCGACGACGCCATTGGGATGCAACAGGTCCGTCACGGCGCGAGTCTTCGACTCGAGCAGGTCGATCAGCCCGTCGGCCGCGATCCGGCCCATCTCCAACAGCGGCATGCGCAACGTTGTCAGCGGCGGATGCAGCGTGTCCGCGATCTGCAAATCGTTCGTACTCATGACCGACATCTCGGCGGGCACGCGGACCCGTTCGGCATGCAGCGCACGCAGTGCACCGGCCGCGGACAAGACCGTGGCCGCGAGCATCGCCGTCGGTCGCGGCGTGACGCGCAACAGCGCGCGTGCCGCCCGGTCTCCGCCTTCGAGCGTGTAGCCCGCTTCCGCGACCAGCGCCGGATCGGGCGCGATGCCCGCCGCCTTGAGTGCCGCGCGGTAGCCCGCGATCCGACGCGTGCCGTTGTAGTCGGTCAACAGGCCGGCGAGGTGCCCTATGCGGCGATGACCGAGCGACACCAGGTACTCGGTGGACTGCTTCGCGGCCGCAAAGTTGTCGAGCGCCACGCAGTTCGCGATGCCGCGCGCCTTGCGATTCATGACGACGTAAGGCACGGACGCGTGCTCGAGCGCCTTGCGCAGCACGTCGTCGGGCTCGAGAGTCGAGACGAGCAGCCCGTCGACGCGATGGGCATTGGCGAGGCGATCGTAGACCCCCGACCCGACCGTCAGGTCCTCGACCAGCGTGATCAGCAACTCATAACCGCGCGCATGGGCGGCGCGCGTGGCGCCGATCATCATCTGCGTGAATACCGGGTTGTCGAGCTGCGGGACGGCGATGCCCAGCGTGAAGGTGCGCGCGGTGCGCAGGCCGCGCGCCATTGCGTTGGGCGCGTAACCCAGGTCGCTTGCTGCCTTGACGATCCGGTCGCGCGTCTCCGGCCCGACTCGCTGGCCGGCCTGTTTGTTCAGCACCCGCGAGACCGTCGATGCATCGACACGCGCGGCACGCGCGACGTCGATGAGCTTGACGATCTTCTTGATCAACATGCGCCCCTTGCACTGAGTCGTCCGTGCCGAACGGTCGGACCTGGCGAACCGCCCTTGCATGGCGTGCGCCCGGCGCGCCGGCCCACCCGACCGCGTTCGATTATGCCAACTCGACCGCGGCTCCGCCGATCGCACCGAAGGCATACCGTGCCGCCCCGGTCGGCCGGGCCGGGACTCGGGTCCCCTTCAATCTCAACGCTGGCCGCCACCCGCAGGCGCATCGACCGCCGATGCCACCGCGCCGCGGCGGCAGAGTGCGCCGACGCCGACCAGCAGCAGCGCCACGCCGGTGCTGCCCGCGGCGAGCAGGGCAGTGGCGACCTCGCGCGCATGCCACAACAGCCACGCCGCGAGTCCGAGCGAGACTCCGTAGAGACCGATGGCCGCGGCCGCGAGCCGCGACCCGAGTGGCGGATCGAAGCGGGGGGTGCGGCGGACGTCGAACGCCACACGCGGATGCCGGGCCTCGACGTCCGCGGGGCGCCAGCCGGGCGGACGCAGCCACACCGCGATCCGGTCGCGCCAGGACGACGTGCGGCGCGCGTCGCGCCACAGGCTGCTGAAGACCTGCAGGTTCGCGCGAACCGGGTTGAAGCTGCGCAGCGGCTCGCGCGTTCCGTACACCGGTGGTTCGTCGTCGCGCTCCGGCTGGAACGTCCCGAACAGCCGATCCCAGACCAGCAGGATGCCGCCGTAGTTGCGATCCAGGTAGCGCGGGTTCACGGCGTGATGGACGCGGTGGTTCGACGGCGCGACGAACCAGCGGTCGAACCAGCCGAGTCGCCCCACCTGTTCCGTATGCACCCAGAACTGGTAGAGGACATCGACGAGGCCCACGACGACGAGAACGCGGGGCGGCACGCCGAGCAGCGCCAGCGGGAGGTAGAAGACCCAGCCGAGCAACCATCCTGTGCTGGGTTGACGCAGCGCTGTCGTCAGGTTGTACCGCTCGCTCTGGTGATGCACGACATGCGTCGCCCACAGCACGCCGATCCGGTGGCCGGCTCGGTGATGCCAGTAGAAGCAGAAGTCGTAGCCGACCAGCGTCGCGACCCATACGGCGGGCGCGGCGGCATCGAGACGCCACGGCGCGAGGTTCTGGAACACCAAGATGTAGACGCCGATGTTCAACGCGACCGTGAACATGTTCGCGAGCTGGCCGAGCATCCCGAGGCCCATGCTCGCCAGGCCATCGTTCAGGCGATACGTGTTGCGGCCGCGGGCCCGGCCGACCGCGTACTCGATCGCGATGAGCGCGAGGAACACTGGCGTCGCCAGGACAATGATCTGGAACGCGGTCACCGTTCACTCCGGGCAACGCGGGTAGAGGCGGATTCTGACCCGGCTCCGCAGCTGGAGCAAACGATTGTTCCAGGGTCGATAGACCGCTGATGTTTCACGTCGTACGGCACACTCGGCTGCGCCTTCGATCGGTCCCCGCCCTGCGATCCACGCCACCTCCCATCGGCGCAACCCGCAGCGGCCAGCGAGCCGCGTCGAAGGTGGCCGGCCCGACCCCGCCGCCGGCTCCAGCGGGGTGTAGAGTTGCAGGCGGATAGTTTCAAATGCCCTGCCCACCACCGCGGCTGACGGTGACGGACGGCGCCACGGAGCGGCCTTGCTAAGTCCGGATGGGTCCGGAATGGCTCAATCGGGCTTGATACCCGCCTTCGCGACGCGCGCAGCTGCACTGCAGCCCAGCTCGATCGGGCCTGGTCCACAACAGACGCAGCCCCGCCCGCCTCGCGACCGCGATGGCGGCGCCAGGTCTCCTCTGCATCCGTTTGCCGACGCGGCCAATGCGCGGCGGCCGCTAGAGCAACTTCCCCTGCTGCGGCCGCGGCGGCGCCCGCGCTCCGAGCTCGGGCTCCTCGATGCTCGCGATGATCCGCAGCTTCCCATCGCAGCCGGTGCAGTGCTCGATCTCGATGCCGAACACGCGCTTGAGACGCCGCGCACGGGCGACGACGGACATGGCGGGCGTCCCTGCGACGGCCGGGAACGCAACAGACTATGGCGTGACAAGCCGCCAGTGACCCGGCAAACCCGGCGTGCTCGATCAGAAATGCCGCGCATCGAGTTTAGCCCGCTTCTTCCCGGAATCCCGACGCTGCATTTGCCTGCGCGCCAGCAC
>JANPDV010000302.1:0-2567 GCA_031431655.1 Gammaproteobacteria bacterium | reverse complement strand
GCTGGTGCTGGCGCTCGGTGCTCCCAGTTTCGGCGATTTCTTCCGCAATAACCGCCTTGCCGAGGCCTCCAACGGACTCATTTCTGCGGGTCAGCTGGCTCGTACCGAGGCTATCAAGCGTCAGCAGACGGTAGCGGTCTGCGCCTCTGCCGACCCTGGGGCCGGGGCCGCTGCGACCTGCTCGGGCGGTGCGTTTACCGGCTGGATTGTATTCGCCGACGCCGATGGCGACTGCGAACGGTCGGCCGGGGAGCAGCTCATTTCCGGCGAAGGCAGCTTGAACCCGTCCGTCCGGGTTCGTTCGGCCGGCTCATGCGCCGCGTTTGCGGCCAACGGGTTTGCGGTCGAGCTGCCGCCTGGAACGGCCGTGGACCGCGTGCTGTTCTGCGACGACCGGGGAACCGGACTGCAGGCCGGGAGCGAACAGTCGATGGCCCGCGGCGTCGTCATGTCCAGAACAGGCCGCACCTACCTGACGCGCGATCCGGCAATCATCGCCTCCTGGGGGTTCACCTGCCCATGAAGTTGCCAGTGCTTCCCGGCAGCGGTCCGGCCGGTCGCGCCAGGGGTGTCTCGATGGTTGAGGCGCTGGTCGCCCTGCTGATTCTCTCGATCGGCATGCTCGGTATCGCCGGGTTGTTCGTCGAGAGCGTGCGCAGCAGCCGCTCGGCGCTGTTGCGAACCCAGGCCGTCAACCTGGTTGGCGACATGGCTGACCGCATTCGTGCCAATGCCACGGCGCGCGCAGCCTATGCGACTGACGCGTACGGTGGCGCGCCGGGTGAACAGGATTGCGCGCCCTCGCCCACCAGCACCGGCGCCAACTGCACGCTTGCCGAGCTCGCGCAGGACGATCTCGCGCGCTGGATCGCAGCGGTGCGCGCGGCTCTGCCGACGCTGGACGCCACTCCGCCGCAGACCACGGTCGAGTACTTCGCGCCGGCCGGGCCCGGCGCTCCGGAGCGCTATCGGATCTCCGTCTCCTGGCTTGAACCGGGAGAGCCCCAGCCGCTGAGCTACACGGGCGAGGTCCTGATCATCCCGCGGGGGCCAGCCGCATGAACGTGGCACGGGTGCGCGGCGTGAGCCTGGTAGAACTCATGGTTGCGCTGACCATTGGCTCCGTGCTGGTGATCGGCGCGGTGACGGTCTACTCCAACAGTCGGGCCACCTATGCCGTCAACGACGCGGTGGCGCGCCTGCAGGAGCAGGCCCGCTACGTCATGACCGTGGTCGAGCCGGATGTCGAGCTGGCTGGCTTCTACGGATTCACCAACTCGGCCGATACGCTGCGTCTGGTACGCGGCTCGGATCCCGCGATCGTCCTGGCCAGTGGCAATGCCCTGCGCCAGCGGCCAATTGCGCCGGCGCCGCCGTTGCCGGTCGCCGCTCCAGGCTTGCCGGCCGCAGCACGTAGTTGCGGCATCAATTTTGCAATCGACGTGCTTTCGCCGGTGCAGGGCTCGAACGACAGCTTCGTGCTCGGCCCCGATGCCACCGCCGGCTGCGACGCTCAGGGCGGCGGCGCGCTGCCCGGGACGGACACGCTGACGATTCGCCGCGCTTCGACCGAGGCGGGGGCGGCGCAGGCCGACCGCATCCAGCTGTTTGCCTCGCGTCTCAGCAGCCGCACCTCGCAGCAACTGTTTGCCGACGGCGTGGCGCCCGGTGTCGTCGATGCCGACCACCGCATCCATGACCTGATCGTGCGTACCTACTACGTTGCGCAGAGCTCCGACGCTCAGCCGGGCCTGCCGGCGCTGCGCCTCAAGGCGCTGGGCGCCGGCGGTGCGTTCGTGGATTCAGAGGTGATGCCGGGAGTTGAGGACCTGCAGGTTCAGTTCGGCATCGACACCGGCGACTACGACAACGATGGCGTGCTGGATCCAGGCTCGGACATCAATGGCGACGGCATTCCCGAAACGGACGGACGCGCCACGCGCTACGTGAACCCTGATTTTCCTGGCCTCGATCGCCTGCAGGTCGTGGCCGTACGCCTGTGGATCCGGGTGCGTGCCGAACGCCTCGAACCCGGCTTCGTCGATGCCCGCACCTACCGCTATGCCGATGTGGAGTTCACGCCCGCCGGGAACGCGCGGCAGTTCCGGCGCATGTTGTTGTCACGGACGATCACGCTGCGCAATTCGAGGACACTCTGATGTTGCATCGTGAACGCGGCGCAGCCCTGGCCGTCGCGCTGATCCTGCTGCTGGTCCTGACGATCCTGGCCTTCACCGGCATGACCACGTCGATCACGGAACTCACGATGTCGGGCAATGAGCAGTTCCGGCGCAATGCCACACAGGCAGCCGCGGCGGGTGTAGAGCAGGCCATCGCGCGGCTCGGCGGAGTCGCGACCGCGCCCGGCAGCGGGCCGACGGTAGTGCCCGCGGCGCTCCTGCCCGGTTCGACTACGGATCGCAGCAGCACGTCCACCCGCTACGTCGGTGACGAGATCGGGCTGCCGCAATCCAGCGCCGACAAGTTCATCGGGCTGCATTTCGTGATCGACAGCACCGGCACATCGTCGCGCAACGCACGCGATCTGCAGACGCAGGGCGTGATGG
>JANPDV010000301.1:0-7923 GCA_031431655.1 Gammaproteobacteria bacterium | reverse complement strand
CATCGGCGTGGCGTTCGACCAGAGCCTGACCAGTTCGTTTCGCAACAAGCTGTACCCGGCCTACAAGGCGAATCGCGACCCCGCCCCGGCCGATCTCAAGCTGCAGTTCGAGCGCTGCCGCGAGTACTGCCGGCTGCTGGGTGTCGCCGAGTTCTCGAGTCCGGAGTTCGAAGCCGACGACATCATCGGTACCTTGCACGCACGGTTCCGGGATTTCGGGCTTCGCTCCACCGTCGTCAGCCGCGACAAGGACCTGGCGCAGCTGATCCGCGAAGGCGATGTCTACTGGAACTACACCGACAACCTGCAGCTTCGCCATGGTGAGATCGAGGAGCACTACGGCGTGGTGCCCGAGCGCTTCGCGGACTACCTCGCGTTGACGGGCGACAGTGTCGACAACATCAAGGGAGTGCCCGGCGTCGGGCCGAAGACCGCGGCGGTGCTGATGAAGGAGTTCGCGTCGCTGGAGGAGCTGTATGACAACCTCGCCGATGTGGCGGCGCTGCCGATCCGCGGCGCCTCCAGGCTCGGCGAACGCCTGGCGCTGCACCGCGAAGCGGCGTTCCTCGCGCGCCAGCTCACCGAGATCGTCCGGGACATGCCCATGGACCTGCGGCGCGAGCAGCTGCTGCGGCGCGTGCCGGACGTGGCATCGCTGGGAGCGTTCTTCGATCGCCACAACTTCGGGCCGATGCTGCGGCGGCAGACCGACCGCCTGGCCGCGCTGGGCGTGATGACCGCGCCCGGCTCCGATGACGCGGCTGCGGCGCGCTGACGCCACGCTCGAGGCGATCACCATGCGTGCCCGGTTCCTGCTGCCGCAATACTGGCCCATGTGGCTGGCGCTGGGCATCACGCGCGTGCTGGCGTGGCTGCCGTTTTCCGCGGCACTGCGCATCGGCGCCGGCATCGGCACACTGGCGCGATGGTTGCGCATCCCGCAGGTCCGTACCGCGCGTCGCAACATCGCGCTGTGCCTGCCGGAGCTCTCCGCCCGGCAGCGCGACGTCATCCTGCGCGAGCACTTCCGCAACGTCGGCCGGACCATCGGCGAGACGGCGCTGATCTGGTGGGCGCAGCCTGAGCGGGTACGCGCGCTCGCGCAGTTCGAAGGCCTGGACCGGCTGGATGCGGTGACGCGCTCGGGGCAGGGCGTGATCCTGCTGGCGGCGCACTTCACGACACTCGAGATTGCGGCCGGCCTGCTGACGCTGACGCGCGAGGCGCACGCAGTCTACAAGGAGAGCGAGAACGCGCTGCTCACCCACGTCCTGAAGCGGCGTCGCGCTGGAGTGTCGGCCGGCATCATCGCGCGCGACGACATCCGCAGCATGGTGCGCGTGCTGAAGGCCGGCGGCATCGTCTGGTATGCGCCGGACCAGGCGTATCGCGGCAAGGGCGCGCAGATGGTGCCGCTGTTCGGCATTCCCGCAGCCACCAACACCGCAACGTCGCGGCTGGCGAAGATGACAGGGGCCGCCGTGATGCCGTATTTTGCCGAGCGTCTGCCCGACGGGCAGGGCTACCGGATCCGGATCGGCGCACCGCTGGCCGGCTTTCCGAGCGAGGATCCGGTCGCCGACACGGCCCGGTTCCACGCGCTGATCGAGGCCGAGGTGCGGCGCATTCCGGCGCAGTATCTGTGGCTGCACAAGCGCTTCAAGGGGTTGAGCGCTGACTATCCGGACCCCTATGCGGCCGATTGAACCGAGGTATCCGTGAGCAAACCCGACATCGAGTCCGTGCTGAACGAGCAGCGGCAGTTCCCGCCGCCGGCAGAGTTCGCGCAGCGCGCACAGTTGAAACCGGCCGACGTGGATGCCCTGCGCGCGCGGGCCGCGGCCGATCACGTCGGTTTCTGGGCGGACCTCGCACGGCAGCACATCCAGTGGTCGCGCCCGTTCACGCGCACCCTCGACGACTCGCGCGCGCCGAACTTCCGCTGGTTCGTCGATGGCACGCTCAATGTGTCGGCGAACTGCCTCGACGTGCACCAGGCGCTGCGTGCCGACAAGCCGGCACTCGTGTTCGAGGGCGAGAACGGCGACGTGCGACGCATCAGCTATCGCGAGCTGCTGGCCGAAGTCTGCCGGGTCGCCAATGCGCTGCGCGCGCTCGGCATCGGCAGCGGCGACCGCGTCGTCATCTACATGCCGATGGTGCCCGAGGCGGTCATCGCGATGCAGGCCTGCGCGCGCATCGGTGCCGTGCACTCGGTGGTGTTCGGGGGCTTTTCCGCGCTCTCGCTGAAGGATCGCATCGAAGACGCCGGCGCGCGGCTGTTGATCACGGCCGATGGGGGTCGCCGCGGCGGCCAGATCGTCGAACTCAAGGCGGCCTGCGACAAGGCGCTGGCCGAGGGCTGCGCCAGTATCGAGAACGTGGTGGTCCTGCGCCGCACGGCCCACGCCGTGCCCATGAAACCGGGCCGTGACCACTGGTGGCACGACCTCACCGCGCCGGCAGCGGACTGGTGCGAGCCGCTTGCCGTCGACGCCGAACATCCGCTGTTCCTGCTGTATACGTCCGGTTCTACCGGCAAACCGAAGGGCATCCAGCACTCCAGCGCCGGCTATCTGCTGAACGCGCGGCTCACCAGTCAATGGGTATTCGACCTGCGTGATGACGACGTGTTCTGGTGTACCGCCGACGTCGGCTGGGTTACCGGCCACAGCTACGTGGCCTACGGTCCGCTGGCGGCCGGCGCGACGATCGTCATGTACGAAGGCGCGCCCACGTTTCCCGACGGCGGGCGCTTCTGGCGCATCTGCCAGGCGCACGGCGTCACGATCTTCTACACCGCGCCCACCGCGATCCGCGCGCTGATGAAACTCGGCGACGAGATTCCCGCCAAGTACGACCTGTCGAAGCTGCGGCTGCTCGGCAGCGTGGGCGAGCCGATCAACCCCGAAGCCTGGATGTGGTACCACCGCGTGATCGGCCGCGAGCGTTGCCCGATCGTCGACACCTGGTGGCAGACGGAGACCGGCGCGATCATGATCTCGCCGCTGCCGGGCGTGACTGCGACCAAGCCGGGCTCCTGCACGACTCCGATTCCCGGGATCGACGCCGCCATCGTCGATGACGAGGGGCGACCCGTCACCAGTCCGGACGCCGGCGGCTATCTCGTGATCCGCAAGCCCTGGCCCTCGATGCTGCGCACGATCTGGGGCGACAACGAGCGCTATCTGCAGACCTACTGGGAGAAGTTCCAGAACCGTTACTACGTCGCCGGCGACAGCGCGCACCGCGACAAGGACGGCTACTTCTGGATCATGGGGCGCATCGACGACGTACTGAACGTCGCCGGTCACCGGCTCGGCACGATGGAGATCGAGTCTGCGCTGGTGGCGCATCCGCGCATCGCCGAGGCCGCCGTGGTCGGCCGGCCGCACGAGATCAAGGGCGAAGCGGTGTTCGCGTTCGTGGTCTGTCGGGGCGCGCGACCGACCGGCGATACGTCCGCCTTCGTCAAGGAACTGCGCGACTGGGTCGGCGAGCAGCTCGGCGCGATCGCCAAGCCCGACGACATCCGCTTCGCCGACAACCTGCCCAAGACGCGCTCCGGCAAGATCATGCGGCGGCTGCTGCGCAGCGTGGCGCGGGGCGAGGAGATCACGCAGGACATCACGACCCTGGAGAATCCTGCGATCATCGAGCAACTTCGAGGGCCGCAATCATGAGCAGCAGCGTCAGTCCGGCCGTCGAGGCCTTCGTCGCCGAGGCGCGCCGTGCGCGCCCGGATGTCGCCATCGACAGGTACAAGGTTCGCTCCTACGGCAACAGCCAGGCGATGGCCGACATCATCGTGCCGTTGATCCTGCAGGGCGAGAAGACCGGCACGTTCGCGCAGGCCAGCGAGTTCGAGGCGGATCCGGCCGCGGCGCCGGCGGTTGGCGACCTCTACGTCGTCACCCAATGGGACGGCATACCGGCGCTGCTGTATCGGATCACCGCAGTCGAGCGCGTGCCCTTCGAGGGCATCAATCACCAGCACGTGCAGGTGGAAGGGCCGAATGCCCGCGACGTGACGATCTGGCGAAAGATCCATTGGGACTACTGGGGCGGCATGCTGCGCGCAAAGGGTCGCGAGCCGTCGATGCAGATGCCGGTGATCTTCTCGCGCTTCGAACTGCTGCATCCGCGCCGCTGATGCTGTATCCGCTGCTGCGCGCCGGACTCTTCCAGCTCGATCCCGAGCAGGCGCATGCAGTGGCGCTTAAGGGCATTGCCGCGCTGGCCTATGCGCCCCGACTCCCGCAGGCACGCACCAGGCCGGTTGCGCTGTTCGGACTGCGCTTCCCGAATCGCATCGGCGTCGCCGCGGGTTTCGACAAGAACGCCGTGGCGGTCGACGGCTGGTTCGCGCTGGGCTTCGGGCATGTGGAAGTCGGCACGGTCACGCCGCGTCCCCAGGGCGGGAATCCGAAACCTCGACTGTTTCGCCTGCCAGAACATGAGGCGCTGATCAACCGGATGGGATTTCCAAACGAGGGCGCGGCGGCGGTGGCGGCGCGCCTGCGCACGCGGCGCAGCCGCGGCATCGTCGGCGTCAATATCGGCAAGAATGCCGATACGCCGCTGGCGAAAGCGACCGACGACTATGTCGCCTGCCTGCGCCTGGTGCACGAGGTGGCGGACTACATCACGGTCAACGTGTCGTCGCCGAACACTACCGGGCTGCGTTCGCTGCAGGCCAGCGAGCATCTTGCGCCGTTGCTGGGCGCCGTGCGTAGCGAGACTGCGAAGCTGAACCGGAGCAGCGGCAAGACGGTGCCCCTGCTGGTCAAGCTCGCCCCGGACCTCGACGAGGCGGAGCTGCTGGAGTTCGCCGAGGTGGCGCGGCGCGTACCGGTTGACGGCCTGATCGCCACCAACACGACGCTGGCGCGCGAGCGCGTTCGCGGCGCACGCCATGCCGACGAGAACGGCGGCTTGAGCGGCCAGCCGCTGCGGGAGCGCTCACGCGAGGTGGTCGGCATCCTGCGCAAGGCGCTCGGGCCCTCGATGCCGATCGTCGGCGTCGGCGGTATCGCCTGCGGCGAGGATGCCTGGGCGATGCGCGTCGCGGGTGCGGACCTGGTGCAGATCTACACCGGGCTGATCTATCGTGGCCCCGGCATCGTCCGCGAACTCGCGTCCTCGATGGTCTGATCGCGGCAGCGTGCGCCTTGCGTGGACGTTCGCCGCACCGCAGGCTGCGCTCAGCGCGCCGCCACCGCCGTGTCGGGGAAGTCGCTGAACAGCGCGTCGACGCCGAGCGCATAGAACGCGAGGTACTCGCGCTTCGGATCCTGCGCGTAGTTGCTGGCCAGGTACTGTGGTTCGTTGCGGAACGTCCAGGGGTGGACGGCGAGGCCGGCGGCATGCGCGAGCTTGACGAAGTCGGTGGGTGGAAGCGTGCTGCGATTCGGCTCTGCGGCGGTGTCGATTGCAGGTCGGGTCGCGTCATCTGCGCCCGACTCATTGGCGGCAGCGCCGACGCGATTCAGCCGCGAGGGAATCAGCATGCGCTTCCACGGTCCGACGGCATCGGCATAGCGCGAGATCTCGCGGAATGATTCTGCCGCGCTGAAGTCCTGAGGCAGCCGACCTTTCCCGTAAAGGGCGCAATGTGCCTGCGGCTTCCAGGCCCGGGCCGGCAGCACGTTGCCAGCATCGGTCTGCCCGGTGGAGTCGAGCAGCTGGACCAGGCGCACGCTGGTCCGCGCGCGCAACCACTGCAGGTTGCCGGACTCGAACGACTGGATGAATACCGGGGCGCTGCGCTGCGTCCAGCCGGCTTCGCGCAGGGAACGCAACAGCGCGGGCTCGAGCGGCAGGCCCTGTTCGCAGTGCCAGGTCGGGTGCTTGGTCTCTGGGTAGATGCCGACGGTGCGGCCGCGGCGCGCGCCCTCGGTGCGCGCCAGGTCGATGATCTCGTTGAGCGTCGGGATGCCGAACTGGCCGTCGAACTCGCGCGAGCGTCCGGGCCGGGGCTGCACCGCCCGCAGCGTGCGCAGCTCCGCCAGCGTGAAGTCCACCGCGAACCAGCCCGTCTCCTCGATGCCGTCGATGACTCGCATGCGGCGGCGGTCAGCGAACTCGGGGCGTGATGCGACGTCTGTGGTTGCGGTGATGTTGGGTTCATGGCGCGCGACCAGCTGGCCATCGTGGGTCGAGACCAGGTCCGGCTCGATGAAGTCCGCGCCCATCTCGATCGCGAGGCGATAGGCTTCGAGCGTGTGCTCGGGCCGATAGCCCGAGGCGCCACGATGCGCAATCACCAGGGGTGGCGCGCCCGACAGGGTTGGCGCGCGGGCGTCCGAGCCCATTCGCTCACCTGTACTGCCAGGACCGCTGAGTGCCATGCCCAGCAGTGTGGCACTGAAGATCAGGGCACGCATGTGGCGATGGCGGAATCCTCGATGCACCTCACGCCAGATTCCGCCCTGATCGTGCCCGGAGGGTGCGCGATTCGCTGGCGTACACTCATTGCAGCTGGTCGCGGGGGAGCGCCGGAGCGAGCGGGGGTTGCATCGTGTCGACATCATCGCGCGGAATCATTGCGGATTTGTTGGGACGGATCGACTGGCAGCCACCGCCGTGGTGGGACCGTGTCGCCCGACGAGCCGTCCAGTACCATCGCTGGGCGCGGCAGAACCGGCCGCAGGCGGCGTTGCTCGCGGTCGGGCTGCTGGTGCTGGGAGGCGCTACCGTCGCGGGCGTCGGCTGGTGGAAGGCCCGACCACAGCCGCAGTACGCCGCGGTCACGGTCACGGCGCCGTCGGCGCGCGACTACGCTGTCACCGATTCCAGACCGGAACCGCTGCTGATCGCTTTCAGCGAGCCGGTCGCCCCGATCGAACAGATTGGCAAGGCCATCGAGGCGGGCGCGGTGCTGTCACCGCGCATCGAGGGCCGCTGGTCGTGGGACGATGACGCGCGGCTGAGCTTCAGGCCCGCCGCTGACTGGCCGGTCGGCCAGCGTGTCGTCGCGACTCTCACCGCAGCGACCCTGTTGCGCCCCGGCGCGCGCCTCAAGGAATCGTCATACGGTTTCGTCTCGGCACCCTTCCTTGCGGTGGTCGACAGCGCCGAGTTCTACCAGGACCCGACCGATCCGCAGCTGAAGAAGGCCGTGATTGCGCTGCGTTTCTCGCATCCGGTCGACACGGCTGCGTTCGAGGAGCGGGTGCAGCTGGCCTTCAAGGGGAAGGGCAGCGGCTGGCTCGGCAACAGTGGGCCGAAGGTCGGGCTGCGCGTCAGCTACGACGAGCGCCGCCTGAAGGCCTTCGTGCACTCCGAACCGTTGACGATGCAGGCCGAGGCGACCGAGCTGCAGCTGCGCGTCGCCGCTGGCGTGCGCTCGTCGCTCGGCGGGCCCGGCACGGACCAGGTGATCACGTCTGCGGTGAAGGTGCCCGGCCGGTTCAGCCTGGCCGTGCAGAATGCCGCGCTGTCGTTCGTCACCAACGAGCGGCTGGAGACGGAGCAGATCCTCACTGTCGAGACCAGCGAAGGCGTGGCGCCGGCGGAACTGCAGCGTCGCTTCAAGGCCTGGCTGTTGCCGGTGCACCATCCCGACTCCGCGCCGGATCGCCGCGAGCAGCCGTTCGAGTGGAACACACCCGCACTGGTCGCGGACGAAGTGCTGGCCGTGGCAGAGCCGGTTGCGCTCGAAGCGCTCGAGCCCGCGAGCGCAAACCCGACGCTGCACAGCTTCCGCTTCAAGGCCGATGTCGGTCGATACCTGTACGTGCGCACTGACAAGGGTCTCAAGTCCTTTGGCGGCTTTGAGCTCGGCAAGCGCTACGACGCGACCCTGCAGGTGCCGGAGCTGCCCAGGGAAGTGCGCCTGCTGCAGTCCGGCGCGCTGCTGAGCCTGCGCGGCGAGCGCAAGCTGTCGCTGTACTCGCGCGACTTGCCGGCGCTGCGCTATGA
>JANPDV010000300.1:0-8003 GCA_031431655.1 Gammaproteobacteria bacterium | reverse complement strand
CCCTGGCTGGCGCGGCGGCAACCCCCGGCCCCGCGGACCTAACCGGCGCAGCGGCCTTGGCGGGTGCGCAGCCTCGACGGGCGCCGCGGCACGGATGGGCGCCGCCGAACCAGCGGCGGCGGCCACGGCGGCCTGAACCGGGGCCGGCGCCGCCTCCGCGAGTTCGAAGTTCGCGATGCGAACGCGGGCTTCCTGGGCCCAGTCGCCGTCGGCATGCTGGGCAAGAAACTGGCGATAGGATTCGGACGTGTCCGACTGCGTGGCGAGATCCCAGGCGCGCTTTTCGGTCAGCTCCGCACTGCGGGTGCGAGCGGCGGCGGCCTGCGCGCTCTGCGGATGGCGCTGCAGGAATGCCGCATAAGCCTCGGGCGTATCGGCGGCGGCCGCTGCTTTCCAGTCGTCGGCGTCGCGCGCGCAGGCGCCCAGCAGCGCACAGACCAGCAAACCGAGCACGACCGTGCGAATCTGCGACGAAGCATGGTTCATGCCATTCTCCAGAGCCTGATTGCCCATGATCTTGACCGGCTATTGTAAAAGGGTCGAATGATCACGTCGCTCGAGCTGATTGCCTGGACAGGCAACGCAGCGGAGTTTCCGGCCAACACCATCCCAGCCGTGCACTCGGCGCTGCAGCTTGGCGCCGAAGCCGTCGCGCTGGAGATGCAGCTGTCTGCCGATGCCGTCGCCATGGCGACCGGCCTGCCCCACGTCGAGCATGCAGGAAAGCGGGAAGTTCCGGTGCACTCCCTGGCGGCAAGCGAGCTGTGCGCGATCGAGGCCGCGGACCGCAGCCGCTTCGGCGATCGCCACACCGGTACCTGCATTGCCACGCTCGCCGGCTGTGCGATGGAACTGCTGGAGGGGCGCGCCCCGCGGGCGCGGCTGTTGGTGCACCTGAGTCCGGCGTCGATCGCGCAGTTCGGCGTCGACCCGGTGCTCGAGTCCGTGCTCGTCGCGGTGGCGCCGCTGGAGGAACGCTGCACTGTCGTCTGCGACAACCTCCAGGTCGCCGACCGCGCCCGCGCGCGCGGCGCCGCCTCGATCGGCTGGCTGCCACGTTCGTTCGACACTCACACGCAGATCAAGTGCGAGGCGGTTTGCCCGGACTACCTGTTCGTCGACGACGCGCTGCTGCAGGACGTGGCGCGGCTGTGGCGTGGACCCTGGCGCTGGGCCGCGCTTGGCATCACGGCGGCGAATCGCCTGGACGACCTGGCGGCACGCGGCGTGCACTCGGTCTGCACGCCACTGGTCCGCGGCATGCACCGTGAACTCATGATGTGGCGCGCCCGGCTCGCAGCGGCACGCGAGTCAGCACGTCCCGGGTGACCACGCGGTCAATCCAGCTCGGCGCCAGCAGCGTCTCCAGGAAGCCGCAGTGACCGCCCCGCTCCGTGGTGACGATCTCCAGCACGTCGCGCCGGGCCAGTCGCTGCAGGTCCTGGGGCGGAATCATCGGATCGTCGAGGGCAGTCAGAATCAGTGACGGCACGGCCAGGCTCTCGAGGCGCGCGCCGGTGATCGCGTAGCCCGCCAGATAGCTCTCCAGGTCGGTGAAATCCGTGTGCGCAAGCACCAGGTCGCGCGTCATCTGCCGCAGGTTGCGCGAGGCGATCAACGGCGCGAAGTCGTACTCGCCAGGCCATGCCGCCTGCTTCTTCCGCAGCGAACGCGTCCACTTCAGCACGAAGTACTGCTCGTACAGCGACAGGCCCTGCTCCAGCGCATCGAGCGTACTCGCGGGGTCGAGCAGCGGCGACACCGCGACGATGCGTTCGAGTGCGAGATCTTCGGCCCGCGCTGCGGCGCCGACCCGCAGCATGAAGTTGCCACCCAGCGAGAATCCGACCAGCACCAGCCTTCGGCCTGCAAAGCGCTGCTGCAGGGCGCGCACCGCGCCGATGAGCTCGGGCAGCCGGCAGGAATGGAACAGTTCGCGGTTCAGGTGATGCGTGGCGCCGTGGTCCCGCAGGTTCAGCCGCACCACCTCGTAGCCGTGCTCGAACAGGCTCTGGCCCAGCGACTGCACATAGAGTGAATCGGCGCTGCCTTCCCAACCGTGCAGCAGCACGGCCACCGCATCGCCCTCCGGCTCGCCGGGATGCGACGGACTGGAATGGAACGACTGCAGGCGCACGTCGTCACCGCACTCCAGCAGCAGTTCGCGGGCGGCGGCCAGCAGTGGTCGTGCGCGGCGCTGCACGGCCTGCTGGCGCAACAGCGAGCTCGGCAGGATGGACTGGCCATGCGCCCCGCGCAGCCACCACCGCGGACGGAACGTCTCCACCGGCGACGCGCTCAAGGCGCGGCCGCGCTGAGCCTGATCTCGACGCGGTTATTGAGAGCGGCAACACGATTCCACTCGCCTGCCGTCAGCCGTTCGGATTCCGGCGGATAGGGTGCAACCTCGACGGTCGGCTCGCCGTTGACGAGCTCGATGCGCAGCGCCCCGGCGGTGCTCTGCCGGACGCTGCCGATCAGATTGGCAAGCGCCACGGGCTCGCGCTGCGCCGGCACCAGCGACTCGTCGAACGGATTGCCGACGGTATCGCAGCGGGCCGCGGGCGCGTCGGCCTTCGGCAGCAGATAGCCGGAACCGAGGTTTCCGATCAGACAGAACCGACCGGGATAAGACGTGACGGTGACCAGGCCGCGGTAGCCGCGCGCGCCGAGATCGGTCAGCAGGCTGCGCAGCGCCTCGAGACGCTCGCCCGCGAGCGGCGTCTCACCGTAAGGCACGGTACGCACCATTGGCGTGCCGGAACGCGCCAACTCGGTAGCCGATGCCGCCGCAAGCGGCTGGGCCTCGACACTGAAGCCGGTGGTCGGCACGACCCCGTTCGGCGCGCCTCCTGCAGCGGCGGCAGCAGGAGCAACGACCGGTGAATCGCCGGCGCCGGGCAGCGACGCAGCCACCGCAGGTTGCCGAGCCCGCGCGGCGACGGGCGCGTTGTCGACCGCGCGATCCGCCGCCAGCTGCGCCACCTGCCCGCGCACGGCGCCGGAATCGCGCCACCACAACGTCGCAAAGGTCAGCGCGGCGATGCTCGCCGCAGCCGCCATCGCCCACGGCAGCGCGCCCGCACTGCGACGCGCGGGTGGCTCGGGCAGCAGCGCCGCCGGTGCGCCCAGTGAAGCGCCAGCCACGGCCGCGCGCACATCTTCCAGCAGCCGATCGGACTGATCCGCGAACAATGCCGGCAGCTGTCGGCGCAGATCCCCCACCTGCTCCCTCACCGCGCTCTCGATCATCGGCCGCAGCAGCAGCAGTGAGTCCGCATCGAGGGGCGCACGCGCGGGTGCAGGAGCTGCCGCCGGGCCCGTGTCGTCCTGCAGGGCGCCCGCTGGCACGGCGCTCGCGCCTTCCGGCTCGACGGTTGCTGGCGCCGAACCGCCCGGGAGTGTTGCCGCGGTGACCGTCGGTACGCCGAACGCGCCGGCGGCACGGTCGCTGCGACGCCGGTCGGGCATCAGGCCCAGCTGGTAAAGGGCCGTCGCGAGCTCGGCGTGCTTCACCTGCTTCGGCAGCACGCCCATTGCGCCGAGTGCACGCGCCTGGCTGAGGTACAGCTCACCTTCCTGCGAGGTGTACATCATGATCGGAATGGTGGCGGTGCGCGGGTTGTGCTTGATCGACTGCAGCGCCTGGAATCCGTCCATGCCGGGCATCATGTGATCCATGAAGATCACGTCGGGGCGCGCGTGCGCCAGATGCTCCAGGGCCTGCTCCGCGTGTTCCACCGCCTCGACCTGCAGGCCGTGCTTTTCCAGCAGCCGCGTGAGAAACGCACGCGCTGATTTGGAATCGTCGACGATGAGTGCGCGTTTACCGGACTGAAGCGACACGAAACACAAGCCAGCGACAAGACGACGTTGAAATTGTAGCGCAGAACCACTGCCGGCTCGCGACTCGCATTATGTCGCGGGTCAACCAATCGCGACCGGATCCGTTCCACTCCTCGACACAGCCACACACCGGGTCGGCCGCAGCAAGGGCCAACCTGCAACGAACCCGAGGAGTCGCATCATGAAAATTCGCACAGCCAAGTCCATTCCGGCCGCCGCGATCGGCGCGCTGGCGTTACTTATCGCCGTTCAAGCGAGCGTCGGCGAAGCGCGCGACCGCGCGTCGCGCGAACGACCGGCCGCCAGTGAGTCGCGCGCCGCCCGCGCCGATGGCGCGCAGCGCGTACGACCCGCCGCTGGCGGCAACTGGACGCGAACCAGCGAGCGCCAGCGCACGGACGGCGGATTCGAGCGACATGACCGCTGGCAGAACGCCGACGGCAAGACGGCGTCGCGGGATCTCACCGTGACCCGCAACGACAACGGCTACAGCCGCGACAGCACCGTCACCAATCCGCAGGGCCAGACAGCGACGCGCAGCGTCGATGTGGTGCGGGATCGTGAGGCCGGCACGCTGACCCGCAACGCCGAGTGGACGCGCTTCGATGGCAAGAGCGGCAACTCGCAGAGCGTCACTACGCGCACCGAGGACGGCTTCAGCCGGCAGACCAGCGGCACGCTGGCCAACGGCGAGGATTTCTCGCGCTCGGTCGTGAAGCAGTGCGACAAGGCCGCGAAGAGCTGCTCGACCACCGTCACCAACAACGGCGGAGCTGGCGGCGGCTGAAGCCTGTCCAGGAATGCGCCGCCGCGTCAGCGCGACGCGGCGGCGCGCTCCGCGACCCGGGTGCCCGAGAGCTCACGGAAGTCCGCGGCGAATCCCTGCAGGCGCGTCTCCAGGCGCCGGCGCTGGCGCGGCTCGAGCGAGGCGTCCAGCTCGCTGAGCAGATCGACGACCCGGTCGCGATTCTCGGTGAACTTCCACCGGTAGTCCGCTTCCCAGCGTTCCTCCGGAGCCGACAGCAGGCGGGTGATCAGGCTCGCAGAGTCGCCCGAGGCTGGCTCGCTCTCGACCAACCGACGCAGCTCGGCGCGCACTGCGATGCGCTGGTCGACCCAGCCGCAGCCGGTCGGCGCCAGCTGCGCAATGCGTTCACGCACCAGCGTGCGCTGCGCGGGGCTCAGCCGGCCCACCCAGTCCTCGGCACTGTCGATGAAGCTGCGCTGGCGGCGCTCGAGGCGCCGTGCCTCCGGCCCTTCGCAGAATTCCTCGCGATACTCGGCGTCGTCATCCGCCTGCGAGGCGAACAGCTCATCCAGCTGCGCGCGCGACAGCGAAGTGAGCCAGCGCGCCGCGTCCGGGCCGCCGCGTTGCACGGACTCCTGCCACAATGATTCGATCTCGAGTCGTGCGCGGTCGATACGCGTGCGCCCCAGCGGCTGCGCCGCATCGCGCGCGAACTGCTCTGCGAAGCGGGCATAGCGCGGCAGCTCGGTGCGTCGATGCCAGTCCAGGAACTCGCCGAGCGACGCCTTGAGCTGCTGTGATTGCGGCTTCTGCAACGAGACCTGCGACGACACATAGAAGTACAGCAGCGTGTCGAGCCGATTGTAGATCAACTGCGTGCCACAGGCCGTCAGCGTCAACACGGCGATGGCGAGCAGCGCGGCACGCCAGTGGCGGGATGGCCTAGACTTCGATTCGATGCTCACCATCAGCACAAGCATGCCAGCGCCAGTGCGCCCGGGCCAGCGCGCCCGCAGGGCGGCGGCCCCGGTGTTGCTGGCCACGCTGCTGGCGGCAACATCGGCACCGCCCGCGCACGCGGTCGACGCGCTGGTCATCGAGGCGCAGCGCATCGTCTCCGGCAACGTGACGCTGCACGACGCGGTATTGCGGATCGATCTGCAGCGCGCCCGCTCGCAGCGCGCGCGCTTCACGGCCAGCCGGGCCGAACTTGGGCCCGACCTGCCGCCACTGCGACGAATCAACTTCGCCTGCGCCGATCTGCGGCTCGACGAGCCGCGCTTCGAATGCGCCGGCGGCCGGCTGGCGATCGCGCAGTCGCCGCTGGGCGCGCTGAGTTTTCCAGCGCGCGTTGCGCTGCGCACCGACACGGGCGCGCTCGGCGCCCAGGGCAGCGGCATCGCCATCGGCGGCGGTCGACTGCAGCTGCGCGCCGGCAGTGTCGGCGATGACTGGACGCTCGCCCTCAAGCTGCGCGGCGCGACGGCCAAGGGATTGCGCGCGCTGCTCGCGCCGCGCGTCGCGCTGCCCAAGGACTTCACGACCGAGGGTCGGCTCGATGCCAGCGTCGACCTGCGGGGCCGTGGCGCCGCGCTGCAGTCAGGCAACGGGCGCGCCACCCTGGCGAGCGTCACCTTCAGTAACGAGGCCGGCACGGTGGTCGGTGAGAACCTGGCTGCCGAGATCACCGCACAGGCCGCGCGACGCGGCAGCAGTCTGAACGTGGAGTCGCAGGTTCGCGCCGGCAGCGGCCAGGCCCTCGCGGGCCCGGTGCTGCTGGACTTCAAGGCCAATCCGCTCGACGCCAGCATCCGCGGCAGCTGGCGCGACGGCGGCCTGGACATCGCCGCGGGGAGCGTGCGGCAGCAGAACCTGCTGCAGGCGCGGGCCGAAGGTCGCCTGGTGCTCGCCGCCGGCGCGAACGCCCCCGCTGCGCCGCTGATCGAGCGGCTTGCGATCACGCTCGACTCACTGCGCATGCCGGCCGCCTACACCAGTTTCCTGCAGATCGCGCTCGCCGCGACCGACTTCGGCGCCCTCACCACCTCAGGCACGTTAGCGGGCGACCTGCTCATCGAGCGCGATGCGCTGCAGAGCCTGCGGCTGGAGCTGCAGGGCCTGGATCTCGAAGATCGCCGGCACGCGTTCCTGATGCGCGAGCTGCGCGGCACGATTCACTGGTCACCGGCCGCTGCACCGCCGCCGACCGCGTCGTTCCTGAGCTGGCGCGAGGGCGGTGCCTATGGATTGTCGGGCGGCGCCGCGCGGGTCGACTTCCTCGCGCAGGGTGCCGGTGTGCGGCTGACGCAGCCGTCGCGGCTGCCGATCTTCGACGGCGCGCTGGCCGTGCGGACGTTCGAAGTCAGCGACGTCGGCACGCCGCAGTTCGCGCTGCGCTTCGAGGGCGACATCGAGCCGATCGGCATGCCACGACTGGCCCGTGCGTTCGGCTGGCCCGAGTTCAGCGGACAGCTGTCGGGCCGCATTCCGCGCGTCGAACTGCGCGACAACGTGCTGACCTTCGGTGGCGATGTCGAGGCCCGGGTGTTCGACGGCCTGATCGTCGGCCGCAACATCAGGCTGCAGGACCCGCTCGGCAAGTGGCCGCGTTTCTTCGCCGACGTGCGCATCCAGAACCTGGATCTTGCCGCGGTGACCAGCACCTTCTCCGTTGGCAACATCACCGGACGGATCGACGGCCAGGTCAATGGCCTCGAGCTGTTTGCCTGGTCGCCGGTGGCATTCGATGCCGCGCTGGCGACGCCCGCGAGCTATCGCGGGCCGCGCCGCATCAGCGCCAAGGCGGTCGGCAACCTGTCGAACATTGGCGGCGGCGGCGGCGGGGTGCGCGAGACGCTGGGGTCCGGCCTGTTCGGCCTGTTCGATGAGTTCGACTACGACCGGCTCGGCCTGCGCTGCCGGCTCAGCAACGACGTCTGCCTGATGTCGGGCGTCGAAAGCACGCGCGAGGGCTACTACATCCTCAAGGGCAGCGGCGTGCCGCGCATCGACATCATCGGCAATGCCGGCCGCGTCAACTGGCCGCAGCTCGCCTCGCAGGTGGGCCAGGGCATGCGTGACACGGGCAAGCTGCAGATCCGATGAGCACGCGACCCGGCGGGATTCCGTTAAACTGCTGAACTTCAGCCAGCGTTCAGCGCCGCACCGCAAGATAGCGCTGTTAATTGGCCATCGTCGGGAGTTCCCATGCTTGCACGCCTAATGAAGCTCAACGTCGCGCTGGCGAGCCTCGCGTTCGCCGCCTGCGTCACCATCCATGTGTACTTCCCCACGGCCGCTGCGGAACAGGCCGCCACGACCCAGCCCACCATATGGGGTGGCCCGCTCGTGGCAGCGACGCTGTTCGTGGTCTTCCTGCTCGAGTTGGTCAGCGGCCGCGACTTCGTCC
>JANPDV010000299.1:0-4549 GCA_031431655.1 Gammaproteobacteria bacterium | reverse complement strand
CAGCTCCAGGCAGGCAACGTCGATGCCGCGCTTGGCGAGCTTGATGCGCAGGATGTCGAGCAGCTGCTTGAGCTGGAACTCGCCCGGCGCGGTGGCGGTGACGACGTACTCCTTCAGCTCGAAGCCCGCGCCGGTCTCCTTCAGGTCGAAGCGCTGGGCAATCTCGCGGTTCGCCTGATCTACGGCGTTGGCGAGTTCGTGGTCGTCGATCTTCGAGACAACATCGAATGACGGCATGGTGACTCTCAGGCTGCCGGCGCGGGTTCGGCGAGCAGCTGCTCGAGCAGCGCGTTGAACTCGCCGGTCATCCGCTGGTAGTGGGCGCCGGTGGCGGGCCCCGAGAATCCGGTGTGCAGCTTGCGCACGTGGCCGCTCCGGTCGAGGAATATCGTGGTCGGGAAGGCATAGACGCCGTTCAGCTGCGGCAGCTTCGAGGCGGCGTCGTCCTTGTCCGAGAGACCGGCGATCAACGTGGTGTACTCGATGCCGTGACGCGTGCGGAAGCGACGCACGGCGTCGGCCGCGCGCGGCGCGTCACCGAAGTGCTCGAACATCAGCGAGACAATCTCCAACCCGCGTGCGCGCTGCTGCTGGTACAGCGGCGCGAGGAATGCGGCCTCGTCCTGGCAGTTCGGGCACCAGCTGCCCGCCAGCGCGATCACCACCACCTTGCCGCGAAAGCGCGCATCGCGCAGCGACACGCGGCGACCTTCGAGGTCGGGGAACTCGATGTCGAGCGCGGCATCGGGCGAGCGCATCTGCGTGCGGTTCTCGGCGTCGCCGAGCGAGGCCTGCTGGTCGCGTCGCGCCACCAGGCGACTCTCGCCGGTCGGCCCGGAGTAGATGCCTTCGAGCGTGCCGTCCGGCTTGAGCGTGGCCCGGTACAAGGCGGCGCTGCCACCATCGAACTTCGACAGCCAGAGCTCGTCGCCGCGAACCTCACCGGCCAGGAAGCGGTGGTCCCCGGTCGGCGTGAGGAAGGTGCCGGTAACCAGCGCGCCCGCCTGTTCGAACTCACCCACGGCGAGCGAGGCCTTGTCACCCTCGCCAAACGTCGTTGCCCAGCGACCCGCGACGTTGATCGTCTGTTTCGCCGGCTCGGCGAAGAATCGCCAGGATTGGCCGTGGATGGCGACGAACGGCACGCGCAGCGTGGCGCCCTTGCTGCGCGACAGGACGAGATCGCCTTCGAGCCGCGCCGCGCCGTTCGCGCTGCCAAACAGGCGTGCTTCGATCCGGTTTTCGAACCCCGGCATCAGCAGCGTGAAGGCGTTGCCCTGCTGGGTGATCTCGGCAACCTGGGTCCGAGCGCTGCCGTTCACCAGCCATGCGACGGGACGGCCGTTCGCGTGTTCCACCTCCAGACCGAATGGCAGCTCGCCCGACGGCATGGCGAGTGTCGCGCGCCAGGCGCCGGTCGGCAGCGACGCGTCGCGCGCGCCGCAACCGGCGAGCAGCAGTGCGGCGCCGAGCGCGGCGACCCAGCCCAGGGGCCGTTGGGTTCGCCCGCGTGCGAACCGCCGAGGCGCCGCCGTCACGCTAGAACCCCGCCCGCAGCGTCTGCTCGAGTTTCGCTGCATTTTCCTTGCCGATCTTGCCGCGCAGGAACTCGAGGATCACGGGAGCAAAGCGCTTGGCGTGGTCAGGGGTGAGGCCGAGCTGGCCGAAGCCAGACACGATGCTGGCGATGGCGGCAGCGTTGCCGCCGCCGAGGGCGGACGCGAAGCCGCCGAACAGTTTGCCAACGCCGCCCGACTGGGGCGCCTGCCTGATGAGTTCATCGAGGCCGGGGACGCCGCCGACCATCGAGCCGAACTCCCTGGCGCCCAACCTGTCCTGGGCTGCCTTGAGCAGGACGGCGGCGCCACCGCTCGCCTGCCGGGGGTCTACCTTGAGATTGCTGACGAGCAGGTCGACGAGTTCCTTCATGGCGATGTCTCCTCAGGGCTCAGGTGCCGGCATCGTAGGCTGGCGCCGGGAAGCCGTCGCTGCCGCGCCGCCACGGTGTCCAGACCAGCGCAACCTCGCCGACGCCGATGTCGGACTTGCGAGGCGTGACCGCAACCTTGCGTAGTGCGACCGAGCTGGAGCCGAGCGCGCTGCCGACGCGCTGCGTCTCCGCTTCAATGTCGGCCTGCAGCGCCTGGAGGCGCTGCTGCAGCACCTCGGCGCTCTCTTCGGCGCGATCCACGTCCGAGGACTCCTTGCCGATCCTGGACGCTGAGCGTGCGGCCGTTGCGACCCGGCCAATGTTGGCGCTCGAGACGGCCTTGCGACCCATGAACGCACCGAGGATCGACGCGCCCACCGAGAGCGCCGTCTGCATCTTCTGCTGGCGCGACTGGTCGCGCTCGCGTTCGATACGCTCCTGGGAGCGACGCAGCTGGTCGTTGAGCGTTTGCAGCTTGGCGGCGTACTTCTGGCGCAGTTCGGCAATTGCCGCGTCACGCTTCTCGCGGGTCGCCAGCGACAGCCGACTGCGAAAGTCTCCCTCGGTCTCGCCCGGATTCGACGCGAGCTTCAGTGCATCGGCCATCCAGAGGTCGGCGCGCACGTTCTCGTAGATGTGCGCGCTGAGCGCCTTGCCCATTGCGGCGAAGGTGGCGGCGCGCTGCGCGGCACCGGGCAGCGCGCCGAACTCTGCACCGGCCGCGGGATCCTTGACCAGCCCGGCGCGCAGGTTGGTCTGGGCCGTGCCTTCCGCCCACAGACAGCTCTTGCCGTCATCGCTGAGCGGCGCCAGCCAGGCGGTGGTGCTCCACTGGTCCAGGCCGAGCTTGGCATCGACGAAGTGCAGCTTCGCCAGGCCCATGATCATCGGGCGGTAGGCGACCGGTCCGTCGCCGCGCGTCGCGGGCAGGAAGTACTCGGGGACCTCCGCGGGCAGCGCCGGGCGCGGCGTTGCCGCGGCGCTTGACCTGCTGGCCGCCGCTGCGGCCGTACCCACGCTGTCCGCAGACGCTGCGATGGCGGCCGCCGCGGCGATGCGCGCGCGCTTGCGCGGGCCCATCACGCGCGAGATTTCGGGGCCGGTCATCGGGCCGCGCAGGTACGACAACGCCCAGCGACTCTTCATGAGGTATGGCGCGTCGTCATGCACGTTGCGCACCAGGAACACGCGCTGCGTCAGCGCTGACATCATGCGGTCGAGCGTGCTGCGGTCCATCGCACCCGGGCCGGCGAGCGCGCTTTCGAGGCCTTCGATGACGCGCAGCTTGTCGCGTTCGGTCTGCAGGCGGCCGATGAGCCACGTGCCGCAGTTGGCGAGACCCTTGTAGTCGAGGTCCACCGGGTTCTGCGTGGCGAGCACGCAGCCGAGTCCGAACGCGCGCGCCTGCTTCAGCAGCGTCAGCATCGGCGTCTTGGACGGCGGGTTCGCCGTCGGCGGGAAGAAGCCGAAGATCTCGTCCATGTACAGCAGCGCGCGCAGGCTCGAGGTGCCGGACTGGTTGCGCATCCACGCGATCACTTCGTTGAGGACGAGAGTGACGATGAACATCCGCTCGGCATCGCCGAGATGGCCGATCGAGATGATGGAGATGCGCGGCTTGCCTTCGGGCGTGAACAACAGGCGCTGCGCATCCAGCGGCTCGCCGGACATCCAGGTGGCGAAGCCGGGCGACGCGAGCAGGTTGTTGATGGCCATCGCGAGGCCGAGGCGATCCTTGGCAGGAAAGAAGGTATCGAGGTCGAACGCGCCGACCTTGTCGAACGGCGGCTTCTGCACCGCGTTGATCAGCCCGACCATGTCGAGCCCCGCCCCGTTGCGCCAGGTGGTCTCGATGATCTGCGCGAGCAGGATGTGATCCCGGCTCTGCAGTGCATCGGCCTCGCGGCCGAGCAGCGACAACAGGCCCGACACCACGGCGCCGACGCGGTCGCGCAGCGCGCCTGAATCGGCGAGCTGCTCGGGCGGTGGGGCCGCAAATGAACGCAACACCGACAGCGGCAGGCCGGTTTCGGCGCCGGGCGTGTAGATCGCGATGTCGACCGCGTCGCGGAACTTCGCAACGCGCTCCGGCGGCTGGTTCCACTCGGCCAGCCCGGCGCGCCAGGTATCGGCCGTCTTCGCCGCAAGCGCCTCGACCGACATGCCCTTGCGCTGGGCGTCGGCGGGATCGACCCACGACTGGAAATCCGTTGCGGCGAGGTTGGGGAACGCCAGCATCAGGTTGCCGAGGTCGCCCTTCGGGTCGATGCAGATCGCCGGTATGCCGTCGATCGCGGCTTCTTCGAGCAACGACAGGCACAGGCCGGTCTTGCCGCTGCCGGTCATGCCGACGCAGACCGCGTGGGTCGTCAGGTCCTTGGAGTCGTACAGGACGAGGTCGTCCTTCAGGGCATTCTTTGCCGGATCGAACTCACGGCCCAGATAGAAGACGCCGAGTTTTTCGTAGTCCACTGTCATGTTGCTGCCTAGTCCCCTGCCGTTTAGACGCGCGTCGCCGGAATGCCGGCGCGTCATCACTGCGGATTCTATAGGCGTTCTTGACGACCCGTCGCGGCCACGGCGATACTCCAGCCATGCTTAGCGCCCGTCACCCGATCC
>JANPDV010000298.1:0-5320 GCA_031431655.1 Gammaproteobacteria bacterium | reverse complement strand
GCAAAGGCTTCGAGGATCTCGGCGCGCAGGCGCCCGGCCGAGACCCACGAGCCGGTGGCGAGCTTGAATTCCTCTGCAAGGCGCCCCGCGAACTTCAAGCCCTTGCCGATGTCCGCGGGGTCGTGCAGCAGCGCAGCGTCGCCGGTGCGATAGAACCCTTCCGCGTCGAAGATGTCACGATTCGCTTCCGGGTTCGACAGATACCCGGGCGTGATCATCGGGCCGCGCAGCCGCACTTCGTAGCGCTCGCCGTTGGGTACCAGCTTCAGCGTCAGCCCCGGCATCGGCAGCCCGATGCCGACCTCCTCGGTCGGGAAGTAGATCGCCATGCAACCCGACGAGGTTTCGGTCGCGCCATAGCCGGTCGTGAAGAAGATGCGCAGCCCGATCGTGTCGACCGCCAGTTGCTGGAAGCGGTCGTACAGCGCCTGCGGCAGGCCGGCGCCGCCATACAGTGCGAGCGTCAGGTTGCTGAAGAAGCGCTGGCGCAGCTCCGGGTCCTTGTCGAGCGCATCGGCCAGCATCGCGTAGCCGAAAGGGACGTTCACATAGAACTTCGGCGCGATTTCCTTGAGGTTCTGCAGCGATTCTTCGAACAGTCCGGGCATCGGCCGGCCGCCGTCGATGTACAGCGTGCCGCCGCTGGTCAGCGTGCCCATCTTGGTGAAGGCACCCGAAACATGGTTCCACGGCAGCCAGTCGAGCATCACGTCGCTCCAGCCGGCCGTGGTGCCCAGCACCTGCCGACCCTGGGCAAGGTTGGAGGTCAGCATGCGCTGCGTCTGGATTACGGCCTTCGGCAGGCTGGTCGAGCCCGACGTGAGCATGTAGGCAGTGGGAGCGTCCGGGTCGAGCGACTCGATCGACCGCGCGACGGCTGACGTCACCGGCGTTGCGAGCACCGTCGCCAGCGCCACGGCGGGCCTTGCCAGCGCCGTGGGATCGTCGGTCACGATCACGGCGTCACCGAAGTCGAGCGTCTCGAGTGCGCGGCGGTAGGTGGCGGCCTGCTCGGCGAACACGACCGCGGGCTTCACCAGGCCGATCACATGTCGCAGTCGTCCGAAGTCGCCCGGCATCAGCGCGTAGTTGACGCTGACCGGGCAGGACGGCACGTGCGCCGTCATCGCGCCGTACTTGAACACCGCGTGCGCGATGGAGTTGCCGGACAGAATCAGCACCGAGCGGCCCGGCGCGATCTTCAGGTCCAGCAGCCATTGCGCCAGTGCGTCCGAATCGCGTTTCGTGGCGGCATAGGTGTGGCGCCGCCACGGTCCGCCCCGGCCGACCCGCTCCGCAAGGTAGACGCGCTCCGGCACGCGCGCAGCCCAGGTCGCAAGCTCCGCGGGAACACTCGGCACGTAGGGTGCGAGTTCGACGACCGGCGTGATGACGATAGAGCCGTCCGCGCGTCGCTCGACATGCATCTCGGCCGACGGAAAATGCGTGGCGCGGAACGGGGCCTTGAGCTGGGTCATGCGCGAAGTCCGTTCAGAAGCGCTCGTAGGATGGGTCCTGCCCGTCCTTGCGGCCCAGCCGCATGCCCGGCTTCGCGGTGTCGAACAGGCCGTTGCACCAGCCCTCGTTCGAGGGCTCGTCGCGGTTCCAGTCGAACACGGTGCGGCGATGCGCGATCTTCCATTGGCCGGCACGGCATTCGAAGCGATCGACCAGGCGACCGCCGGTAAAGGTGTCGGTGTCCTTGCCGTTCGCGCTGAACCGCGCGAAGGTCAGGATGTAGGTTTCCACCCACGCCGTGTTGCCATCGAACTCCACGTGACTGGTGCCGAGAATGTGCTGCATCGCGCCCATGTTCCGGATGCGCGGTATGGCGCCATCGACATACTCATGGGCATTGCCGGTGTAGTTGCCGCCGTGTTCCTCGATGGCGTCCGCGTGATAGCAGGACTTGAGCAGGGCGCCATCGGCGCGGTCCACGCCGCGAGCGTAGCGCGCCAGCACCTCGCGAATGTCCTCGCGGGCGAGCAGGCGCTCGAGGCGCGTGGTCATCTGGGCGTCGGCATGCGTCGCTGTGGTCATCGTGCTCTTGCTCCCGGCGGTATCATCGCGCTGCAACTTGTTCTACGAGACTCGGTGCTCTACGAGACTGCGCGCGGCAAGACTGGGAGGAAATCACGTGACGGTCAAGCACGGTATTGATCAGCAGCGGCGCGTGGTCATCGTCACCGGCGCCGGCATCGGACTGGGCCGCGCCTACGCCTTGCACCTGGCGCGCACCGGCATGCGCGTGGTAGTCAACAACCGCCGCCGCGAGGTCGATGCGCAGGGGCGCGGTAGCGCTGACCTCGTCGTGGAACAAATTCACGCGGCCGGCGGCGAGGCCATCGCCAATCATGAAGACGTCTGCGCCGACGGCGCCGGAGAGCGCATCGTGCGGCAGGCGCTCGACACCTGGGGCCGCCTGGACGCGCTGGTCAACAACGCGGGGGTCGATCAGCACGCCGCGTTTCACAGGATCGACCTGGCGTCGTTCCGCGCCATCTTCGAGGTCAACTTCTTCGGCACGGTGCAGGTAACTCATGCGGCGTGGACGCAAATGCGCAAGGCCGGCCATGGCCGCATCGTGGTGTCGACATCGTCTGCCGGCCTGCACGGCCTGCACGGCCTCTCGGCTTATGCCGCATCCAAAGCCGCCCTGATCGGGCTGTCGCGGACGCTCGCGGCCGAGGGGGCGTCGCGAGATTTGTTTTGCAATGCACTAGCGCCGTATGCCGCCACGCGCATGACCGAGGCGCATCTGGACCCCGCGGCACGTGAGCGCATGCGCTGCGAGCACCTTGCCCCATTGGTCGCGGCACTCGTCAGCGCCAGTTCCAGAATCAACGGCGAAGTGATCGTGGCGGGCCTCGGCTGGGCACGTCGCGCAACGACGGTCGAACTCGGCGAGGGGGTGGCCGCTGAGTGTTATGCAGCGCAGCATGAGCCGCCACCGGTGCCTGGTGCGCCGTTGCCGCGGCGCGACGCGTGCGTCGAGTTCCCCGATGCGCTGGCGGCGTACGCCGATTTCGAACGCGCCGCGGAGCAGGGCTTGCGGCCCAATGCTTCGCGGGAGTAGCCTTCCAACGTCTACTTGTGCAAGCGACTCCGGCGTTGCCCGGACGCAACGAATGGATTTCATCACAACGCTCTGAGGGGGGCCGACGATGCCGCACTATCGAATTCTGGGTTCCATCCGATCAGGTCTGCCTGTCGCTTGCGCAGCGATGGCCGCCGTCGTGTCGGTTGGCGCGGCGATGCCGGCCGTTGCCCAGGAGGGGCTCGAAGAGATCGTCGTGACGGCACAACGTCGCGAGACAAACCTGCAGACCACCCCGGTCGCCATCACCGCATATAGCGGCGACACGATCGCCGAGAACAAGCTCTTCACCGTCACCGATCTCGCGGCCAGTGTGCCGGCGTTTTCACTGACGGCGGGCACCCCCCTGGACGTCGAATTGAACATTCGCGGCGTCACCAACACGCGCCTCGACTCGCCGTCGGCAGACCCCTCAGTGGGCACGTTCATTGACGGCGTCTACCAGGGCCGCACGGGCGATCTCAACTACGACTTTTACGATCTGGAGCGCGTCGAAGTCATTCGCGGCCCGCAGGGTGTGCTGCTTGGCAAGAACGTGGTCGGCGGTGCGCTCAGCGTCATCACCGCCAAGCCGACGTTCGACAACTCGGGCGCCCTCCAGCTGTCCTATGGCAACTACGCCTCGATTCTCGCCGGCGGCCATATCAATGGTGGGTTGAGCGACTCAGTGGCCGGACGCGTCTCGTTCCAGTACCGCAAGCGCGATGGTTTCGCAAAAGACATCCTCCACAACCGCGAGGTCGAGAACCTCGATTCGCTGCAGGCGCGTGCCCAGGTCCTGTTCAAGCCCGATGGATCCGCGTGGTCGGGCCGGTTTGCCCTCGACTACAACAAGGACGACACCAACGGCATCAACGTGGTGGCGATCGAGGGCGGCAATCCGTCGTGCGAGACATCGTACCTGCAGGGCAATTGCACCCGTCCGTGGAGCAATCTGCGCGCCTACCTCGGCATTACGGATCCGCGCCAGAACATTGCGCAGAGCATCCAGTACGCCGGGCAGCCCAGGATCCAGCAGTTCATGAAGCGCGACGGCATCGGCGCGGTGCTGGACATTGAGTTCAAAGGGAGCGGCTTCACGTTCAACGCGCTCACGGGCTACCGCGATGGCTCCGGCGAGCAGGTCTATGACCAGACTGGCGCGGGTCCCGAGGCCCTCAACTGGGACATCGCGCGCTGGCAGGCCTACATCGCCTACATGAACACGCGCTACGGCACCCGCGGCGCGACCGCCAACCGCGGCGAGTTCCTGTTCGCACAGCCAGTTGGTGAAAAAGCCGACGCGAAGCAGCTCAGCCAGGAATTGCGGTTCACCTCGAACACCGACGGACGGCTCGACTGGATCGCGGGCCTGTACTACAAGAAGGATGACATCGAGAAGATCGACCGATTCATCGGCGAGAACTTCCTGGGTTCCACGGCAATGGGCGCCGCGAATGCGCTTTCCACGCTCAGCGGCGAGAGCCGGTGGGTCAACGAAGGCGAGAACACCAACTACGCGGCTTTCGGTCAGCTCGGCTTCAAGTTCACCGATACGCTCAAGCTCAGCGTCGGCGTTCGGTACACCTCCGATGAAAAGGAAGGGAAAGTGACCGGTACGGTCGTCTCGACCGCCGACCGCTTCGCCCCGACCGACCCGAGGGCCAACGTGACTATCGAGTCCCTCTGCCGTGCGCCCAGCGGCACGGTGGCCGCTACGGTAGGTGGGTTCTGTCTCGCACCCAATCGCTGGACGTACCAGACGGGCGACAGTTTCTCGACGCCGTACGGCGAGAAGTGGAGCGAGACCACCCCGCAGGCGACCCTGGAATGGAAGCCCAGCGAGCAGTTGTTCACGTATCTGACGGTCTCGAGGGGCTTCAAGGGCGGCGGCTTCGACGACACGCCAGCCAATATTCCGCAGTCCACGATTCCGTTCGATCCCGAGACTGTCACGAACTACGAAATCGGCTTCAAGGCGAACCTGCTGGACCGTCGCATCCGCCTGAATGCCGACGTGTTCTTCATGGACTACAAGAACCTGCAGGTTACCCAGACGAACGCCGCCTGCCTCTGCAATCTGACCGACAACGCGGCGAGTGCCGATATCAAGGGCGTGGAAGCAGAGTTCGTGTTCGCGGCTACGGACGCCCTGCGACTGTCCCTTTCGGGTTCCTACGTCGACGCGACCTACAAGGACTTCATCGAGTCTGCGATCAACCCGGTCACGGGCATGAACCTCGT
>JANPDV010000297.1:0-6351 GCA_031431655.1 Gammaproteobacteria bacterium | reverse complement strand
CCAAATACGGATTCGTGACGGGCGGTGTCGTGTCCTCGATCGGCAAGGGCCTGGCGAGCGCATCGCTCGGGGCGCTGCTCGAAGCACGCGGCTTGCGGGTCACGATCGTGAAGCTGGATCCGTACATCAACGTCGATCCCGGCACGATGAGCCCGTTTCAGCACGGCGAAGTCTTCGTGACGCAGGACGGCACGGAATCGGATCTCGACCTTGGCCACTACGAGCGCTTCGTGCGCACCACCACCGGCCGCAACAGCAATTTCACCACCGGGCGCATTTATGAGCGGGTGATCGAGAAGGAGCGGCGTGGCGACTACCTGGGCGCGACGGTGCAGGTCATTCCGCACATCACCGACGAGATCAAGCGCCGCATCCTGCTGGGGGCGGGTGAATCCGACGTCTGCATGGTCGAGATCGGCGGCACGGTCGGCGACATCGAGTCGCTGCCCTTTCTGGAGGCCATCCGCCAGCTCGGCGTGGAGCTCGGGCGCAACAATTGCGTATTCATGCATTTGACGCTCGTGCCCGTGATCGGTGGCTCGCATGAGATCAAGACCAAGCCGACCCAGCATTCGGTGAAGGAACTGCGCGGCATCGGCATCCAGCCTGACATCCTGCTGTGCCGCTGTGCCCACTCGCTGCCGGACGAGCAGCGACGCAAGATCGCGTTGTTCACCAACGTGGAAGAGCGCGCCGTCATCTCCGCGATCGATGCCGACGACATCTACAAGATTCCGATGCTGCTGCACGAGCAGGGCCTCGACGATATCGTGGTCGACAAGCTGCGCCTGCAGGTGCCGCCAACCGACCTCACTGAATGGCGCTCGGTGGTGCAGGCCAAGGCCAATCCCGATGGCCAGGTCGACATCGCGATGGTCGGCAAGTACGTGCAGATCCGGGACTCCTATATCTCGCTCAACGAGGCGCTGACGCACGGCGGCCTCAAGACCCGCACCCGGGTCAACATTCACTTCATCGAGTCGACCGACATCGAGACTCAAGGCACGCGGGCGCTGGAGGAAATGAACGCGATCCTCGTCCCCGGCGGTTTCGGTGAGCGCGGGATCGAGGGCAAGATCCAGGCGGTGCGGTACGCGCGCGAGCACGGCGTGCCCTACCTTGGCATCTGCCTCGGGATGCAGCTCGCGGTGATCGAGTTTGGCCGTCATGCGCTCGGTTTCGAGGGCGCCAACAGCACCGAGTTCAATCGCGGCACCGCGCATCCGGTAATCGCGCTGATCACGGAGTGGCAGGACTCGTTGCATGGCGCGCAGAACCGCGACGAAGCAGCCAACAAGGGCGGCACTATGCGGCTCGGCGCGCAGGCGGTCGATCTGGTGCCGGGCACTCTCGCTCGGCAGGTGTATGGCAAGGACTCGATCATGGAGCGCCACAGGCACCGGTTCGAGTTCAACAACACCTATATGGACCGCTATCGCAAAGGCGGAATGGTGTTCTCGGGCCTGTCGCGCGACGGCCTGGTTGAGATCGTCGAGTTACCCAATCACCCCTGGTTCCTGGCAACCCAGTTTCATCCGGAGTTCACCTCCAACCCGCGCGACGGCCATCCGCTGTTCACCGGGTTCGTTCGCGCTGCGCGCGCCCGCCGAGCGGCGCAGCTGCCGGCTGTCACGGCCGCGTCGGCCTGATCCCCTCGTCATGCAGCTGACCGGTTTCGACGTCGGCATCGGCCGGCCTTTCTTCCTGATTGCGGGCCCCTGCGTCGTCGAGTCGCCGGGGCTCACGGAGGACATTGCTGGCCAACTCAAGGAAATGACGCGTCGGCTTGGCATCTCGTTCATCTTCAAGGCGTCCTACGACAAGGCGAACCGTTCATCGGTCAACAGTTTTCGCGGGCCCGGGCTGGACGCGGGATTGAAGGTGCTGTCGGACATCAAGGCGCGGCTGGGCGTGCCGGTACTCACGGACGTCCACGAGGATACGCCGCTCGGCGAGGTGGCCAGCGTGGTCGACGTACTGCAGACGCCGGCCTTCCTTTGCCGGCAGACCAACTTCATTCGCAACGTCGCCGCCCAGGGCAAGCCGGTCAACATCAAGAAGGGCCAGTTCCTGTCGCCCTGGGAAATGGGCAACGTCGTCGAGAAAGCCAGATCTACCGGCAACAACCAGATCCTGGTCTGTGAGCGTGGTTTCTCGTTCGGCTACAACAACCTCGTCTCCGACATGCGCTCGCTTGCCATCATGCGCAGCACCGGCGCCCCGGTCGTGTTCGACGCAACGCACTCGGTCCAGTTGCCGGGCGGGCAGGGCACGGCGTCTGGCGGCCAACGCGAGTTCGTGCCCGTGCTGGCGCGCGCCGCCGTGGCCGCGGGTGTTGCCGGACTTTTCATGGAAACGCATCCTGACCCTGCCAAGGCGCTGTCGGATGGCCCGAATGCCTGGCCGCTGGACCGCATGGCTGCGCTGCTTGAGACGCTGCAGGAGCTGGACCGTATCGTCAAGTCACGACCCCTCGAGGAAAGCCGAGCATGATCCGTATATCCGACATCCGCGGCCGCGAGATCATCGACTCGCGTGGCAATCCGACCGTCGAGGCCGACGTGCTGCTCGACAACGGCATCATGGGCCGTGCGGCGGTGCCGTCCGGCGCATCGACCGGCACGCGCGAGGCCGTCGAGCTGCGCGACGGGGACAAGAAACGCTACCTTGGCAAAGGCGTGCTCAATGCAGTCACCAACGTCAACGGGGCGCTGAAGCAGGGCCTGGTGGGCCGCGATCCGCAGGACCAGGCCGGCCTTGACCACGCGATGATCGCGCTGGACGGCACCGAGACCAAGAGCCGCCTCGGTGCCAACGCGCTGCTGGCCGTTTCCCTGGCCAATGCCCACGCGGCTGCACGCGCGTCCGGGCAGTCGCTGTGGAGGTGGCTGGCGCGCGGCCGCGTGCCGTCAATGCCGGTTCCCATGATGAACATCATCAATGGCGGTGCGCATGCCAACAACAGCCTGGACATCCAGGAGTTCATGATCCTGCCGGTGGGCGCACCGTCGCTGCGCGAGGCGCTGCGCTATGGGGCCGAGGTGTTCCACACGCTCAAGAAGCTGCTGAACGAGCGCGGCCTGAGCACCGCCGTCGGGGATGAGGGCGGCTTTGCGCCCGATCTGCCGTCCAACGCCGCCGCATTGGAGCTGATCCTGCAGGCGATCGAGCAGGCGGGATACAAGCCGGGGCGCGACATCTACCTGGGCCTCGACGTGGCCAGCTCCGAGTTCTTCAAGGGCGACCGTTACCACCTCGAAGCCGAGGGCCGGCAGTTCAGCTCGGCGGAGTTCACGTCCTACCTGGCGGATCTGGTTGCCCGCTACCCGATCATCACCGTCGAAGACGGCATGGCCGAGGGCGACTGGGATGGCTGGGCACTGTTGACCCGTGCGCTGGGGTCGAAGGTGCAGCTGGTTGGTGACGACCTGTTCGTCACCAACACGAAGATCCTGGCAGAGGGCATCCAGAAGAAGATCGCCAACGCGATCCTGATCAAGCCCAACCAGATCGGCACCCTGACCGAGACGCTTGCGGCCATCGACATGGCGGAGAAGGCGAAGTACGCCTCCGTGGTCTCGCATCGTTCGGGCGAAACCGAGGACAGCACGATCGCCGACATCGCGGTGGCGACGGCGGCGACCCAGATCAAGACCGGTTCCATGTCGCGTTCGGATCGCGTTGCCAAGTACAACCAGCTGCTGCGGATCGAGGGCGAGCTCGAAGGTCACGTGGCATTTGCCGGTCGCAGCGCATTTCCGGTCGCGGTTTGACTTTATTTCCTTGGTCGCGGCCGCTAATCTCGCAGACCAATGAAATGGTTCGCCGCAACTCTGGTCGTGATTGCACTGCTGCTGCAGTATCGCCTCTGGCTGGCTGACGACGGCATCCGCGAAGTTGCCCGGCTCAACGAGTCCGTGGCGGCGCAACGCGCCCTCAACGAAACCCTCGCCGGCCGCAACCGCCAGCTCGGCGCTGAGGTGGCGGACCTCAAGCGCGGAATGCGGGCGCTGGAAGAGCGTGCTCGCAGCGAACTCGGGATGATCGGACGCGACGAGTCGTTCTTTCAGGTCGTGCCGCGTTCGATCCAGGTGCCCGCCGAGGCGCGCACCCGCACGGCGCAGCGCTGAGCGGTCCGGCGTCCTCAGCGCCTGCCGCCTTGAGCCAGCACCGGGTCGCTTACTGGCTCGCCGTACCGGCCGCGGGCGCCGGGCGCCGGTTGGGCGGCAGTACTCCCAAGCAATACCTGGCGTTGCAGCAGCGCACCCTGCTGGAGTGGTCGCTGAGTCCCTTCCTGGCAGATCCGCGGTGCCGTGGCGCAACAGTGGCACTGGCTGCCGACGACAGTCTCGGCGTCAGCCTGCTGGCATCGCTGGGCGCGACACTGCCTGCTGGTCGACGCGGGGCTGACCTGCGATTGCGCAGCGTGGTCGGCGGTCTCGAGCGGGCTGATTCCGTGATCGCGGCGCTGACCGACCTCGGTGAAGTTGCGGCGCCGCAGGACTGGGTGCTGGTGCACGATGCCGCGCGGCCCTGCGTGTCGGGCGAGGAGATCGACGCATTGCTGGGTGCGCTGCAGTCACTGCCGGCGGCTGGCGCCGGAGGGCTCCTGGCCGTGCCGGTGGCCGATACTCTGAAGCGAGCCCAGGACAGCCCGGCCGGCAGTCAGACCGTGCCGCGCGAGGGGCTGTGGCGTGCCTTGACACCCCAGGCCTTTCGCCTCGGGCCGCTGCTGGCCTCACTGCGTGCCGCGGTATCTACCGGCCGTCGGCCGACCGACGAAGCCCAGGCGATGGAGTGGGCCGGCGACCGGGCAGTGCTCGTGCCCGGACTGGCCACCAACATCAAGGTCACGACGCCGGACGATCTCGCACTCGCTGGCATGATTCTCGCGGCGCGCGGCTCGCCGAGTGCCTGCCGGGCGCCCGCTGCGCAGGGAGCATGACGATGGACATTCGCGTGGGATCAGGTTTCGACGTGCATGCCTTCGGACCCGGCACCATGGTGATGCTCGGCGGCATCGCGGTGTCGCACGACCGCGGCGTCGTGGCCCATTCCGACGGCGACGTGGTATTGCATGCGCTGTGCGACGCATTGCTGGGCGCCGCGGGGCTGGGCGACATCGGCATGCACTTCCCCGATTCGGACCCGCGCTGGCGCGGTGCGCCGAGTGCCAACTTCGTGCTGGCGGTGATGGAGCGGCTGCGCGAGCGCGGTCATCGCGTGGTCAATGCGGATGTCACGGTACTGGCGCAGGCGCCACGGATCGGACCGCATCGCGCAGCCATGCGGGAGCGAATTGCGGAACTGCTCGGCATCACCGTCGACGACGTGAATGTGAAGGCGACGACTACGGAGGAGCTGGGCTTCACCGGACGGCGCGAGGGGCTGGCGGCCCAGGCCACGGTGCTCATCACCCGTGGGCGTTGAGTTCATCGAGCCAGGTTCCGCCGATTTCGCCGCGATGGAAGCACTGGCGCTGCGCCCGCCGCGGGCGCTGGGCGCTCCCCTGGGGACGGCCTCGTTGCGCACCAGCCCGGAGGATTTCGTCGTGGAGGAGGAGCTGGGTTTCGCGCCCTCCGGGACGGGCCCGCACTGGCTGCTGCAGGTGCGCAAGCGCCAGGCCAACACGCAGTGGGTGGCGCGAGAGCTGGCGAACGCCGGCGGTGTGCGCGCCCAGGACGTTGGCTATGCGGGCCTCAAGGATCGCCGGGCCATAGCGACGCAGTGGTTCTCCGTGCCGACCGGTCGGCTGCAGCAGCAGGACTGGCTGCAGGTGCGCGGCGAGGGCTTCGAGGTGCTGCAGGCGCACCCGCACCAGCGGAAGCTGCCGCGCGGCGCGCTGCGCGGCAATCGCTTCCGCATCCGGGTGCGTGGACTGTGCGTCGAGCGCGGTATCGTCGAAGCGCGTCTCGAGGCTATCGCCCGGCACGGCGTGCCGAACTATTTCGGTCCGCAGCGCTTCGGCAACGATCTGCGCAACCTGCGGGTGGCGCTGCGCGGCGCGGGTGGCTCGTGCCGGCCCGATGCCTATGCGCTGTCGGCGGCGCGCAGCCTGGTCTTCAACGCAGTGCTGGCCCGGCGCGTGGTCGACGGCAGCTGGAACATGCTGTTGCCGGGCGATCTCGCCAATCTCGACGGGCGCAATTCTGTGTTCGCGGTCGAAGCGGTCGACAGCGAACTGCAGGCGCGCTGCGCGCGACTGGACCTGCACCCCAGCGGGCCGCTGCCAGGACAGGGCGAGCCCCAGCCGCGCGGTGCAGTTCTCGGGCTGGAGGCGGACTGCATCGCTGCGTTCCCTGCGCTGGCTGCCTATGTCCACGATGCGCGCGCCGAAGCGGCCCGCAGGCC
>JANPDV010000296.1:0-5862 GCA_031431655.1 Gammaproteobacteria bacterium | reverse complement strand
CACGCGTCGCGGCGAACCCCATGCGGTAGACCACGTTGTCGAGCCGGCACTCCAGCAACTTGAGCAGGTTCTCGCCCGTAGCACCCTTGCGGCCGGCAGCCGTGGTGTAGTAATTCGAGAACTGCCGCTCGAGCACGCCGTACATGCGGCGCAGCTTCTGCTTCTCGCGCAGCTGCAGGCCGTAGTCCGAAAGGCGGGTCTTGCGCTCGCCCTTGATGCCGCCCGGGGGCACCTGCAATTTGCACTTGCTCTCGAGCGGCTTGACGCCACTCTTGAGGAAAAGGTCCGTGCCCTCGCGACGAGCGAGCTTGCACTTCGGTCCGATGTAACGCGCCATGTTGTTCCGTGTCCTTTCGCGAACCGCGCCTTAGACGCGCCGCTTCTTGGGCGGACGACAGCCGTTGTGCGGAATCGGCGTAACGTCCGAAATACTCGAGATCTTCAAACCGCAGTTGTTGAGCGCGCGAACCGCTGACTCGCGGCCCGGGCCGGGGCCCGCCACGCGGACTTCGACATTCTTGAGCCCATGCTCCTGCGCCGCATTGCCTGCCTTCTCCGCCGCAACCTGTGCCGCGAACGGCGTGGACTTGCGTGAACCGCGGAAACCGCAACCGCCCGAGGTGGCCCAGGAGAGCGTGTTGCCCTGGCGATCGGTGATCGTGATGATCGTGTTGTTGAACGACGCGTGGATGTGCGCGATGCCGTCCAGCACGTTCTTGCGTGCCTTCTTGGGCTTCTTCGCGCCGCCGCTCTGCTGGCTGCTGCCGGCCTGTGCGCCGCCGCCCTGCTGTTTCTGTTCTGCCATGGTGCTGCTGGAACCTTATGCCTTGAGGGCTTATGCCTTACCCGGAGGGGCGTTGAGCTTCACGGCCTGCTTGCGCGGGCCCTTGCGAGTTCGCGAGTTTGTTCGGGTGCGCTGACCCCGCACCGGCAAGCCGCGCCGATGACGCAGGCCGCGGTACGTGCCGAGATCCATCAACCGCTTGATGTTCATGGAGACTTCACGGCGCAGATCGCCCTCGACCAGGCCCTTCTGCAGCTGCGAGCGCAGCGCATTGACCTCGGGTTCGGTGAGATCCCGGACCTTGGTGGTCGGGTCGACGCCTGCAGCCGCGCAGGTGGCCTTGGCGCGCGCGCGTCCCACACCGTAGATATGGGTCAGCCCGATGACAACATGCTTGTTCATCGGGATATTGATGCCGGCAATACGTGCCATCGAGATGCCTCAGGCCGACCAAAAGGGCCGGCATTCTAAAGTAATTGGCCGAAGATTCAACGAATTCAGAAGCTTGAGCGCCGTGTTTTGCCCATTCCGGGGCGAAATCGCCGGCCCCGCCGCTTTTCTCACGGCCGTCATCACCCCTGGCGCTGCTTGTGGCGCTGATCCTTGCAGATCACGTACACCACGCCGCGACGGCGCACGATCTTGCAGTCTTTGCAGATCTTCTTGACGGATGGACGAACTTTCATGACCTTTCCTCGTTATCGAGCCGCAACCCGGTGCGGCGGGCGCGCCGCGGGGCGCACCGTAATCGTGATTGCCTGCGTCAGCGGCTACTGGGGAGCTCCGCTACGGCCGTACCCCATGAGGTTGGCCTTCTTCAGCAGTCCCGGATACTGGTGCGACATCATGTGGGCCTGCAGCTGGGACATGAAGTCCATCGCCACGACCACCACGATCAGCAGCGACGTGCCGCCGAACACGAATGGCACGCCACCCTGGGAAATCATCACCTCGGGAATCAGGCAGACGCCTGTCACGTAGAGCGCGCCCCAGAGCGTCAAGCGGGTCAGAACCTTGTCGATGTACTCACCGGTCTGCTGACCAGGCCGGATACCGGGAATGAACGCACCTGACTTCTTGAGGTTGTCGGCAGTGTCGCGCGAGTTGAACACCAGCGCGGTGTAGAAGAAGCAGAAGAAAAGGATCAGCAGGGCGTAGAGAACCAGGTGCAATGGCTGGCCATAGCCCAGGGCGGCGGCCAGGCCCTGCAGCGCCTCGGCGACCTTGCCTTCGCCGGTACCGAAGAACTGCGCAATCGTCGCCGGGAACAGCAGCAGGCTGGACGCGAATATCGGCGGAATGACACCGGCCATGTTGAGCTTGAACGGCAGATGGCTGGTCTGCCCCTGCATCACTCGGCGGCCCACCTGGCGCTTTGCATAGTTCACGGCGATGCGACGCTGCGCTCGCTCGACGTACACGCAGAACGCCGTGACGCCGAGCACCAGGACCACCAGCAGCAGCGCGAACGGCCCGGACATCTCGCCGGTATTGACGCCTTCGACCGTGCGGCCGATGGCGCCCGGAAGGCCCGCGATGATGCCGGCGAGGATGATCATCGAAATACCGTTGCCGATGCCGCGCTCGGTAACCTGTTCGCCCAGCCACATCAGGAACATCGTCCCGGTGGTCATCGTGACGGTGGCGACGAACAGGAACTGCCAGCCCTGGATCGTGGTCATGCCGCCGTTCTGCAAGGCGACGGCCGCCCCCAGCGACTGGAAGATGGCCAGGCCAACCGTCCCATAGCGCGTGATCTGGGTCAGCTTGCGCCGGCCGGACTCGCCTTCCTTGCGATACTCCTCCCAGGGCGGATACACCATCGACATCATCTGCACGATGATCGACGCGGAGATATACGGCATGACGCCCATCGCGAAGATCGACAGGCGCTCGAGCGCGCCGCCCGAGAACATGTTGACGATGCCGAGGATCGTGCTGGCCTGATCCTGGAAGAACCGGGCTACCTCGGAAGGATTGATGCCCGGCACCGGGATATAGGTGCCGATCCGGTAGACGACCAGGGCCCCGAGCAGGAACATCAGGCGCTGGCGCACTTCCGCAAAACGCGTGGCGTCTGCGAGTACGGCGGCTGGATTGCCGATGCTGTTGTTGGCCACGGTCTCAGGTGCTCCGCTGGGTCTACTTCTTCGCCGGCCTGGCGGCGACGCCGCCAACCAGTGCGTCCTGCAGCTGCTTCAGGTCGGCCCAGCGGTTTTCCGCGGCAAGGGCCGACTGCGTGGGCCAGGTGTCAGGCCTGGCGATCGTAAAGCGTGCGCCGCCCTTGGCCAGGATGGCCGCTATCGCCTCCGGACTGGTGCGCGCCAGCGCGGCGAATGTCTTGATGCCGTTGCTGCGCAGCAGCTCGTCGATTTTCGGACCGATGCCTTCCACGACCGTGAGGTCGTCGGCGCCGCGCAGCTTGAAGCCGGCCGTCTTCGCCGCTGCGGCATCGAACTTCGGGCCAACCGCTGCGGCGGCGACCAGCGCGGCATCCTCGAAACGACCTCCCGCCTTCTCGATGGCGGCGCGGGCGCCTGCGGTGGCCAGCAGGCCGTGCAGCGTGACCGCGCGATCGATGCTGCCCGACAGGACGATCTTGGCCTGCGTGGCCTGCAGCCCGACGACGTTGGCGGCCTTGAGTGCCGCGAGGTCGATCGCAGTGCCGGGAATCTTGGCCAACTCGGACAGCCGGACTTCAGCGCGGGTGACCTTCATCGCCGAGCGAAAGCCGACCTTGGGCATGCGGCGCTGCAGGGGCATCTGGCCGCCTTCGAAGCCGACCTTGTGGTAGCCACCCTTGCGGGCGCGCTGGCCCTTGACTCCCCGGCCGCAGGTCTTGCCCTGGCCGGCCGACGCACCGCGTCCTACGCGTCGATGCAGGCGCTTGGCGCCCATTGCCGGCTTCAGCGTATTCAGTCTCATGATCGTTACTCCTGAACAACCAGCAGATGCCGCGCCGCGCGAATCATGCCGCGGTTCTCCGGCGTGTCGGCGACCGCAACGGTCTGGTGACGGCGCCGGAGCCCCAGGCCACGCACCGACGAGGCGATGCGGGCGAGCTGACCGTGAATGCTCTTGACGAGCGTGATCTTGATCTGCCTTGCGGCGGTCTGTTTGGCTGCTGCCATGATGCTCAACCTGTGATTTCTTCGACGCTCTTGCCGCGCTTGGCGGCAATGTCGCCGGGCGAGCGGATGGCCGCCAGGGCATTGACCGTGGCGCGCACCACGTTGATGGGGTTGCGCGAGCCGTAGCTCTTGGCCAGCACGTTGCGCACACCCGCGCACTCCAGCACGGCGCGCATGCCGCCGCCTGCGATGACACCCGTACCGTCGGACGCAGGCTGCATGTAAACGCGCGTTGCGCCGTGCTCGCCCTTGATGGCGTAGTGCAGGGTCTCGTTGCGCAGGCTGACGTTGATCATGTTCTTGCGCGCGGCGGTCATGGCCTTGGAAATCGCGGTCGGCACTTCGCGCGCCTTGCCGAAACCGAAGCCGACGCGACCCGCGCCGTCACCGACGACGGTCAGCGCCGTGAAACCGAACTGACGGCCACCCTTGACGACCTTGGCCGTGCGGTTTACCGCGACCAGTTTCTCGAGGAAGTCGTCCATCGACTGTGATTTTTCGACACGTGCCATATGAATGCGTTCCTGTTAGAACTGCAGCCCGGCTTCGCGCGCTGCATCCGCCAGCGCCTTGACCCGACCGTGATAACGAAAACCTGCGCGGTCGAACGCTACGCGTTCGATCCCCGCCGCCTTGGCACGCTCCGCAATGGCGCGACCGACCGCCTTGGCCGCCTCGACGTTGCCGGTGCTCTTCAATTCGCCCAGGACCGCGTCCTGCACGGTCGATGCAGCAGCCAGCACGCTGGCGCCCGCGGAATCGAACACCTGCGCATACATGTGCCGCGGTGTGCGATGGATGGTGAGGCGCGCCACGCCGAGCTCGCGAATCTTCGCGCGTGCCTTGATGGCACGGCGCACACGGCGTTCTTTCTTGGTGATCTGCATGTGTGGGACCTCGAAGAATTACTTCTTCTTGCCTTCCTTGAGGGTGATCTTCTCGCCCGCATAGCGCACGCCCTTGCCCTTGTAGGGTTCCGGGGGGCGTATGCCGCGAATCTCCGCGGCAATCTGGCCAACCTGCTGCTTGTCGATGCCCTTGATCAACACTTCAGTCTGGGTCGGTGCTTCGATCGAAATGCCGTCCGGAATGGCGAACGTAACCGGGTGCGAGAACCCGAGAGTGAGATTGAGGACCTTGCCCTGGACCGCAGCACGGAAGCCGACACCCACCAGTTCGAGCTTCCGCTCGTAGCCCTTGGTGAGGCCGACAACCACGTTCGCAAGATGCGCGCGGGTGGCACCGGCCTGCATGCGGTTGCCGGCGTCGTACTGCAGCTCCAGGCTCTTGTCCGCCTGCTTGACCTTCACGCCGCCGGTCAGCGGCACGCTCAGGGTGCCCTTGGCACCCTTGAGGGTGATCGCCTTGTCGCTGATCGACGCGGTCACGCCCTGCGGCAGATCAACGGGCTGTTTGGCTACACGACTCATGTTTCGTTACCGTCTGGAGGGTTGCTGGGCACCAAAATCACTGGGCGCCGGGCGTCAGGCCACGATGCACAGGACTTCGCCGCCCTGGCCTATGGCCCGGGCCTGCTTGTCCGTCATGACACCCTTCGGCGTCGAGACGATGACCGTGCCGAGGCCACCGAGAACCTTCGGCAGTTCGTCCTTGCCGCGGTAGATTCGCAGGCCGGGGCGCGACACGCGCTCGAGCCGGTCAATGACCGGACGGCCGTCGTAGTACTTCAGCGCGATCGTGATGGTGGACTTGCCACCTTCGCTCGCAATCCGGTAGTCGGCGACATAGCCCTCATCCTTGAGAACCTTGAGTACCGCCTGCTTGGCGCGCGATGAGGCAACGCTCACGTCGGGCTTGCGTGCGGTCTGCGCGTTGCGGATGCGCGTCAGCAGATCGGCGATGGGATCGGTCATGCTCATTGCATTCGCTCCTTACCAGCTCGCCTTGGAGACGCCTGGCAGTTCGCCGCGATTGACGGTCTCGCGG
>JANPDV010000295.1:0-4243 GCA_031431655.1 Gammaproteobacteria bacterium | reverse complement strand
TCGGTGCGAATCGACTCGGGCGCCTGCAGGCGGAAGTTGTGCTGGACGAAGCCGGCGCCACGTTGACCCGCGCGAGCCTCACGCGGCTGAATTCCGTGCTCAGCCTGAGCGGCGAGTGTGTCGCGCGAGCGCGTCGCTGTGCTTTGCGGCCAGTGCTGCGCAGCAGCGCTGGCGAGCCGCCCTGGCCCGAAGCGCTCGGGCTCGAGGGCGTGCGCGGCGTCGAGCGTGTCGACCTCACGGCGCAGCTGGACTGGTCGACTGCAGAAGGATCCGAATGGCGCCAGACGCTGCGCGGGCCAGTGCAGGCTGCGGTACGGCAGCTGATCTGGAGCGCCGAACAGCCCGCTGCATCGTCGGGGGTCGCAGCGGCGCTGCTCGGTCCGACTCGCGTCGCGTGGCCAGGCGCGGCAATCGAGCGGCTCGATTTCACGCTCGACCTGGATGACGGCATCGCCCGCATCCGTGACTGGCGCGCGCGCGGCTCGGGCGCCGACCTGGCTCTGCGCGGCGGCTTCGACCTGCGCCAGGCCCGCGTGCAGCAGGCCGGCGTGCTGCGCGCAGAGGACGACACCGGCCGCGGCCTGCCCGAAGGGGTCCTCAAAAATGCCTGGGGCCTCGCGCGCCGTCTCTGGCAGCGGGACGACCCGACTCGCCAGCCCGCATGGTCGTTTACGATCGAGGGCAACGCCGCCGCGCCTGAATCGGTGCAGCGCGCCCCTTGCGCCAGCCGCCCCGGGACTGCCACATTGCCGGCATGCGAATCCTGATCCCTGTCTGTCCGTGTCGCTGACGGTTGCCGCCTGCCAGATGACCTCGAGCGCCGACGTGGCGACGAACCTCGCGGCCGCTGAGGCATTGCTGGAGCAGGCGGCCGCCGCTGGCGCGTGCGTCGCGGTCCTGCCCGAGAACTTTGCATTCATGGGCCACAACGACGCCGACAAGCGCGCGATTGCGGAGGCGCCTGGCGATGGCCCGATCCAGGCGGCCATCCGCGCGGCGGCGCGCCGGCTCGGCCTGTGGATCGTCGCCGGCACGATGCCGCTGCGTGGCGCATCCGACGGTCGTGTCGCTGCAGCGTCCCTGGTGTTCGATGCCCACGGGGAGCAGGTGGCCCGCTACGACAAGATCCACCTGTTCGATGTCGACATTCCCGGCTCCGAGGTGGTTGCGGGTGCCGACCGTTATCGTGAGTCCGCCCACGTGGCGCCGGGCAACGAGCCGGTGCTGCTGGATACTCCGGCAGGGCACCTCGGCCTCGCGGTCTGCTACGACATTCGTTTCCCCGAGCTGTTCCGCGCGCTGTCCGAGCGTGGGGCACAGTGGTTCGTGCTGCCCTCCGCCTTCACCGTGCAGACCGGTCGCGCCCACTGGGAAACGCTGCTGCGGGCGCGCGCGATCGAGAATCTGGCCTACATGGTTGCCGCGGCCCAGAGCGGCCGTCACCAGAATGGCCGCGAAACCTGGGGCGACTCGCTGATCGTCGACTACTGGGGCAGCGTGCTCGGGCGCCTGCCTTCGGGCACCGGTATCGTGGTGGCCGATTTCGATCCGGTTGCCCAGCAGCAGGCGCGGGCCGCCTTTCCTGCCCTGCAGAACCGCCGCTTCGGGAATCTTTCCAGCTCCGCGAGGTCCGTCTCCGCATGAACAACCTTTCGCTCGCTCGCGAGTTGATCCTGCAGCCGGCCGGCCTCGACGAGGCGATGCTGGAGCGTGCGCTAGGCATGGTGCTCAGCTCATCGATCGATGCCGCGGACCTCTATTTCCAGCTCTCCCGCGACGAGGCGTGGTCGCTGGAGGACGGCATCGTCAAGGAAGGCAGTTCCAGCATCGAGCAGGGTGTGGGCGTGCGCGCGCTGTCCGGCGAGAAGACGGGCTTCGCATACTCGGACGAGATCATGCTGCCGGCGCTGGAGGAAGCCGCGCGCGCAGCGCGTGCCATCGCCAGGGCCGGGCAGAATGGCAGCGCGCCGTCGCTCAAGCTTGCGCAGGGACGCGACCTGTACGCGGCGCTCAATCCGCTCGGCACGCTCGAAGACGACGTCAAGGTAGCGTGGCTGGAGCGAATCGACCGCGAGACCCGCCGCATCGATCCGCGCATAGTGCAGGTGATGGCGTCGATCAGCGCGTCGCACGAGATCATCCTGATCGCCACCAGCGAAGGGCGCCTCGCCGCCGACGTGCGCCCGCTGGTGCGCATGAACGTGTCGGTGATCGCCGAGCAGGATGGTCGACGCGAAGTCGGCTATGCCGGCATGGGCGGGCGCTACGCGCTGACGGAGCTGGTGCGCGACGATCGCCCGCTGGCCCTCGGGCGCGAGGCGGCACGCCAGGCGCTGGTCAACCTGGCCGCGGTGGCGGCACCGGCGGGCCCGATGACCGTGGTGCTCGGGCCCGGCTGGCCCGGTGTGCTGCTGCATGAGGCCATCGGCCATGGCCTCGAGGGCGACTTCAACCGCAAGGGTACGTCCGCCTTCAGCGGTCGCATCGGCGAGACCGTCGCTTCCCCCGAGTGCACGATCGTCGACGACGGCACGCTCGCCTCGCGTCGCGGCTCGCTCAACATCGACGACGAGGGCACGCCCACGCAGTGCACCACGCTGATCGAAAACGGCGTGCTCAAGGGCTACCTGCAGGATTCGCTCAATGCGCGCCTGATGGGCACGCGCTCAACCGGCAATGGCCGACGCGAATCGTTTGCGCACATGACGCTGCCGCGCATGACCAACACCTACATGCGTCCCGGCAAATACACGCCCGAAGAAATCCTCGCCTCGGTCGAGCGCGGGATCTATGCCGTGAACTTCGGCGGCGGCCAGGTCGACATTGTCTCCGGCAAGTTCGTGTTCTCGGCCAGCGAGGCTTACCTGATCGAGAATGGCAAGGTAGGCGCGCCGATCAAGGGCGCTACCCTGATCGGCAACGGGCCGGATGTATTGACCCGGGTGCGAATGGTGGGCAACGACCTCAAGCTCGACGACGGCGTCGGCACCTGCGGCAAGGAAGGCCAGAGCGTGCCGGTCGGCGTCGGTCAGCCAACGCTGCGGATCGACGACCTGACGGTGGGTGGTACCGGCGGCTGACGGCGCGATTGCGCCCATGCGCCCATGCGCCGGTGTGGCGCTGGCCTCAGGCCTGCTCGTCGAACACGACCGTGGCCTGCGCGCCCGGAATCGTTTCAACGTGGCCCGTGCTGTTCTTGGCGCCAATATTCGCGGTGGCACGCTCTTCGACGTACTTCAGCCGATGCGTGCCGAGTTCGATCACGTCGCCGTCCACCAGCACGTGGCGCCGCACGCGCTTGCGGTTCAGGAATATGCCATTCGTGCTGTTCAGGTCTTCGATAACTGAAAGATCGGCCGTCGAGATGACCTGGCAGTGGTGCCGACTGACGAAGCGGCTGTCGATCCGGATGTCGTTGTCCGGTGTGCGACCGACCACCACCCGTCCGCTGCGCAGCGGCACCTGGGCGATCTCGTCGTTCTCGTTGTAGACGACGATGCGACCGAGCCGGTCCGGCGACGGCGCGCTGCGCGGCTTCACGTCCGGCGCTGCGTTCTGTGCCCCGTTCGGTGCCAGGTGTGGTGCCGCGAACTCGCCGGACTCGCCCGGGTCGGGTCCGCCGACGGCGCCGGTAACCGGGCGCCCCGCCCGAGAGCCGTCTGGCGCGCCCGATGGCGCTTCGTACACCGAGGAATAGCGCGGTGCCGTCGGACGGGCGACGAATTCCGGCCACTGCAGTTCCTCGAGTGCCGCGTCCAGATCCTCCATCGTCACCTGGTCACGATCCGCGCTGTAGGCCGCCATCATCGCCGTGTCGCACAGCGTGTTGGTCAGACGCGGCGTGCCGCCCGTGTAACGGAAGATCTTGTCGAACGTCTCGGGCACGAAGATTTCGCGGCCCTCGGCGCCGGCCACATCCAGGCGATGCCGGATGTAGGCCTCCACTTCCTCGCGCGACAGGGTGGAGAGGTGAAAGCGCAGGCGCACGCGCTGCACCAGCTGCACCAGTTCAGGCGCGTCGAGCTTCTGGTTCAGCTCCGGCTGGCCCGCCAGGATGATGCGCAGCACCTTTTCCTTGGTGGTCTCGACCCCGGACAGCATGCGTACTTCTTCGAGTACGCGCAGCGAAAGGTTCTGCGCCTCGTCAACGATCAGCAGAACCTTGCGACCGGCCATGTGCTGGTCGACCAGGAACTGGTTGAGTGTGGCGAGCAGCTCGGCCTTGCGCATCTTGAACGGCTGG
>JANPDV010000294.1:0-1866 GCA_031431655.1 Gammaproteobacteria bacterium | reverse complement strand
GCCAGTCGCGGCTGCCATAGGTGTCGACGCGGATCAGCACCGGCTGGCCGACGCGAACGAATTCCAGCTCCGTCTCCTTCAGGTTGGCCTCGATCCACGGCGCCTGGTTGGCGACGATCGCCAGCGCGGGCTTGCCGGCTTCGAGCCGGTCGCCGACGTGGGGCAGGCGCGCCACGATGCCGGCTCGGGGCGCCGTGATCCGCGTGCGCGTTTCGTCGAGCCGCGCCTGCGCCAGTTCGGCGCGGGCCGTTGCCACGTCGGGATGTCGATCCGTATCGCCGCCGGCCGCGTCACCCAGTTGCGCCTCCAGCTGCTCGACGTCGCGCGTGAGGATCTCGACCTTGCCGCGCGCGGCGGCCACGGCGCGTTCGGCCGTGTCCAGGCTGGTCTGGGCGACCAGGCGCCGCTCAGCAAGGCCGGTGAGCCGTGAGAGTTCCCGATCGGCGAACCGGGCGTCCTGTTGCGCGACGCTCAGCTCGCTGCGCTTCTCGCGGCCCTGGGCACGCAGTGTGCTGATGCGCATACGCGCGGCGGCCACGCGCGCTTCGGCGCGCTGGACTTCGATCTGCCGTCCGACAGCGTCCAGTTCCAGCAGCGGCGTGCCGCTGGCGACTGGCTGGTTCTCGGTGACCAGCACGGCCTTGATCGTGCCACTGACCTCGGCGCTCACGGTGGTGTGGTCGGTCTTGACGAAGGCGTTCTCGCTGCTCACGTAGCGCTGTCCGCTGAAGTAGACCACGGTCGCCGTCGCAGCAACCAACAGCGGCACGACCCAGAGCAGGAAGACTCGCCGCGTGCGCAGTGCCGTCCCCTGCGAGTTGGCGGACGGCGCGGCGACGTGCGGTTTGACCGCGTCATTCATCAGCGGGCGCCCGCACGGTCGTTGGTGGCCTCGCGGGCCTCGCGGGCCTCGCGCGGCGCGCGATGGCGGGCCGCTGCAGGTTGCGGCGCATCGCCTCGAGCGCGCTGACCACCATGGCCTCCTGTTTCGCGGATACACCAAGCATCGCCCGTTCGCGGACGCCCGCCGCGTGCTGCTGGACCTGGCGCAGCGTGCCGTCGGCGCGCCGGGTAAGGAACAGCAGACGGGCGCGCCGGTCACTTGGGTCGGCACGTCGCTGGACGAGGCCGGCGCGCTCCAGGCGGTCGAGCACGCGGCCGAGCGAGACCGCGCGCACCTCGAGTACATCGGCCAGTTCATGCTGGCGGCAGCCCTGCATCCGGGTGAGGTGCAGCAGCGCGCGCCACTGCGACTGCGGCAATGCGCCGCGCCGGGCGACCGCCGCGGACTCGCGTCGCAGCATCCGCGCGACGTCGTAGACCAGGAAACCGAGCGTGCCGAACGGCGTAGTGCGTTTCAGGCGCATTCGGTGAGCCTAGCTGATGATCAGCCAGGCTTACTAATTGTAACCTCGGCAGGCCGTGTCGTGGGCATCCGGGCCTGGCGCAGCAGGTCGAGGGCGGCGACCCGGTAGGCTTCAGCGAATGTCGGAAAGTTGAACACGGTCTCCACCAGGGCCTCGACCGGCATGCGGGCGGCGATTGCGAGCTGCCCGAGGTGCACCAGTTCCGTTGCCCCGTCCCCGACGACCTGCACGCCGAGCAGCCGCTGCCCGGATTCATCGGCGACCAGCTTCAGCAGCCCGTCGGTGCAGCCTGCGATCCGGCCACGGGCGATCTCCGCGAAGCTCGATCGGCCGATCCGCACCACCATGCCGCGACGCGCGGCCTCGGCCGCGTCCAGGCCGACGGTGGCCATCTCGGGCACGGTGTAGACGCCGGAGGGCAGGGGCATGGCGGCCCCCGACTGCAGCTCGAGCGGCAGCCCGAGGGCCCCGCAGGCGGCACGCCGCCCCTGTTCCATTG
>JANPDV010000293.1:0-16450 GCA_031431655.1 Gammaproteobacteria bacterium | reverse complement strand
GCTGGTTGCCGCGGCGGATCGCGGCGCCGCGGTGGGCACGGAGACACGGTTCGAGTACCGGCTGCGCAGTGCGAGCGGCGCGGACCGGCTGATCGACTGGCGCTGCATCACGGTGCAGGACCCGGCCTCGGGCGGCATCAGCCTGCTGTGCTCCGGCGATGATGTCACCGAGCGGCGCGCGGCGGAGCTGGCGGTTCACCAGTTGCAGCAACTGCTCGACCAGGCGCAGGCCATCGCGCACATCGGCAACTACGTCGTCACCCACCCCGAGTCCGACTCCGACTACTGGTCGCCGGAAGTGCGCCGGATCTTCGGGATCGACCCCGCTGTCGAACGCGTCACGACGGCACTGCTGACAACGCGCGTTCATCCGGAGGACCTCGCGGATCTGCACCGGGCGTTCGTGCAGCGTGCCGCCACCGAAGGCATCTTCGAGTCGGATTACCGTATCGTGCTGCCTGATCGGTCGGTGAGGGCCGTGCACACGAAGTACCAGATCGAGCGCACCGACGACGACCGGGTGCGCGTGCTTGGTACGGTGATGGACGTCACGGACAGCGTGCGCAGCGCCGAGGAGGCGCGCCTGGCCCATCAGCGGATGGCGCGGGTCTCGAACCTCGCCACCATGGGCGAAATGGCTGCCGGCTTCGCGCACGAGGTCAACCAGCCGCTGGCGGCGATCGCCAACTTCGCCCAGGCGGCCGGCCGGCTGCTCGCGCGCGATGACCATGATCCGCAGGAAGTGCGCGATGCGCTCGGCCAGATCGCCAACCAGGCCCTGCGCGCCGGCGAGATCATCCGGCGGATGCGCGGCCTGGTGAAGAATCAACCATCCGAACCCGAGCCGGCCGACTTGGAACAGCTCATCGAGGACGCGCTCGGGCTCTGCACCAGCGATGCCCGGCTGCGCGACATCCGCCTGCGGCACAAGGTCGAGCCGCCACTGCCGAAGGTCTGCGTCGACCGGATCCAGATTCAGCAGGTGCTGCTGAACCTGATCCGCAACGCGATGGACGCGGTACGCTCCGAGCCAGCTGAGTCACGCGACGTCCTGGTGCGTGTAACCGTCGCCGGCGGGGACTGCTGCATCGACGTCTGCGACAGCGGCCCCGGGGTACCGGCGGAACTCGTCGGGCAGATGTTCGATCCCTTTGTCACGACCAAGCCCGACGGCACCGGTCTCGGGCTCGCCATCAGCCGCTCGATCGCCAAAGCGCATCGGGGTACGCTGGAGTACCGTCCCAACGAACCACGAGGCGCTTGCTTCCGGCTGCGCCTGCCACTCGAGAACGGGAGTAGTTCATGACCCATGCCTCTCACGACAACGGCGACCGGGCGCCGATGGTGTTCGTCGTCGACGACGACGACGCGGTGCGCAGCTCACTGCGGCTGCTGTTCCGCTCCATGAGCCTGCCGACGACCTGCTTCGGATCGGCCGCCGACTTCCTGCGCAGCTATAGCCCGGGCCAGGCCGGCTGCCTGGTACTGGACGTGCGCATGCCGGGCATGAGCGGCATGGAGCTGCAGCATGAGCTGTCGGTGCGGGGCGCCATGATCCCGGTGATCTTCATCACCGGGCACGGCGACATCCCGATGGCCGTGGAGGCGATGCAGCACGGCGCCTTCGATTTCCTGCAGAAGCCGTTCCGCGACCAGGACCTGCTGGATCGCGTGCAGCGCGCCCTGGAGCGCGATGCCGAGAACCGACAGTCGCTCAAGGCCGTGGATGGAATCCGCGAGCGGCTGGATTCGCTGACGCCGCGCGAACGCGAGGTACTGCAGCTGATCGTGGCCGGCAAGGCCAACAAGGTGGTGGCCGGCGCGCTCAATGTCAGTCAGCGCACGGTGGAGATCCACCGGGCCCGCGTCATGGAGAAGATGCAGGCGCGTTCACTGGCGCAGCTGGTGCGCATGGTGATGGATTCGGAACGCATCGGCGACGGCCGGTCCGGCGCGACTCATTCAGCCTGACGACGCCTTTGCGCCGCGCGCGGCGACGACCCGCGACGGCGTGCCGTATCGCATCCGTGCGATTTCCACGGACGACGCCGGGCGCGAACGCGCCTTCATCGGCTCGCTGAGCGAGGCGACCCTGTACAACCGGCTCATGTACGCGCTGCGCGAGCCGTCGGCGCAGTTCATCCGCAACCTGGTGGATGTGGACTATCACGAATCGATGGCGCTGGTTGCCAGCCTGCCCGATGCGGCCGGCGAGCCGCTGATCGCCGTCGCGCGCTACGCAACCGACGCACCCGGCTCGCGGCGCGCCGAGTTCGCGGTGGCCGTGGCCGATGCCTGGCAGGGCCGCGGCGTCGGGCGGCGACTGCTGGCGGAGTTGATCGCATACGCGCGGGCGCGCGGGCTTGCCACGCTTTACGGCAGCGTGCTCGCCACCAACCAGCCCATGATCGAACTGGCGCACTCGCTCGGAATGCAGACGAACCCGGCTGACGGCAACGGCCAGCTGGTCGATGCCGTGCTTGCGCTTGCCCCGAATTCGCAGCCTTAGGGCCAGCCCGGTTGACCCCGCGCAGGCGCGCTGCGTACAACTGCGTATGGGCTGGCATGCGCTTCGGTTCCATGCTGGCCAGCGGAACAGCCTCGACCCTTGCCCCGGACGGGAGAACTCAATGCGTGCTGGCTACAAGCGGATTCTGTTTGCGGTGCGTGACGTCGAGCGGATCGCTCCGGCGTCGCTGCGGCGGCTCGCTTCGCTGGCGGGCAAGGGCGCAAAGCTGGAGATCTACCATGCGTTGACCGAAACCGTGGCGGTCGACCGGGCACGCGCCGAGAGCGCCGGCCGATCGCTCGACGCGGTCTTCGACAGCCTCGCGGCAGACGCCACGAAGCGGCTGGCGCGCAGCGCGCGCGGCACCGTGCTGCGCGGCATCAAGGTGACCACGCACGTGGACTGGGATTATCCGGCGCACGAGGCGATCCTGCGCCGCGCCGCGAGCATCAAGGCCGACATCGTCGTTGTCGAGGTCCGGCCGCACCGCACCGGCGCGCGCTTCTTCCTTCGCAACACCGATTGGGAGCTGATCCGCAGCTGCCCGCTGCCGCTGCTGCTGTTGAAGGGCACGCGCAACTACCGCCGTGGCGCAGTGCTCGTGGCCGTGGATCCCTTCCACGCCGCGGACAAGCCGGCTTCGCTCGACCGACAGCTGCTCGCCAGCGGGGCGCGGCTGGCGCGGGGCCTGGGTGGAAGCCTGCACGCGGTGCACGCCTGGTTGCCACTGGCGGTGAGTCTGCCCGCGGTCGCCAGCATGCCCGCGCCACCATGGCTGCCGGCCGAAGTCGAGGCCAAACACGAAGCACGCATACGTCGCGCGTTCCAGCGGCTGGTTGGGCCGGCCGGCGTAAAACGCGCGAACGAGCACTGCGATGCGGGTCCAGTGCCAGACGTGGTCGACGCCGCGCTGCGCGCGTCCAAGGCCGCAGTGCTGGTAATGGGTGCCGTGTCACGCCGCGGCCTGAAACGGCTGTTCGTGGGCAACACCGCAGAACGCGAGATCGACCGTGTCGCCTGCGACGTGCTCGTGGTGAAGCCGCGCGGCTTCCGCAGCGGCATCCTGGCTCGGCCGCGGCATCAGCGACCGCTGATGATCGGGCCGGTGCCGCTCTAGGATCTGCTAGCGATTGAGGCCGACCCGCGACAGGTAGTCCGCCACTCCTGTCAATTGCTCGGCGCTGGCCGCCGGTGCGCGCAGCAGCGCTGCATGATCCGGCAGCATGGTGGGGCGTCGCGCGGAGAGCGTGTCTTCCAGCTGGCGCAGCAGATACTCATAGTGCTGCCCGGCGAGGCGCGGTACGCGAGACTCCGGCTTGCCCTGCCCGCTCGTGCCGTGGCAACCGGCGCAGGCGCGGAAGTAGAGCGCCGTACCCGCGGACAGGTTGCGGCCATCACCCAGGCCGATGTCGCGGGTCGGTGGCAGACGCGCCACCACCGAAGCCACGTCCGCGAGGTCCTGCGCGCCCTGCAGGTGGCGCCGGTCCGCGAAATGCTCCATGCGGATGTCGTTGCGGCCCCGCGAGCGGAACGCGACCAGTGCCGCCACCAGCACCGGGTAGTGTTGCCCGGCAATGGCCGGCACCGTGCCATCTCTGGCCCCGCCACCGTCGCGCCCGTGACAGGCCGCGCAGGTGTCGAACAGCGCGGCACCGCGTGCCGGGTCGCCAGTGAGGGCGAGCGCGGCCTGCAGCTCGCGAGCGGCCACGGGCGCTGCGCCAGCGGTCCCGGGAACGGCGAGCAGCAGCTGCGCGATCGCCGCAACCGCAATGCCTGCGACCCGTTGAACTGTCACCACTTGCGCCCAGCGCCCGGAACTCCGGCCGTTCTGCAGGTTCTTCATGCGTTGCGCTCCACATTCGCCACTGCGTCGAGTCTGACACAGTACGCTGGCTCGCCGCCGCGACACGTGCCATGCGGGCTACTACGTAGAAGGGGCCGCCCGTAGCAGCCACCAGCGGTATCGGTCAACATGCCCCATCCCTTATGAACATCCTGCCGGAACTGGCTGAAGAAGCCATCGTGGTGCGCGGCGCGCGCCAGAACAACCTGCGCAACCTCGACATCGACATCCCGACCCGCCAGCTGATTGTCGTGACTGGCGTGTCCGGTTCGGGCAAGTCCTCGCTGGTGTTCGACACGCTGTATGCCGAGGGCCAGCGCCGCTACGTCGAGACCTTCTCGCCCTATGCGCGGCAGTTCCTGGACCGCATGGACAAGCCGGCGGTCGACCGGATCGACGGCATCCCGCCGGCGATCGCGATCGACCAGACCAACCCGGTGCGCACGTCGCGCTCGACCGTGGGCACGATGACGGAGCTGAATGACCATCTGAAGCTGCTGTTCGCACGCGCTGCGCACCTGAATTGCTCGAACTGCGGCCGGGAGGTGCGGCGCGACAGCGCGACTTCGATCGTCACGGACTGCCTGCAGCGCGCTGCGGCCGCCCCGGGCGCACCACTGGCTCTGGTCTGCTTCGAAGTGCCGATTCCGAAGAACTTCAAGGCCGCCGAGGTGCGCGAGCTGCTGGCGCGGCAGGGCTACACGCGCATCCGCAGCCGCAGCGCGCGCAGCGTCGAGATCATCCAGGACCGACTGCGGCTCAATCCGGATTCCCGGGCGCGCCTTGCCGAGTCGGTCGAGGCGGCGCTGCGGATCGGCCAGGGCCGGCTGCGGGTACACCTGGTGGAGGCGGGCGCCGCCGAGGCTGACCTCGCACCGGCGCTTGCGACCTGGCGTTTTTCGCAGGACCTGCACTGCGCCGAATGCGATCTTGCCTACCGCGATCCGACTCCGGGCGCGTTCTCGTTCAACTCGCCGAGCGGCGCCTGCGAAACCTGCCGCGGCTTCGGACGCGTCATCGGCGTGGACTACGGGCTGGTGATTCCCGACGAGTCGCGCACGCTGCAGGATGGCGCGATCAAGCCCTGGCAGACCGAGTCGTACTCGGAGTGCCAGGAGGACATGGAGAAGCTCGGACGCAAGCGCGGTATCCCGCTCGACGTGCCGTTCAACCAGCTGACCGCAGAGCAGCGTCGCTGGGTGATCGATGGCGAGGGGAAGTGGGCGAAGAACGTCTGGTACGGCGTGCGACGCTTCTTCGAGTGGCTGGAGACCAAGGCCTACAAGATGCACATCCGCGTGCTGCTGTCGCGCTATCGCAGCTACACGCCCTGCGGTGCCTGCGACGGCGCGCGGCTGCGCCCCGAGTCGCTGCTGTGGCGGCTCGGGCGCGAACCCGCAGCACCGGGCGAGCCGCGCTTCAGGCCGAAGGGCGTGACACTCGATGACGCAGCAATGCGCGCCCTGCCCGGGCTCTGCCTGCACGACCTGATGCTTCGACCGCTGTCCGAGGTGCGGCAGTTCATGGACGGGCTGCGCCTGCCCGGTGAACTCGATGCAGCAACCGACCTGCTGCTGGCGGAAATCCGCTCGCGGCTGCGGTTCCTCAACGAAACGGGGCTCGGCTACCTCACGCTGGACCGCCAGTCGCGCACGCTGTCAGGCGGCGAGGTGCAGCGCATCAATCTCACGACGGCGCTCGGCACTTCGCTGGTCAACACGCTGTTCGTGCTGGATGAACCGTCCATCGGCCTGCATCCGCGCGACATGCAGCGCGTGATCGACGTGATGCATCGGCTGCGCGATGCGGGCAACTCGCTGGTGATCGTCGAGCACGACCCGCAGATCATGCTCGAAGCGGACCGTATCCTCGACATGGGTCCGGGCGCGGGCGAGCGCGGCGGGCAGATCGTCTGCTTCGACACGCCTGCGGGCGTGCGCTCGCACCCGCAGTCCCTCACCGGCGCGTGGCTTTCGGGCCGTCGCCAGCTTGCGGCGCGCCCCCGCCCGCAGCAGGCGACGGGCGCGGCCAGCACGCGCTGGCTGCACCTGCGCGGCGCTGCGGAACACAACCTGCAACAGATCGATGTGTCGATTCCGCTCGGCCAGCGCGTCTGCATCACCGGCGTCTCGGGCTCGGGCAAGTCGACGCTGGTGCAGGATGTGCTCTATCCGGCGCTGCGCAAGGCCAAGGGCCAGCCCGCCGAGACACCGGGTGCCTTTGCCGCGCTCGAGGGCGCGGAGCTGATCGAAGCCGCGGTGCTGGTGGACCAGACCCCGATCGGCCGCACCACCCGCTCGAACCCCGCCAGCTTCGTCGGCGCGTTCGACGTGATCCGCGAGCGCTTCGCGAAGCTGCCGCTGGCGCGCGAGCGCCGCTACACCGCCAGCACCTTCAGCTTCAATGCGGGCACCGGCCGCTGCCCTGCCTGCGGCGGCAATGGCTTCGAGCACGTCGAGATGCAGTTCCTGTCGGACGTCTACCTGCGCTGCGGCGAATGCGACGGCAAGCGCTACCGCGCCGAGACGCTCGAAGTCCGCGATCGCGGCAGCGACGGCCGCGAGGCCAGCATCGCCGACGTGCTGCAGATGACGATCACCGAAGCGCTGGCGTTCTATGCCGACAGTGCCGAACTGGCGCGACGTCTGCAGCCGCTGCTCGATGTCGGCCTGGACTACCTGAAGCTCGGGCAGCCCGTGCCCACGCTCTCGGGCGGCGAGGCGCAGCGCCTCAAGCTGGCGGGCTTCCTGGCCGAATCCGCCGTGGCGACCGCGCGCGGCCGGCTGTTCCTGTTCGACGAACCGACCACCGGCCTGCACTTCGAGGATGTGGCCCGGCTGCTCGGCGCATTCGACAAGCTGATCGCCGCCGGCCATTCGCTGGTGATCGTCGAACACAACCTCGACGTGATCGGCGCGGCGGACTGGCTGATCGACCTCGGACCGGAAGGCGGCGCCGGCGGTGGGCGCGTCGTCGCGGCAGGCACGCCCGATGCCGTGGCACTGATGCCTGGCTCGCACACGGGGCGGGCGCTCGCGCAGTACCGCCGCAACGTCGGCGTTGCGGAGTCACCAGGCCATTTCGGTGGGCAGGCGCCCGGCCCGGCTGCGCGGCAGCACGGCGCGCCGCAGATCAGCGTTCGCGCGGCGCGCGAGCACAACCTCAAGAACATCGACGTGCTGATTCCGCGCGAGCGCTTCACCGTGCTGACGGGCGTCTCCGGCTCGGGCAAGTCGACGCTCGCCTTCGACATCCTGTTCAACGAAGGCCAGCGGCGCTACCTGGAATCCCTGAACGCCTACGCACGGCAGTTCGTGCAACCCGCGTCGCGCCCGGACGTCGATGCGATATTCGGCATCCCGCCGACGGTGGCGATCGAGCAGCGCACCAGCCGCGGCGGCATCAAGAGCACGGTGGCCACGCTGACCGAGATCTATCATTTCCTGCGGCTGCTGTACGTGAAGCTGGGCACGCAGTTCTGTCCGCGCTGCGACCTCGCGATCGAGCCGCAGACGCCGGAGTCGCTGCTGGCAAGAGTGCTGCACGAATTCCGTGGTCGCAACGTGCTGGTGCTGGCGCCGCTGGTCAGCGCACGCAAGGGCCTGTACACGGACCTCGCCAAATGGGCCGCTGCCAAGGGCTACCCGCAGCTGCGCGTCGATGGTGCGCTGGTGCCGGTGAAGCCGTTCGCACGGCTGGACCGGTTCAAGGACCACGACATCGAACTGCCGGTGGCGCAGCTGCGCATCGCTGCCAACGCCGAGACCCCGCTGCGCGAGGCCCTGTCCCGCGCGCTGGAGTTCGGCAAGGGAGTGGTGCGCATCGTCGCCGCAGGCGATTCCGGACAGGCGCGAATCTTTTCAACGCGGCGCGCCTGCCCCAGCTGCGGGGACAGCTTCGCGGAACTGGACCCGCGGCTGCTGTCGTTCAATTCCAGCGTCGGCTGGTGCGTCGACTGCACCGGCACGGGGCTCGCGGGCGGCGCGCCGGTGGCGTCGAAGCGCGATGCCGAGCAGAACGCCAGCGAACGAATCGCGCGCGAGATCGCGCGCGAGACCGCCACCACGGCCGATGCGGCCGCTGGCGGGCCCTGCGAGAGCTGCAACGGCCAGCGGCTCAACCCCATCGCGCTGCATGTGCGGTTTCGCGAGCGCTCGATCGGCGCACTGACCTGTGAACCGATAGACGCGGTCGCGCGCTTCTTCGGCAGCCTGAAGCTGAACGCACGCGAAACTGCGATTGCCCGCGACCTGCTCGGCGAGATCCGCGGACGGCTGCAGTTCCTGGCGCGCGTCGGCCTCGGTTACCTGCAGCTGGACCGCGCCGCGCCGACGCTCTCTGGCGGCGAATCGCAGCGGATCCGGCTCGCGGCGCAGCTCGGTTCCAACCTGCGCGGCGTCTGCTACGTGCTGGACGAACCCACGATCGGCCTGCACCCGCGCGACAACGCGGTGCTGCTCGACGCGCTCAGCGCCCTGGCGGCGAACCGCAACACCCTGATCGTCGTCGAGCACGACGAAGACACCATCCTGCGCGCCGATCACGTGATCGACCTTGGCCCCGGCGCCGGCGTACGCGGCGGGCAGGTCGTGGCGCAGGGCACGGCAGCGGACCTGATGCGCACGCCCGCGTCGATCACCGGCCGCTTCCTGCGCGAGCCGGCGCCGCATCCGGCTGCGCCGCGGCGGCGCGTACGGCGCGACACACCGGCCATCGAGATCGAGGCTGCCGACCTGCACAACCTGGCGCGCGTCGATGTGCGTATTCCGCTCGGCCGGCTGACGGTGATCACGGGCGTCAGCGGTTCGGGCAAATCGACCCTGGCGCGTGACGTGCTGTTTGCCAATGCCAGCGCCCCAACCGCGGCGCGCATCGGATGCCGCGCCATCCGCGGCCTCGAGGCAGTGGACCGCGTGCTGGAAGTGGACCAGACGCCGATCGGCAAGACGCCGCGCTCGACCCCCGCCACCTACGTCGGCATCTGGGACGACATCCGGCGGATCTTCGCGGGCGCCACCGAGTCGAAGCTGCGCGGTTACACGCCGACCCGCTTCTCGTTCAATTCCGGCGACGGTCGCTGCGCGGGTTGCGAAGGCCAGGGCACGCGGACGATCGAGATGAGTTTCCTGCCCGACGTGAAGGTGCTCTGCGACGTGTGCGGCGGCCGGCGCTTCAATCGCGAGACGCTGGACGTGCAATGGGGCGGGCTGACGATTGCCGACGTGCTGCAGCTGAACATCGAAGCTGCGCTCGAGGTGTTCGGCGCGCATTCCGGCGTGCACGGTACCCTCACGCTGCTGGCCGAGGTTGGCCTCGGCTACCTGACGCTGGGTCAGCAAAGTCCCACGCTGAGCGGCGGGGAAGCGCAGCGTCTCAAGCTCGTGACCGAACTTGCCAAGGTGCGCACCCAGGCGCTGCCCCGACCGGGCGCGCGCGCGTCACGCGCCCCGCACACGCTCTACGTGCTCGACGAACCAACCGTCGGGCTGCACATGGCCGACGTGCAGAAGCTGGTGGCGGTGCTGCATCGGCTGGTCGACGCCGGCAATACCGTGGTCGTGGTCGAACATAACCTCGATGTGATGGCCGAGGCCGACTGGCTGATCGACATGGGGCCGGAAGCAGGCGCTGGCGGCGGACGCGTGGTCGCGAAGGGCACGCCACAGGATCTGTCCGCGTCGGCGCCAATCCGGGCGCGATCGCATACGGCGGCAGCCCTGGCAGGGCTTTTGGGCCGACGCACCAACGGGTCGAGAGACTGAGAGTCGGAGAATCTTACAGAAGACCAATGCCGCAATTCCCCTGTCAGCGGCAACGCACTGATTGCGCTGATCTCGTGAAATGACGGCACGGACTTTGCTTCGTGACACGGGTCACACATGCAGCTTAAGTCCGGCCGTCTTATGCAAAACCACGGACGGGGTCGTCGTTCGCGAGCCTGTTTACATATCGTTTTCGCGCTCGTCGGCGCAGTGCTGCTGGCGGCTTGCAGCCCAGCCGATCCGTCCCGTGCGGACCTCCAGGCCGCGGCTTCGAAGGCGGCAGCAACCGCGGCGGCAGGCAAAGTCAGCGCGGACGTCTACATCGAACCCGGCGCCGTAATCCCGCGGGATGCCAACGAGCGCGGCATGTGGTCGCGGGTGTTCGACTGGCCCCTGGTCGCCGTCCACGTGGTGCTGCTGCCCGATGGCAGGGTGCTGAGCTATGGCAGCGCCACGACTGGTCAGCAGACCGGATACATCGAGTACGCGGTCTGGGAAGGGATCGGCGCACCTGATCGCGGCCAGGTCGTGCGTTCGAACAACACCGGAGTGGACCTGTTCTGCAGCACGCCGCTGGTCGTGCCTGGCACGCGCACGGTGTTCATCGGCGGCGGCGACATCTGGAGCGGCGGCCGCACGCTGAATATCGGCACTGCCGCGACCACGCTGCTGACCATGGGGACGACCGCCGTCGCTGGCAGCGGCAGCGTTGCGGGACTCCTCGGCCAGTACTTCCCGAATCCCGCCCTGACCGGCAACGCGGTGTTCGAGCGCAACGAGAACGTCGACTTCGACTGGGGAACGGCCGCGCCCGCACCGGGAATCGGCAACGACAACTTCGCGGTGCGCTGGACCGGCACGCTGACTCCGGCGACCAGCGGCGCGCACCGCTTCCAGACCCTGTCTGACGACGGCGTGCGCTTGACGATCAACGGCGTGCGGCTGATCGACAACTGGGCGCCCCACGCGCCAACGATCGACACCAGCGCGCCGATCGAGCTGACGGCTGGACAACGCTACGACGTCACCCTCGAGTTCAACGACGTGGGCGGAGGTGCAACCATGCGCTGGCGCTGGCAGACGCCGGGCAGCGCAGCATTCGTACCCGTCCCGCTCGACGCGTTGTGGTCTGCCGCCGCGTCGAGTGCCTCCCCCGACGTGCTCAGCAGGGGCGGCACGATGAACCGTGCACGCTGGTACGCGACGACGACGATGCTGACCAACGGCGAGATGCTGCTCATGGGCGGCGATTCCGGTTTCGATCGCCCGGAGATTCGCGATCGCTCGGGCAACTTCCGTCTCCTGCCGGGAGCGGATACCAGCGCACTGCGCTGGTTCTACCCGCGCAATCACCTGCAGGCGGACAACCGCGTCTTTGGTTACGACGTCGACGGCCGCATGTACTTCATCGATCCCGCCACAGGACGCATGACCGGCGCCGGGTTCATTCCCGGCTTCTACGTCGGCTGGAGTTCGTCCAGCGTCATGTTCCGCAGCGGCCGCATCCTGCAGTTCGGCGGCAACGGCAATGGCGCCATCGTCATCGACGTGCGCAGCGGGACACCGGTGCTGACCCCTACGCAGTCGATGTCCTCGCAACGACAATGGGTGGTCGGGACCCTGCTGCCGAACGGCGATGTGCTGGCCACGAGCGGCAGCCGGATCGCAAACGAACTGGTCGACGTCAACAACAGCGCCGAGATCTGGAATCCGCAGACCGGCCAGTGGCGTGTCGGCGCAAGCGGTGCGGTGCCGCGGCTGTACCACTCGAATGCGCTGCTGTTGCCGGATGCCAGCGTGCTGGTCGTCGGTGGCGGTGCCTCGGCACCACTCAATCCGCTGCCGCTGACCAACCGCAACGCCGAGCTCTATTACCCCCCCTACCTCTTTGCGCCTGACGGCAGGCGCGCCCCGCGCCCGCAGATCGACAGCGCACCCAGCGCGATCGATATCGGCCGCACGTTTGCACTGGACGTGCCACTGGCGGAAAACGTGGCGCGGGTGACTCTGGTAAAGACCGGATCGGCGACGCATTCGTTCAACCAGGACCAGCGCTTCCTCGAACTGACGTTCGTCGCTGCCGGATCCCGCCTGAACGTGCAGGCACCGACGCGCGCCAGCGAAGCGCCCCCCGGCTACTACATGCTGTTCGTGATCGATCAGGCCGGCGTGCCGTCGGTAGCCGAGATCGTCAGCATCGGTATCGCGGCGAACCCGGATCCGCAGATCACGCCGACGCTCGCCTCGATCGCCAACCAGTCCACCGATCTGCCGGCGAGCATCACCCTGCCGATCGAAGCCTCGGATCCGAACGGGGACCCGCTGACGTTCACGGCGACGGGCCTGCCCACCGGCCTGAGCCTCGATGCTGCAACCGGCGTCATCAGCGGCACGCCGACCCGCACGGGCATCTACACGGTGGGCGTGGTCGCCAGCGACGGGGTCAACTCGGCCTCCACTGGATTTGTCTGGACGGTGCGCGATCCCCGCGAGATCGAAGTGCGCGCGCTGCCTGCTGCGGCACCGGCGCTGGCAGGCGCAGCAGCGAGCTTCAGCATCAGCGTCGCGGGCGGCGTCAACCCGGTCTATCGCTGGAACTTCGGCGACGGCAGCGATGACACCGCCTGGTCCAGCGAGCCGACGGCGCGGCACGCCTATCTCCGTGGCGGCATCTATGCGGTGACCGTTTCGATCACCGATGACACCGGCCAGAGCGTCGTGCGGAGCTTTCCGCAGACCGTCTATCTGCCCACCACGCCGAATTCGCCTGCCCTGTCCAGCGGCTTGCTGCTGGAACGGCGCGCGACCGGCAATCCGCGCCTGTGGGTCGCGAACCCCGACGGCGACTCGGTCACGGTCTTCGACTCCGTCACCCTGGCGCGTATTGCGGAGATCCCGGTGGATCGCGTGCCACAGTCACTTGCGATCACGAGCTCGGGACAGGTGTGGGTTGTAAACACGCTGTCGGCCACGATCAGCGTGATCGATGCGGCCAGTCTGCGCGTCGTGCAGCGCATGCCGCTGCCGGCAGGCTCGCAGCCGCGCGGCATTGCGGTCTCGCCGACCGAGCCGCAAGCCTACATTGCGCTCGAGGGTACCAGGCAGCTGCACCGCTACCGGACCGACGATTTCGTCATGGATGCGCTGTTCAGCGTGGACGGTGCGCCGCGGAACCTGTCGATCAGCGCAGACGGGCTTACGCTCTACGTCTCGCAGTTCATCTCGCGACCCGTGCCTGGCGAGCACACGGCCGTCGCGAGTCCGAACGCCGACTCGGGCGGCGAGATCTTCGCGATCGACACGCGCCTGACGTCTGCGGCACGACGCATCGTGCTGAACCCGAGCCGGGCCGTCGATACGGAGAATTCCGGGGGCGGCGTTCCAAACTACCTCGGCGCAGCGGCGATCTCGCCCGACGGCACGCAGGCATGGGTTCCCGCCAAGCAGGACAACATCTTCCGCGGCGCGCTACGCGACGGTTCGGGGCTGAACTTCCAGAACACAGTGCGCGCGATCAGCGCCCGCATCGACCTGGCGCGGGACATCGAAGAAATGACGGCGCGCGTCGATCACGACAACGCCGCAGTCGCGAGCGCCGCAGCCTATGACCCACTCGGCGTGTATCTCTTCGTCGCTCTCGAAACCAGCCGCGAAGTGGCGATCCTCGACGCGCATTCGGGGCGGCAGATAATGCGCGTCGCCACCGGCCGCACGCCGCAGGCCGTCACTGTCTCGCAGGATGGCCTGCGCCTGTTCGTGCACAACTTCATGGACCGCACCATCGGCGTCTACGACCTGCGGCCGCTGACGCAGCAGGGCATCCTCGACGTCCCGCAGACCGCTGTGCTCGCGACCCAGCAGCAGGAGCGACTGGATCCGCAGCTGCTGCGTGGCAAGCAGCTGTTCTACGACGCCGCGGACGGGCGCCTGGCGCGCGACAGCTACCTGAGCTGCGGCACCTGTCATGCCGAGGGTGGTCACGATGGACGGGTCTGGGACCTCAGCGGCTTCGGCGAAGGGTTGAGAAACACCATCAGCCTGCGCGGACATTCCGTGTCGCGGCAGGGCCGACTGCACTGGACCGGCAACTTCGACGAGGTGCAGGACTTCGAAGGGCAGATCCGCGAAATGCAGGGCGGTACGGGACTGTTGTCGTCGGCCCAGCTGGCCACCGGCACGCGCGCGCAGCCGCTCGGCGATCCAAAGGCGGGCCTGAGCGCCGACCTGGATGCGCTCGCCGCCTACGTCGATTCGCTCGCGACCTTCGACGCGTCCCCGTTCCGCAATGGGGACCGGAGCCTCACCGAGGCGGCCGTCGAAGGGCGGACGCTGTTCCTCGAGCGGTGCAGCAGCTGCCATGCGGGCGCGGAATTCACCGACAGTTCCACGGGTGCCCTGCACGACATCGGCACGATCGTGCAGCCCGGCAGCGGCCGGCGACTCGGTCAGACGCTGAGCGGAATCGACGCGCCGTCATTGCGCGACGCCTGGGCGACCGCACCTTACCTGCACGATGGTTCCGCGCCGACGCTCGAAGCTGCCATCCGCGCGCATCTCGGAGTGTCGGTCACCGATGCCGAGGTCGCGCCGCTGGTGGCCTATGTGCAGCAGATCGGCAGCGAAGAGCGGGTTGGCCCGTCGGGCCTGGTGGGCGAGTACTTTGCGGGCGCCACGCCCGGCGGCGCGCCGCTGCTGACCCGGGTGGAGAACCCGGACTTCGACTGGGACCAGGGCAGACCTGCCCCTGCCTTGCCCGCGGACAACTTCGCGGTGCGCTGGACCGGCACGTTGACGGCGCCTGTGTCCGGCGAGTTCCCCCTGCAGACCCTGTCGGACGACGGCGTGCGGGTCTGGCTGGACGGCATGCTGGTGATCGACAACTGGACGCCGCATGCGCCCACGATCGACACCAGTCGCGCCGTGCGCCTGCTCGAAGGTCAACGCTATGCGGTGCGGGTCGAGTACAACGAATTTGGCGGCGGCGCCGTGCTGCGGCTGCGCTGGCAACCGCCCGGTGCAGCGGCCTTTGTTTCAATACCGCCGGAGCTGCTCGGCACGCATTGAGCTCGGGCCCGGATGCCGTAAGCTGCGCGCGTGGCACACGACCTCGTCTGCTGGAAATGCGGCGCCTCGCTGGCGGAACTCTCCCTGCCGTTGCGACGCCTGGACGAATGCCGCGCCTGTCGCGCGGAGCTGCACGTCTGCAAGCTGTGCGTCGAGTATGACGTGGCGATCGCGAAACACTGCCGCGAACCCACGGCCGAAGAAGTGCGCGACAAGGAGCACGCGAACTTCTGCGATCACTTCAAGCCGCGAGCTGCGGCATTCAAGGCGCGCGACCTGCGCGAGGCCGATGCAGCCCGCAGTGCGCTCGACGCGCTTTTCGGCAAGTCCTGACCGCAACGCCAGGCGCACGCGGCGCGGCGGACGGCGCTATTTCTTCAGCCTGTCGCTGAGTCGGTCAAGCAGCTTCGAGAACACCGTGGTGCGGCGATCCGGTCGAGGCCGCTTGGCGCCATCGAGGAAGCGCTCGCCCTTCCCCGGGTCGATGGTCAGCTGACTGGCGCCGAGGATCTCCAGCGTTTCCTCCAGCGACATCGGTGCGTTGCCCCGCGGCCGGCCCGCGCGTCGCGGTCCGGCGGGCCGCGCACTGCCAGCCGACTCTGGGTCTGCTGCGGCGGTGGACTCGGAGAATGGACGTGCGGGCGCTTCGGCGGCGGCCGACAGCGTGGCACCACGCGGCGCGGCTGCCCGGGACTGCGGCTCGTCGATCAGCGTGATCTCCTCGTCGCCCGCAGGCCCGCTGCGACGCGCGCGGCCGTCCGAACGGGGCAACTCGATTGCCCCGAACTGCTGCGCCTGGCCACGCTCGTTCGAGCTGACCGGCACGACCGCGACCGTCGTGAACTCCGAACGCACGTAGTACGCCACCTGCTTCGCGGAATGCGAATCCTTGAAGAAGCCCAGCCTCAGGCCAAACCACTTGCGGCCCTGCCGGTTGCCCTCGATTCGATAAAGCGTATAGGCGTTGAAGATCGCCAGCTCCGGCACGCGCGCCAGCTCGATCGGACTCACCGACCACTCCAGCTGCACGGCGAAGTACACCGTCGCCTGCCGCTGCAGCTCGGTGCGGATCTCGCGCCAGGACTGGGTGTCCTGCGGCGACAGCATTTCGATGGCGCGCGCGGCCTCACTGGACGCCAGCCCGGCGAGCGCCGGGTCCGTGCCGAGCTCGACCCGCTGCTCGAGTACGCGCAGCACCTGGCTGTCGCTGAGGTCGGCGTGCGGCGAGTGCGATGCCACCGCCGGGACGCGGGGTGCAGCGGGCGCCGATGC
>JANPDV010000292.1:0-2499 GCA_031431655.1 Gammaproteobacteria bacterium | reverse complement strand
CGAGTGGGCGCCGCAGACGTCGGACCGCATGCTCAGCTATCTGATCACTGGCAATTGACCCCCGATGCAGGCGCACGCAATGCAAACCCCATGCTGACAGTCGTCCAGGACCGGTTCGGGACCCCGCGAGAGGCCCTGCGGGTCGTGGACCTGGCAGCGGAATCGCCAGCGGACGACGAGGTGGTCGTGCGCATGGAGGCGGCGGCGCTGCACATCGCGGACCTCAAGACGATCACCGGCGATGAGAGTTTCACGCCGCCGTTGCCACGCACGCCCGGCTTCGAGGGCATAGGTCGGGTCGCGCGGGTCGGTGCCGGCGTCACTGCCCTGTCGGTCGGCGAGCGCGTGTTTCCGGCGCTGGGCAGTGGCACGTTCCGCGAGGAAGTGCGCTGCAAAGCCGCTGCGTGCATCCCGGCACCCGCCGGGGATGCCGCGCAGCTCAGCCTGCTGACGGTCAACGGCGCCACCGCCGAGGTGCTGGTGGAGGATTTCGGCGACCTGCAGCGCGGCGACTGGCTGATCCAGAACGCCGCCAATTCGAGCTGCGGACGCTATGTGATCCGGCTGGCGCGGCTCAAGGGCCTGCACACCGTCAACGTGGTGCGGCGCCCCGAGCTGGTCGCCGAACTGCAGGATCTCGGCGGGGACATCGTGCTGGTCGATGGCCCGGATCTCGCCGAACGCGTGCGGGCCGCGGTCGCCGGTGCGCCGATCAAGGTGGCCTTCGATGCCGTGGCGGGCGCAGCGACGCAGCGCCTGGCCGAATGCCTCGCTCCGGGCAGCACCGTGGCGAGCTACGGCACGATGACGCGGCAGCCGTGCGAGCTCGGCTTCTTCCTGATGTTCCGCAACGACATCAGGCTGGTCGGTGTCAGCTTCGTGCGCCAGTTCCAGCTGCGGCGCAGCGCGGCGCAGGTGCGGGAGATGTACGCGCGGCTCGCCGGGCTGATGAGCCGCGGCGAACTCGTGGCCAAGATCGCCGGGGTCTACCCGCTGCAGGAAATCGTTGCGGCCTGCGAGCGCGCGGCCCTGACCGGCCATGATCGCGACGGCAAAGTGGTGATCCGCTGCCGCTGAGCCTGCCGGCCAGCGCCGCGACGGTCTGCCGCCGACCGACCTGAACCAGGTCTCGCTATCCGCTCATGCGGCTTTAGTCGCATTGGCCGCACGCCGATAGACCACGCAAGACGAAGAGGTCGACCCCGCAGGTCGGCCGCAGTTGCGTGACCTGCGTCACGCTCGTGGAGTGACCCGGAAGGCGCAATGGCCGAAAAGCTGCAGTTCCTCGATCTCAAGCGCACCGGCCGACTGCCGTCGCCTAAAGGCGTGGCCCTGCGCCTGCTGGAGCTCGCCAATCGCGATGACACCGGCGCGGGCGAGATCACGCGCGTACTGCAGGGAGATCCGGCGCTGGCCGGACGGCTGCTGAAGGCGGCCAACAGCGCCGGGCGCAGTGCGCGCGCGGCCGTGTCGGTGGCCGATGCGGTGGTGCGCCTGGGCATGCGCAGCGTCCGGCAGCTGACGCTCAGCTTCTCGCTGATCGATAACGGCGCCCCCCGCGAGTCGAAGCAGTTCGACTTCGCCGCTTTCTGGGCGCGGTCCCTGGCGACCGGCGTCGTCGCCGAGCGCCTGGCACGCCGCGGCCGGTTGATCGTCCCCGACGAGGCCTTCACGCTCGGGCTGCTGCTGAACGTCGGCGAGCTGGCGCTGGCGGCTTTGCAACCGCAGGAGTTCGACCGTCTGCTCGAGCAGCATCGCAGCGGACAGCTGCCACGCACGCTCGAGGTCGAGCGCGAGGCCTTCGGCTTCGACCGGATCACGCTGACCGCGCTGCTGCTGGAAGACTGGATGCTGCCCGAGCCCATGATCGCCGCCGTGCGTGCCCGCATCGAGCCGAACGCGGCCAGCCGTCCCGCCGCGTCGCGCAAGCTTGCCGACCTGCTGGACCTGGCCGCGGCCCTCGGCGAACGCTGCGCCCATCCGCAGCCGCTGTCGCCCGAACTGCGTGCGACGCTGGCTGGCTGGCTGGACGGCGATGCTGACTCGCCGCCTGACCTCAGCGCCTTCCTCGAGGAGACCGCGCGCGAGTGGCACGAGTGGGGTGCCCTGCTCGTGGTCAAGACGCCGGCGTTGAGCATTCCGGAGCTGCTTGCCGAAGGTGAGTTGCAGCAGGATGGATCGACAGCGACTGCCGCTGCGGGTGCCCTGGGCGCGTTACTCGTGGTGGACGCTGGCGCCCCGCAGCGCGCAGCGCTCGAGGCTGCGATCGTCAACGCAGGCTTTGCGGTGCGCAGCGCAGGCAATCGGGCCGAGGCGCTCGAGCTGGCCAAGGCGCAGCGGCCGGACGCGCTGATGGTCGATGCCGCCTTCGTCCTGGCGCCGACCGGCGCGCCGCCGATTGCCGATGGCGGCCTGTGCCGCGAACTGCGGGCGCTGTTCGACGATTCGCCGCCACCCGTGCTGGTGCTGGCGCCGGCCGGCGCGCGTCCAGACCTGGCC
>JANPDV010000291.1:0-9858 GCA_031431655.1 Gammaproteobacteria bacterium | reverse complement strand
CGTTGCTGGCGCAGAAGGGCCTGCCGTATATCTCGGTGATGACCGACCCGACCACCGGCGGCGTCTCGGCCAGCCTCGCAATGCTGGGCGACGTCAACATCGCCGAGCCGCGCGCGCTGATCGGCTTTGCGGGTCCGCGGGTGATCCAGCAGACCGTGCGCGAGACCCTGCCGGAGGGCTTCCAGCGCAGCGAGTTCCTGCTGGAGCGCGGCGCGGTGGACATGATCGTCGACCGTCGCGACATGCGTGATCGCCTGTCGCAGCTGCTGCGCATGCTGATGAAGCTGCCGCCCGGCGCGCCGGCGGATCGGATCGATCCGGACCTGGGCGAAGGGGCCGCACCGCCGGTCGACGCAGCGCCGCCGCCCGGTTCGGCGGTGGCGCCTGCCTGACCGCGGACCGCTTCGCCAGAGCAACGCGCGCGCCTCGACCCCTCTGCTGCTGATGTACCGCCGATGAGAACGCTGGCCGAATGGCTGGAGCATCAGCAGCGTCAGCATGTGCAGGCGATCGACCTCGGACTCGAGCGTGTGCGGCGCGTGGCAGACGGACTGAGCCTGCAGACGCTGCCTTACCCCACGATCCTGGTCGGCGGCACCAACGGCAAGGGTTCCACGGTGGCCTTCCTCACCGCGCTGGCGCGCGCAATGGGGCTGCGCACCGGTACGTTCACGTCGCCGCACCTGGTGCGGTACACGGAGCGCATCACCATCGACGGAGCGGAGGTCGCGGAGGCGCAGCTGCTGGCCGCCTTCGACCGGGTCGAGCGGGCCCGCGGCTCGACGCCGCTGACTTTCTTCGAGTACAGCACGCTGGCCGCCCATGTGGCGTTCTGCGAGGCAGGGATCGAACTCGGCATCATCGAGGTGGGTCTCGGTGGGCGCCTCGATGCCACCAACGCCTTCGACCCGGACGTGTCCGTGGTCTGCTCGATCGGTCTCGACCACATGGATTACCTCGGACCGGACCTGGAGTCCATCGGGCGTGAGAAGGCGGGAGTCTTTCGCGCCGGGCGACCGGCCGTGCTGGGCAGTGCCGACAACCCGCAATCGATCGATACCGCATTGCTCGCCTGTGGCGCATTGCCGCGCCGCCCGCCAGTGGATTTCCGGCCGCAGCGCGCCGCTGTCGGCGGCGGCTGGGACTGGCTCGGCTGGAACCGCCAATACCGCGGACTGCCTGCGCCCGCCCTGGCCGGACCGATCCAGTATGCCAATGCCGCCACCGCGATCGCGGCGCTGGAGGCGCTATGCGAAACGCGCGCGCCTCACTGGCAAGCGAGGCTGGATTCGCGGGCGCTCAGCGCCGGGATCGCGAACGCGACCCTGCGTGGCCGATTCCAGGTGCTCGCAGGCGCGCCCGAGTGGATCTTCGACGTCGCGCACAACCCGGCCGCGGCCGCGGTGCTGGCGACCAGTCTGCGCGAGCGCGGCCCCGCAGCGCGCACGCGCGCGATCCTCGGGGTGCTCGCGGACAAGGACCCGGCGGGCATCGTCGGCGCGCTTGGCGACGTCGTGGATGAGTGGTTGTTGTGCACGATCGAGGGTCCGCGTGGCCTCGGCGCCGGCGAGTTGCAGCGCCGCGCGGGGCTTTCGGGGCAGCGGCTGTTGTTTGATTCCGTGGCGGCGGCCTGCGCCGCGGCCGCGCGGCGCAGCGCTGCGGCGGACCGCATTCTGGTGTGCGGATCTTTCCATACGGTGGGGCCGGCGCTGGTTTGGCATGGGTTATGATTCGAGGCCTTCTGGACACTCAGACCAAACAACGCCTGACGGGTGCAGCCATCCTCGTCGTGCTCGGGGTCATCTTCATCCCCGAACTGCTGACTGGCCCCGGTCGGCCAGCCGCGCCTGCCGCTGGGACCGGCGCGCCCGCCGCGCTGGAGCCCTCCGCGGCCGCAGATGCCGCGCCGCTGCGTTCCGTGGATCTCGATCTGCGGCGCGACGAAGCGCGTGGGCCCACGTCCAACGCGTCCGATCAAGCACCGCCGAAGCCGGCCGGACCACCACAACCCAGCTCTGGGCCCACCGCGCCCAGTGGCGTGGCGCCCGCCACACGTGCCACCGCGGCAGCGAGCGTGGCGGAGGCCGCGGGGGCACCGGTGCAGCGTGCCGCGGGACAGCCCGCGTCGCGATCCGCCGACACAGTGAAGCCGACTGCGGCGCCAGTGCCACGGTCTGCGGCGGCCGACGCGGCGGCGCGTCGCGGGTTTGCGGTGCAGCTCGGCAGTTTCGCGGCGCGCGACGCTGCCGAACGGCTTGCAGCCGAGGTCGAGTCCGCGGGCTTCGATGCCTTTGTCGCGCCGGTAGAGTCCGGCGGCCGACGGCTTTATCGCGTGCGTATCGGCCCCGTCGCCAGCCGGCCGGATGCCGAGGCCCTGGCGATGCGTCTGTCCGCGCGGGGACGCAAGGGCGCCGTCGTGAGCCAACCTTGAGTAGAATGCGCGGCCTCGCCCGGTGACCGGCCGCTTGCTGACCACTTCGCCATGACAGAAATCGATCTCGCGATTATCGCGGTGCTGGGACTCTCCGCTGTGTTCGGCACGGTGCGTGGCTTCCTGCGCGAGGCCCTGGGCTTCGCGACCTGGATCGTCGCGCTGTGGATGGCCTGGCGGCACAGCGATGTGGTGGCGCCCTACCTCGGCGGCACGCTTTCGGTCGAGCCGTTCCGGCTCTGGGCGGCGCGCGGCATCACGCTGTTCGCGGTGCTCGCGGTCGGCACGCTGGTGGCGGTGCTGGTCAGCAAGACGATGCGCGTCTCGCTGTTCAGCGGTCTGGACCGTTTCCTCGGTTTCGGCTTCGGTGTGCTGCGCGGCGTCGTCATTCTTGGCCTGTTCGCGATGCTGGGCCTGCGGCTGCAACTCGACCGTGAACCATGGTGGACCCAGTCGAAGCTGATGCCCTATGTCGAGATCGCCGCCAGCGCCGTACGCAGCTTCGTAGGCGACGCCAGCGGGCAGATTGTCCGAGGCACTGCAGTGCGCACGCCCTCGGCTGCGTTCGGCCCGTCGTCCCCCGCAACCTGACATCGCCGGCGGCATCCGCGCCGCGAGACCGGAGACAACCCGCATGTGTGGACTCGTTGGCATCGTCGGTACCGGCCCCGTCAACCAGCGCCTTTACGACGCGCTGACGGTATTGCAGCACCGCGGCCAGGATGCGGCGGGCATCGTCACCGCCGCCGATGGCCTGCTTTGCATGCGCAAGGGCTCTGGACTGGTGCGCGACGTGTTCGGCCAGGACGACATGCTCGAACTGCGCGGCAATGTCGGTATCGGACACGTGCGCTATCCCACTGCGGGCTTCGACGCTGCCGCCGAGTCCCAGCCGTTCTACGTCAACGCACCGTACGGCATCTGCCTCGGTCACAACGGCAACCTGACCAATGCCGCCGAGCTGGCCGAAGTGCTGATGCGCGAGGAGCGCCGGCACCTCAATTCCGCTTCGGATTCCGAAGTGCTGCTGAACGTCCTGGCCTCGGAGCTGCAGCGTGTGGGCACGCCACGCGTCACGCCGGCGGACATCTTCGCGGCGGTCACGGCGTTGTATCGTCGTTGCCGCGGCGGCTATGCGGCGGTTGCCATGGTGATCGGCCACGGCGTGCTCGGCTTCCGCGACCCGAACGGTATCCGCCCGCTGGTGCTCGGCACGCGCGATACTGCCAAGGGTCCGGAGTACATGCTCGCCTCGGAGTCCGTCGCGCTCGACATGCTGGGTTTCAAGCCGCTGCGCGACATCGCGCCCGGCGAGGCGGTGTTCATCGACGAGGCGGGCCGTCTGCATGCCCAGCAGTGCGTCACCACCGTCGGTCACACGCCGTGCATCTTCGAGTTCGTGTACTTCGCACGGCCCGACAGCAAGATCGACAATATTTCCGTGCAGCGTGCGCGCATGCGCATGGGCGACCGGCTGGCAGAGAAGATCCACCGGGAGCGGCCGAATCACGATATCGACGTCGTCATCCCGATCCCCGACACCAGCCGCACGGCGGCGCAGCAGGTAGCCCAGCACCTGGGGGTGAAGTACCGCGAGGGCTTCATCAAGAACCGCTACATCGGCCGCACTTTCATCATGCCGGGCCAGGACCAGCGCCACAAATCGGTGCGCTCCAAGCTCAACGCCATCGATATCGAGTTCCGCAACAAGACCGTGCTGCTGGTGGATGATTCGATTGTCCGTGGCACCACGTCGGCGCAGATCATCGACATGGCGCGCGAAGCCGGCGCGCGCAAGGTGTACTTCGCCTCGGCCGCACCGCCTGTGCGCTTCCCCAACGTCTACGGCATCGACATGCCGGCGGCGAGCGAGCTGGTTGCCGCCGGCCGCACCGAAGATGAAGTCCGCGAGGTCATCGGTGCCGACTGGCTCATTTATCAGGACCTCGAGGACCTGGTACAGGCCTGCCTGCACGACAACGCAAAGATCCGCGCATTCGACACGTCGTGCTTTTCCGGCCACTACGTCAGTGGCGACATCACGCCTGCCTATCTGGCGCGCTTGTCCGAAGAGCGCTCGGACGCCGCCAAGGCGCGCCGGCGCGACGGCCGCGGCGCCATCCGTGCGGTTCGCTGACGGAGTCCGTCAGCCGCAAGGCGCGTGATGCGCCTGCTGCTGATCGACGACGATCCGGAGCTGGCCTCGCTGGTGCGTCATCACGTCAGTTGTGTCTGGCCTGACGCGCGCGCGGTGCTGCACAGCCCGCCGCTCCGCGGGCCGTTGCTGCCGGAGTTCCTCGCCCAGGGCTACGACGCCGTGCTGGTCGATGCGTCCTGGGCGGGCGGCGACGGACTCACGCTGCTGCGTGACCTGTGCCGTCGCCCCGGGTTCGCGCCGACTATCTTCCTCGCCGCCGAGGATGATGCCCATGGGCCGGCCGCCGCGCGCGCGCTCGGCGTCGTGGACGTGTTCACGGCCACCGATCTCGATCACGAGCAGTTCATCACCGCGGTCCGAACCGCTGCGCTTCGGCAGCGTAACGCGCAGGGCGACTGGCGCAGCGGACCCGGATCGCGCGAAGCACAGACCTTCGGCGGTGCCTATCTGAAGGGGTACCGACACGTCCGCCGCATCGCCGCCGGCTCCGTCAGCGAGATGTTTCTCGCCGAAAGCATCGAGGCCGGCACGCTGGTGGCACTGAAGGTCACGCGCGACGTGCGGCGCACCGACGGCGTGGACCAGAACTTCGAGCGTTTCCTGCAGGAGTACGAGATCGTCAACGGCATCCGCCATCCGAGCATCGTGCGGCTGTACGACCTCGGCATCACCGACGATTACGCCTACCTGGTCATGGAGTACTTTTCGCACGGCGATCTGCGCACGCAGATGAACGGTCCGATGGCGCCGGTACGCGCGTTGTCATACGCGCTGGAGGTCTGCCATGCGCTGGAGGCCATCCACAACGCCGGCATCCTGCACCGCGATCTCAAGCCCGGCAACGTCATGCTGCGTGACGATGGCTCGATCGCGCTGATCGACTTCGGCCTCGCCAAGCAGCGTGCGCTGGAGATGGAGATCACCGACAAGGGGCTGATATTCGGCACTCCGCACTACATGAGTCCGGAGCAGGGGCATGGCCGACCCACCGACGCGCGCAGCGACATCTACTCGCTCGGCGTGGTGCTGTACGAGATGCTGACCGCCACCAAGCCGTTCGACGCCGACAACGCCATGGCGCTGATCTACCGACACGCCAAGCAGCCCGTGCCGCAGCTGCCCGAGGCATTGCAGTCGCTGCAACCACTGCTGGAGCGCATGCTCGCCAAGCAACCCGACGACCGGTATGAATCCGCCGCTGCGCTGGCCGCGGCTTTGCGCGTGCAGATCGCAGCGCTCAAGCAGGCCGAGCTCGCGGCATGACTGCGGCTCCCGTTCCCATGTTGGCCGCCGTGGACACCGTGCTGGCGGCGCCAACCCCGCTCGGCTGGTTCGAGGCGGCTGACACGCGCGTGCCGGAGTTGCTGCTCGACCATGCGAATTGCGAAAAAAAGGCTGCGTCGACCGCCATCGCGCTGATGTTCGCGTATGCCGACGACGCGGTGCTGTCGCGCGAACTGTCGCGGCTGGCGCGCGAGGAGCTGCGCCACTTCGAGCAGGTGGAGGCGCTGATGCGGCGCATGGGCATCCGTCACGAGCGCCAATCGCCGGGGCGCTACGGTGCCGGTCTGCGGGCCGCGGTGCGGCGCGACGGCGCGGCGCGCAAACTGGACCTGCTGCTGGCCGGCGCGCTGATCGAGGCGCGTTCCTGCGAGCGCTTTGCCGGACTCGCGGCGCGCCTGCCGGAGCCGGTCGCCGCGCTGTATGCCGGCCTCCATGCCTCCGAGGCACGGCACACCAGCCAGTATCTTGGCTGGGCGCGGCGCTGCGCCGCGCAGTCGGCCCAGCCGGAATGGCCATCGCGGCTCGCGGCACTCGCCGCAGTCGAAGCGGATCTCGCTACGGCGCCGGACGCGCGGTTCCGTTTCCACTCGGGTCCGCCGGGCTGACCCCGGTCCGCCAGGCCCAGTTCTCCAGCACCGCGCCGTCGCGCTCGAAGCGCAGCACGCTCGCGCGGTCGTACCAGGCGCCCAGCACGGCGCGTCGCACGCGACGGCCGTCCACCTGCAGCTCGTGAATCGCCGGCCGGTGGGTGTGACCGTGGATGATCCAGTCGACGCCCGTGGCCGCCGCCGCGCGCGCCACCGCGGATTCGTTCGTATCCATGATCGTCGGCTGCTGGCGCGCCGTATGCGCCTTGCTGCCCGAGCGCGCGGCACCCGCCAGCCACTGCCGCTGTGCCAGCGGCAGTGCGAGCATCCGTTGCTGCCAGCGCGCGTCGCGCACGATGCTGCGCAGTTCCTGGTAGGGCAGGTCGTCGGTGCACAGCAGGTCGCCGTGCGTCAGCAGCACGCTCTGGCCGTACATCTGCACCACGACCGGATCCGGCAGCAGCCGGCAGCCGCTGCGCGCCTCGAATCGGGCGCCGAGCAGGAAGTCACGGTTGCCATGCATCGCAAACAGCGGCAAGCCCCGGCGCGCCACCGCCTGCAGCGCTGCGCAGACGCGCGCATGGTGGGGATCCGGGTCGTCATCACCTACCCAGGTTTCGAACACGTCGCCGAGCAGGTACAGCGCTTCAGCGCCGCCGAGTCCGCTGCCCAGCCACTGCACGAACGCCTCGGTGGCAGCCGGCTCGCGCGCGTCGAGGTGCAGGTCGGAAGCGAACAGGAAAGCCACGCGGGGATTCTAGCGAGCGCCGCCGCGCGCCGCGCGCCCGGTTGTCGCGGCCACTCGGTTAACATGCCACGAATGACAGCCGCGCCCATTGTCACCCGCTTCGCCCCCAGCCCCACGGGCGAGCTGCATCTCGGCAACGTGCGCACCGCGCTGTTCAACGCGCTGCTGGCACGACGCGGCGGCGGCCGCTTCATCCTGCGCATCGAGGACACCGACCGCGAGCGCAGTCGCAGTGGGTTCACCAGCCAGCTCTGCGCCGAACTGCGCTGGCTTGGCCTGCCGTGGGACGAGGGCCCCGATGTCGGCGGACCCGCGGGGCCCTATGAGCAGTCGGCGCGCGCCGGCCTGCATGCAGAGCAGCTTGCGCGCCTGGCGGCGGCGGGCAGGCTCTATCCCTGCTTCTGTTCTGCGCTCGAGCTCGACGTCAGCCGGCGCACCCAGCTTGCCGCCGGGCACCCGCCACGCTACGCCGGCACCTGCCGCGATCTCAGCCTGGCCGAGCGCGCCGAGCGCAGCGGCCACGGGCGGTCGTCCACGCTGCGCTTTCGCGTGCCCGCCGGTGCCCGCATCGAGTTCGACGACCTGGTACATGGGCGCCAGGCTTTCCTGTCGGACGACATTGGTGATTTCGTCGTGCAGCGCTCGGACGGGAGTGCGGCGTTTTTCTTCAGCAATGCCGTGGACGATGCGGCGATGGGCGTGACGCACGTGCTGCGGGGCGAGGACCACCTCACCAACACACCGCGGCAGCTGCTGCTGTTTGCGGCACTGGGCGTGCCGCCGCCGGTTTACGGCCATCTCGCGCTGCTGGTGGGCAGCGACGGTGCGCCGCTGTCCAAGCGCAGTGGGGCCGCTTCGCTGCGCCAGCTGCGCGAAGCAGGCTACCTGCCCGAAGCGCTGCGCAACTGGCTGTTCCGACTCGGCCACACGACGCCCGAACATGGCCTGCTCGGGCCCGAAGCAATGGCGCGCGCCTTCGACACCGCGCACCTCGGCCGCGCGCCGGCGCGCTGCGATCCGGCGCAGCTGGATTTCTGGCAGCGCGACGCCGTGCGCGCGCTGAGCGACGACGCTGCGTTCGCGTGGCTGCAGCCCGCGCTGCCCGCGGCGCTGCCGCCCGAGCGGGCCCGCGCGCTGGCGCTGGCGGTGCGTGCCAACTGCGTCCTGCCACGCGACGCGGCTTACTGGGCACGCGTCATCGACGACACGCCGCCCGAGCTCGACGCCGCCGCGGTCGCTGCGGTGCAGGCCGCAGGCCCGGCGTTCTTCAAGGCCGCGGTTGCCGCAGCGGCCGCGCCCGACTGGCCGCAGCTCGTCGCGTCAGTCAAGGCCGTCACCGGGCTGCGCGGACCGCAGCTGTTCAAGCCATTGCGTATTGCGCTGACGGGTTGCGACCATGGACCCGAGCTTGCGCCGCTGCTGCAGCTGATGTCGCGGGACAGCGTGGTGGCGCGCTTCGCCCGCTTTGCCGACTGAGCGTTGCAGTCTGCGCCTTCCGACCCGAATCTCCCGATGAGCAGTGCCCCACCGATGATCCGCATCTTCAACTCCATGACCGGCGAAAAGCAGGTCCTGCAGCCCATTCGCCCCGGCGAAGTCAGCTTCTACGTCTGCGGCGACACCGTTTACGACTACGCGCACGTCGGTCATGCGCGCTCCAAGATCGCCTTCGACGTGGTGCGACGCTTCCTGCAGTGGAGCGGTTTGCGCGTGCGCTTCGTCCGCAACATCACCGACATCGACGACAAGATCATCCGGCGCGCGGCCGAGCTCGGCGAGCCCATCGAAGTCTTCACCGAGCGCTTCATTCGTGCGATGCACGAGGACTACGACCGCCTCGGCATCCTGCGGCCTGACCTCGAACCCCGCGCCACCCAGCACGTGGCCGGCATGATCGCGATGACGGCGCGGCTGATCGAGAAAGGTCACGCCTATGTCTCGACCTCGGGCGACGTGCTGTACTCGGTCGCGAGTTTCGCGCCGTATGGCCAGCTGTCGCGCAAGCGGCTCGAGGACCTGCGCGCCGGCGCACGCGTCGAAGTGGACGGCCAGAAGCGCGATCCGCTGGATTTCGTGCTGTGGAAGCGCGCCAAGCCCGGCGAGCCTTCGTGGGCCTCGCCCTGGGGCGCCGGGCGGCCGGGCTGGCACATCGAGTGCTCGGTGATGGCGGCAGAGCTGCTCGGCACGCATTTCGACATTCACGGCGGCGGCATGGATCTCAAGTTCCCGCACCACGAGAACGAGATCGCCCAGTCCTGCGCCGCCAGCGGCGACCGCTTCGCCAACATCTGGATGCACAACGGCTTCGTCAACGTCGACGACGAGAAGATGTCGAAGTCGCTCGGCAACTTCTTCACGATCCGCGAAGTGCTCGGCTCCGGCCACGTCCGCCATCCCGAGGTGCTGCGCTACTTCCTGATGTCCAGTCACTACCGAGGGCCACTCAACTACTCGCTGGAGCCGATCCAGCAGGCCGATGCCGCACTGACGCGGCTGTACACCGCATTGCGCGACGCCGCCGCCGATGCCGCAGCGTCCGCCCCGGCCGCGACCACCACCACGACCGCTACCGCTACCGCTACCGCGGCCGCGTCGCCCGGCGACGCGCCCGCACTGCAGGAATTCCGCGCCGCGATGAGCGACGACTTCA
>JANPDV010000290.1:0-3591 GCA_031431655.1 Gammaproteobacteria bacterium | reverse complement strand
TGCACTCGGATAGCAGGTGTCATGCCCGGCATTGTAGGGGAGAGGTAGAACGGATGGCTCGCACTGTCCAGAAGACGATTCCTTAGATCGAAACGCGGTTCCCAAACCGTTCGAGCAGTGCCGCGTGGCAGCCGCGGAGTCGGCGACGCTGGGCTGCGAGCCAGCCGTCGAATGCCGGGGCGTCGTCGAGCTCGAGGCCGTCGAGCAAGTCGCCAGCGCACAGCGCGAGCAGTTCGCGGATCCGCTCCGGTGCGAGTCGCCCGACGCCGTCCTGCATGGCGCGGGCGATCTCGACCGCGTCGACGCGGCAATCCGACAGGTCGAGGCGGATCGTATCGTCCTGGGCCAGGACGCGATGCCGGTCGTCGTCGTCGAGGAGGCTCCTGACCTTGCTGAGGCACCAGCGCAGTTCGGCGCGCGGATCGCCGGGCGCGTCCCACAGCAGTTCGCAGAGCTGGCCCCTGCGCACGGCACGCGGCGCGAGTGCCAGGTAGGCGATCAGCGCGCGCACCTTGCGGGACGACGGCAGGGCCAGCGCGACGCCGTCCCGCCGGACCGTCATGGGCCCGAGCATGCGCACCTCGATCGAACGGCCGCCAGCCTCCGGGCCCGATTCGTCGGATCCCACGGGCACCGCCGCGCCGGCTACCACGCCCGCATCCATGGGCGACGGCTACGGTCGCGACTCGGATAACCCATGACCATACGGAGAAAGCACATGACTACAGCCGTACTCACCACCACCAGTCAGCCCCGGCCACCCGCCGGCTCGGTCGACCTGCGTGCGCTCAAGGCCCGCCAGCAGGCCGCATGGTCGTCGGGCGATTATGCGCTCATTGGTACGACGCTTCAGATCGTCGGCGAGGACCTGTGCGAGGCGCTCGACGTGCGCGCGGGCCAGTCCGTGCTCGACGTCGCCGCGGGCAACGGCAATGCCTCGCTCGCGGCCGCGCGACGCTGGTGCAACGTCGTCGCCACGGACTACGTGCCCGCACTGCTCGCGCGTGCCCGGGAACGCGCGATCGCCGAACGCCTCGAGATCGAGTTCCAGGAGGCCGATGCCGAGGCGCTGCCGTTTGCGGACGGCAGCTTCGACACGGTCGTCTCGGTATTCGGAGTCATGTTCACCGCCGACCAGGAGCGCGCGGCCGCCGAGCTGGTCCGCGTCTGCAAGCGTGGCGGCAAGATCGGGCTCGCAAACTGGACGCCCGAGGGCTTCATCGGCCAGCTGTTCGCGACGCTCGGCCGGCACGTCCCGCCGCCCGCGGGGGCCCGCTCGCCGGCGCTATGGGGCACCGGGGCGCGAATCGCCGAGCTGTTCGATCCGCACGCGAGCTCCGTGAAGTCGGCACAGCGCCACTTCGTGTTCCGGTATCGGACGCCCGAGCACTGGCTGCAGGTCTTCAGGACGTACTACGGCCCGCTGCTCAAGGCCTTCGCCGCGCTCGAGCCCGCGGCGCGGACCGCGCTGCAGCGCGACCTGGTCGCGCTGATCGGCCGGTTCAACCGCTCGGGCGACGGCTCGATGGTGGTGCCGAGCGAGTACCTCGAGATCGTGATCACCCGACGCTGACCCGGGAGAAGACAACCATGCGCATATCCAAGGACCAGATTCCCGCCAAGATCGACATTCCCGGCGCGATCGCGCGGGTGACCCCGAACTTCGGCGACGCCACCGGCTTCGGCGCGATGGGAGGCGAGTACTTCTCCCTCGGCGCCGGCACCGACATCGCTCCGCTGCTGAAAGGTCTCGAGGGCGATGCCTGCCAGGCGCCGCACTGGGGCTACATGATCTGCGGCGAGGTCGTCGTGACGTACACCGACGGCAAAGTCGATGTCTGCCGCGACAGCGACCTCTTCTACTGGCCGCCCGGTCACAGCGTGCGCGTGGTCCGCGACGCCGAGGTCATCCTGTTCAGCCCGCAACACCAACACGGCCAGGTCATGGACCACATGCTGAACGTCATGAAAGGATAGACCGCAGGGAAGTCAACTCGCCCGGAGGCGCGCCATGCAGATCGACCTGATCCTCGACCCGCGACTGCCTTCGGGTGAGTTCCTGCGCCTCGGCCGCCTCGCCGAGGAAGCGGGCATCGGCACGGTCTGGACCTCGAGCCTGCTCGGCGCGCGCGACCCGTTCGTGAACCTCGCTGCGCTCGCGGCCGGCACGAGCCGTCTGCGAGTCGGCGCGATCGCGGTGAATCCCTGGGAAACGCATCCCGCGCGGATCGCGAGCGCGCTGCTGACGCTCAACGAGATCGCCGGCGGCCGCGCGACCACGGTGATCGGCGGCGGCGGCGAGGCGCTCGCGGGGCTCGGGCTCGCACCGCGGCGGCGCGTACGCGCGGTCCGCGAGTGCGCGCAGATCGTGCGGCGCGCGTCCACGGGCACGCGCTTCGACTACGCGGGCGAGCTCTATCGGGTGAGCGGCTTCGGCTGCGGCTGGGCCGTCGCGCCACCGCCGACGATCTGGATCGGTGCCAACGGGCCGCAGATGCTGCGGATGGCCGCGAACGCGGCGGACGGCATCATGATGAGCGACCTGACGCCGCCGCTGGTGCGCGCGGCGCTGGCGATCGTCGCGTCGGCGCGCGCTGAAGCCGGCGCCGCGGGTCTGGCGGCCGCACTCTCGAGCAACTTCACTGCCTGGCACGTCTATGCGGATCGCGCCGCGGCCCTGGCCGAGGCACGCCAGTGGCTCGCCTTCCGTGGCATGTTCCGCCGCGAGGTCTGCACGACGTTCATGAGCGACGCCGACTACGACCTCGTCGAGTCGAAGCAGGCCGAGTTCTACCGCGCCGCGCTCGGCGGGCCGGCGGTCGGGGGCGTGCCGCAGCGCGTGATGGATGCGCTGCTGGACAACCTGACGGTCTGCGGTACGCCGGACGAGATGCCGCGGCACCTCGCGCACCTGAGCGGCCTGCGCGACGCGGGCCTCACGCACGTCGCGCTGCGGCTCTACCGCGAGGTCGAGGCCTCGATCGCACTGATCGGACGCGAGGTCATTCCGGCGCTGCGCTGAACGGGCATCCGGCGGCGGCTGCAGCGCCGCGCTGCCGCCCCCATTGGTGGTCGCTTCACTGCGCGAGTAGTCTTGGACCCCGGGCCAGGACTCCGGCAGGACGAAGCATGACGCGTCGAAGCACCGCACCGCGCGCGACACGGTGCGCCCTGTTGGCAGCAGTGTTCGCGGGGGCGACTCGTGTTCAAACGCTCTGCCTTGCAGCGCGCCTTCGGGCTCTCGACGCTGCGATTCCCCTGGTGTGAACGGGCCCTGGAGCATGCGTCCCGGAGCCTCCGCGCATCTGCGCAACGCGTTGCGCCGAGCTGCACCGCTCGCCGCGGCCGCGATGTTCGCGCTCGCGCTGTTTGCCCTGTATCGCCTGATGCGCACGTCGCACCCGAACTTGGCGCCGGCGAGCGAGGCGGACATCGTTCGCGCCCGGCCGATCGTCGAGCGCTCCAGGTGGACCTACGCCAATCTCGTGTTCCGGCGCGACAAGGCGCTGCCGTTCTCCGACGCCGGCGACGCGTTCCTCCAGCACGTTCTGCCCGTCGTAGTAGAAATCCGTCGTGGTGGTGCCGTCGCCG
>JANPDV010000289.1:0-21543 GCA_031431655.1 Gammaproteobacteria bacterium | reverse complement strand
GATGTGCCTCACGACACCCTCGTCCAGCCCGGGCGGCAGACTGTCTGATTCGATGTCGGTGACGAAGCCGTGCTGGTATGGCCGGTTGACGAGTTCTTCGACCTGGGTATTCATGCGGGGTGTGCTGCTGAGACGGTGGGGAGCATCGGGACGGGGCAGGATCACAGAGTGGGCGGTCGTGCCCGGGAACTGCGCAACCCGCGCTCCAGGCTCGCGATGCGTACGCCGGCCGAATCCAGACCTGCAAGCTGTGCGAGGCTGACTTCGTACAGGGACCGGCGGATAGCGAGGTTGACCCGTTGCCATGACCGCCCGACACGGCAGTTCTCCTCGATGCCACAGTGGCCGGCGCCGGCGGCGCAGTCGGTCAGCGCGAGCGGGCCCTCAAGGGCGTCGAGGATCGCCGCTGCGCTGATCGAGGTCGCAGGGCGTGCCAGGAGGTAGCCCCCGTGCTGGCCGCGGGTGGAACTCACGAGCCCTGCTCGCTGCAGGGTCTTGAGAACCTTGCTGACCGTCGGCGCGGCAATTCGGGTGCTCGCGGCCAGCTCCGCAGCGGTCTGACGCCGGGTGGGGTGGGCCGCGAGGGTGGCCAGCACCACCGTAGCGTAATCGGTAAGTTTGCTCATCCTCAGCATCGACAGGCTCCTTTATAGAGGACGATTTTAGTCCTCTATCGGGTGAATGCCAAGGCGCGCGCTGCTCGCCGCGGCGAGTCTAGAGCCATGACTTTGCTATCATTACCGGCTGGGTCACTTGGCAAGAGGCATTTCATGGATCGCATTTCTTTCGAGCCGGCAGCCCGCGGCACGGTCGCGCGTGCGGGCGCAATCCGGGCGATCCAATCGGCGTCAGCGGCCGCATTGCCACGGTTTGTGCAATGCAGTCTGAACGAGGCGTCCTCGCACGGTGCCGGGGCGTGGGTCCGGAACCAATCGCTGCCCCGTTCGTCGAACTGCGACTGAAATGTTGCCGAACTTCCACATGGCCAACCCGAGCCGCCGCCGAACGCTCCCCCCGGTACCGTCAACCAGGTTCCGCGATTCGGGCACGCTTGCGCCGCGCGAACATGCGGCTGCGCACGCGAGTCGGCGCTGCATCCCGGCCCTGAGGATCTGATCCTGGCCGCTTCAAAGAACGAGGATCTGCCGCAGGCGATTCCTGTCGCGGCTGGGGAGCCGGTCGTGGTCGTGAAGGACCTGCGGTACTCCATTGGCCGACGCGCCATTTTCGATGGTCTGGACATCGTGGCGCGCCGTGGACGCATCACCGCCATCATGGGGCCCAGCGGTACCGGCAAGACCACGCTGCTGCGCCTCATCACCGGCCAGATTGCTCCGGAGCATGGCAGTGTCGCCGTGTTTGGCGAGTCGCTGCCGGGCCTCAACCGCGCCGGCCTCTACGCGTTGCGCCGTCGGATGGGGATGCTGTTTCAGAATGGCGCCCTGTTGACCGACATGTCGGTGTTCGAGAACGTGGCCTTTCCGCTGCGCGAGCACACGGACCTGCCGGACCGCCTCATTCGCCAGATCGTGCTGACGAAGCTGCATGCCGTCGGCCTGCGAGGCGCCGCCTGGCTGATGCCGGCGGAGCTATCCGGCGGCATGGCGCGGCGCGTGGCGCTGGCGCGGGCCATCGTGTTCGATCCTGAACTGCTGATCTACGACGAGCCGTTTGTCGGACTGGATCCTATTTCCATGGGCGTCATTGCGCGGCTGATCACGCAGATGAACCAGGCGCTTGGCATCACCAGCATCGTCGTGTCGCATGACGTCGAAGAACTCGCGAGCATCGCTCATGACAGCTACCTGTTGGCACAGGGAAGGGTTGTGGCATCGGGAACTCCCGATGAGCTGCGGCGTAGCCAGGTCGACGTGGTCCGCCAGTTCATGGAGGGAATGGCCGACGGTCCTGTCACATTCCACTATCCGGCACCTGACTATGTGCCGCAGCTGCTCGAACAGGAGCCGAATTGACTCCGGTGCTCACCCGTGAAAACGCGGTCTTCGCGGCACTGCGCCGGATCGGAGTCGTAGCGCTGTTCCTGCTGCGGATACTGGGCCAGGTGCCTGCGGCGCTGGCGCGGCCGCGCCTGATCGTCGACCAGGTCTACAATTGCGGGGCGCGCTCGTTGATCATCATCATGCTCTGCGGGCTCTTCGTGGGCATGGTGCTCGGCCTGCAGGGCTTCGATCTGCTGCAGCGCTTCGGTTCTGAGGACGCGTTGGGTGTCGCCGCGTCGCTTGGCCTGCTGAAGGAACTCGGCCCGGTTGTCACGGCGCTGCTGTTTGCCGGCCGGGCTGGCACCGCGCTGACTTCGGAGATCGGCCTGATGCGGGCCACGGACCAGCTGACCGCCATGGAGATCATGGCGGTCGATCCGGTACGTCGCGTCATTGTGCCGAGATTTCTTGGCGGGCTGATCGCCATGCCGCTGCTAGTCGCGGTGTTCAACGTGATCGGCCTGCTCGGGGCGCAGCTCATCGGTGTGCAGGTCATGGGCGTCGATGCCGGCGCCTTCTGGTCCCAGACGCAGGGCGCCGTAGAGCTCGACGACGTGACCGAGGGCATCATCAAGAGCATCGGCTTCGGCGCCGCCTGCAGCCTGATTGCGGTTTACGAAGGCTACAACGCCGCGCCGACAGCGGAGGGCGTGGGACTCGCCACCACGCGAACCGTCGTGGCCTCGTCGGTGCTGACACTGTTGATCGACTACCTGTTGACCGCTGCGTTTATCTAGGAATCGGAGCTGACCATGCCTGCCAATCGCGCCCTCGAACTGGGAACCGGCTTGTTTGTCGCGCTGGGATTCGCCGCGCTGTTCTTCCTGACGACCCAGCTGCCGGGAAGTGGCATGCGGTGGGGCACGGAGACCGGATACCGCCTTACCGCCAAGTTCGACAATGTCGGCGATCTGCGCGAAGGCTCGCCGGTCGCAATGGCGGGCGTGCGTGTCGGGCGCGTGGCAAGCGTGGCGTTCGATCCCAGCGATTTCCGTGCAGTGGTGACGCTGCGCATCGATCCCCAGTACGACCGGATTCCGGAAGACAGCGATGCCAGCATCCAGACTCAAGGCCTGCTCGGTGGCAAGTTCATAGGCATCGGGCCCGGGGGTTCCGACACGTTCCTCAAGGACGGCGGACAGCTCGAGTTCACGCAGTCGGCCATCGTGCTGGAGAACCTGGTGAACAAGTTCTTCGCGAGTTTCGCCAGCCGAGGCAGCGACGCAACCGAGGGGGCCGCTGCGGCCCAGCCCGAGGACTCCACGGCCAAGGACACGGCCACGAAGAAGGAGACCCGCCCGTGAGCATCTTTCCCGTGTTGACGACGCTGCTCTCGGGGGCGCTGGCCCTCGGCACCGCGAGCGGTACTGCTTCAGCCCAGCGCGCCGCGGCGACTCCCGCCGCGGCGACCTCTGCAACGCTGATGGCGACTGCGGCGTCTGTGGTTGACACCAGCACGCCCAACTCGCTGATAGAAACCTCGGCTAACGCGATGATCAAGGAACTGGACGCGCGGCGGCCCGAGTTCCGCAAGGATCCGAGCAAGCTGTACGACCTGGTCGACCGGATTCTCCTGCCGAACTTCGACGTGGAGTACGCGGCCCGGCTGGTGCTCGGAAAGCACTGGCGTACTGCGAGCGCGGAACAACGCAAGCGCTTCAGCGGCGCGTTCTACGGGTCCCTGCTCGGCAACTATGGCGACGCCCTGGTGGATTTTTCGGGGGACCGCATAAAGGTACTGCCGGGCAACGTCGATCCGGGCGCGACGTCGGCGACCGTGCGAACGGAGGTCCGCCGCAGCAATGGCCAGAAGGTGCCTGTGGCCTACACTCTCCGCAGGACCGAAGCCGGCTGGAAGGCCTGGGACGTGGTCATCGAGGGCATCAGCTACGTCAAGAGCTTCCGGGAGGACTTTGGCGCCGAGATCGACCAGAAGGGGCTGGATGCCGTGATCCAGCGACTCGAGGCGCAGGGCAAGCGCACCAGCGGCGGAGCGATTCCGAAAGTGGCGCCGTGACGGCGGCGCGGCGTGCGGCAGAGGCCTGCGAAATCGTTGACGTTGGGCCCGGCCAGTGTGAGCTGCGCGGTGAGATGACGTTCACGACGGCCGCCCGCCTGCTGCGACAGCTGGAGAGCCGTCTGCGCTCGACTTCCACGCCAAGGTTCGAGCTGGGTCTCGGCGGCGTGACCCGATCCGACAGCGCGGGACTCGCGATGCTGATCGAATGCGTGGCTATTGCGCGCGGTCTTGGCCGTGAGTTGCGCGTACGCAATCTGCCGTCCGCGATCGCCGACATTGCCAGGATCAGCGAGCTGGATTCGTTCCTGGCGCAGCTGCTGCTGCCGGCGGCGACGGCGCCGACTCCTGGGCAGGGTTAGGTACCGGCTCAGGACTGGTGTCCGTCTTGCGATCTTCCGTCCCTGTTTCTTCCATCCCAGGGTCTTCCAGTCCGGGGTCTTCGATCTGCGTGTCCTCGGTCGGGACATTGCCGTCGCGCAACAGGAACTCGCGTCGCTGGAGAAAGGCGCTGCGCACGAAGGCGTAGGGGTCGCCAGCTCGTTCCAGGACGATATCCGCATCGAGCAGCCGCACGCGCTTGTCGAGCCGATCCGCAGCCCAGATTGTCCAGCGAGTGCTGTCATCCTCCAGGTAGTGTCGCGGCTCCATGAAATCGTCGGCCAGCGAGCCAGCCGCGTCGCGCAGCGTGTTGGGACCGAACAGCGGCACCACGAGGTAGGGTCCCGCGGGCACACCCCAGCGGCCCAGCGTCTGGCCAAAATCCTCATCGTGCGAATCCAGGCCCATCCGCGTGGCCGGATCACCGAAGCCCGCTACGCCGACCGTGGTGTTGACGAGGAAACGCGCGGAATCAGCAAGCGCTGTAGCGAGCTTGCCCTGCAGCACGTTGTTGACGATGACGACCGGGTACTTCGCATTCGCGAAGAAGTTGGAGAATCCGTTCTGTACAGGCTGCGGCGTGATCTTGCGGTAACCCCTTGCGACGGGGCGTACCAATGCGCGATCGACTGCGTCGTTGAACTCGAACGACACGCGGTTCAGCGGTTCGAACGGGTCGCGTGCATCCGTTTTCGGGGCGGCCGCCGGCCGCGCTGGGTTAGCGGCGCAGCCGGAAACGGCGACGAGAACCAGGCTCGCTGCGGCGAGCCGGAGGAAGAGTTGACCTGGCATCGCTACATTTTATCAGCGTTGTCGCGCCGGGGCCGGCGGCCACTGTCGGCGACTGCGCGGCGAATCTCGTCCAGCCGTGCCTGGAAGCGGGCACGCTGCACCGAACTCAGGTTCGGGGCGGCGAGCGCCAGCTCCAGCTGCTTTATGGCCAGCGGCCCGTCGCCACTCGCGACGTGGTACTCGCTCATGTAGTAGTACGCATCGCCAGTATCGCCTGCGGCACTCGCTGCCATGGCAGTGAGGCGGATCTGCTCCGGGGTCGGCGGAGTGTTATTGAAGAGGTCCAGCAGCAGTGCATGTGCTTCCTTGGGCCGCTCCAGTCGCATCAGCAGTTCGGCGTAGCGCACGGTCAGCGGCACGTTGCGCGGCGCGATGGCCAGCGCCCGCTGGAAGACCTCCAGCGCCTGGCTGTTCTGGCCTGCGGCCGTGAGCGCTTGTCCAAGAGCGGTCTGCAGCATCGGGCTGCCCGCGCTGCCGGCGTCGAGTTCGATCAACGTCGACGCGGCTTGTTAAGAGCTGCCGGCAGCCAGATTGGCCAGCGCCTCGCCATAGCGCTCCGCCGGCGTAAGGACCCCACGCTCGCGCCGCGCTGCGTAGTAAGGACGAATGTCTGCATCAGCTGGCGCCGCGACGACGCGGATGCGCTCACGCACCAGTGCCCACGTCGGCTGCTGCGGCCGCACCGCCACTCGCAGCTGCTGCGCCCGCCCGCGCGCCTCGGCGATGCGATTGCTCGAGACTGGATGGGTCTGGAGGAATTCGGGCACGCGGCTGTTTACGCTCAGGCCGCTGCGGCGGCCCAGGGTTTCGAAGAAGTCCGCCATCGAGTTCGGATCGAAGCCTGAGGCGGCCAGGAAGCCGATGCCGACCCGATCGGCTTCGTACTCATTGGCACGCGTGAAGTTGATCCGCTGCTGGGCTGCGGTTCCCTGCGCGATCGCGATGCCAGCCTGCACCGCGTCCGATGCCCCGGTGGCGGCTCCAATCAGGATGGCCGCGAGAATTGCTGCTGCCGATGCGATGCTCTGGCGGCCCTGGGCGCGGATCGAACGCGCGATGTGTCGCTGTGTGACGTGCGCAATCTCGTGCGCCAGCACGCCAGCCAGCTGGGATTCGTTGGCGGTAGCCAGGATCAGCCCGTGGTTCACGCCGATGAAGCCACCGGGCAGGGCGAAGGCGTTGATGCCGTTGTCCTTGACGACAAAGAAGAGGAACGGTTGGCCGCCTTCCTGGGCCTGCGCGGCAATACGCGAGCCCAGGTTCTGGACGTAGTCGTTGATCTCCGGGTCTTCGACGATCTGGCCCTGGTCGCGCAGGCTGCGCACGACCATGCGCCCGATCTGGTACTCCTCATCGCGCGTCAGCGTTGCGTCGGCCGATGAGCCGATCTCGGGCAGGTCATTTGCGCCGGGAGTCTCGCCCAAGGCGACGGGGGCCAGGCAGCACAGCACGGCGACTGGAAGCATCAGCGAGCAGACGCGGTTGGCAATAGGCATTGCAGGATGTGACAGGCGCCAGGGCGCCGAGTTCGCCCTCAAAGTATCTCGGAGGCGTGGTCTGCGAGACGCGAACGCTCGCCGCGGACCAGTGTGATGTGGCCTGAATGCGGCCAGCCGCGAAACCGGTTCACGACATAGGTGAGGCCAGAGGTCGTTTCGGTCAGATAAGGGGTGTCGATCTGCGCGATGTTGCCCAGGCATACCAGCTTCGTCCCGGGCCCGGAACGGGTGACCAGTGCCTTCATCTGTTTCGGCGTCAGGTTCTGGGCCTCGTCGAGTACGACGTAGCGATTGAGGAACGTGCGGCCCCGCATGAAGTTCAACGACCGGATTTTGATGCGGTTGCGCAACAGGTCGTTGGTGGCTGCGCGGCCCCAGGTGCCGCCCTCGGAGTTCTGCGTCAGCACTTCGAGGTTGTCCATCAGCGCGCCCATCCAGGGTTCCATCTTCTCCTCTTCCGTGCCCGGCAGGAACCCGATGTCTTCGCCCAGCGGTATCGTGACGCGGGTCATGATGATCTCGGCGAAGCGGTTCGTTTCCAGCGTCTGAAGCAGGCCGGCCGCCAGCGCCAGCAGCGTCTTGCCAGTGCCGGCAGCGCCGAGGATCGAAATGAAATCCACTTCGGGATCGGTAAGCAGGTTCAGCGCGAAGTTCTGTTCGCGGTTACGGGCAGTGATGCCCCAGATTGCGTTGCGGTCCGAGCGGAAGTCCCTTACCAGCTCGAGCGTGGCCTCATCGCCGTCGATGCGCCGCACCAGGGCCTCAATGCCCTCGGCGCGGTCTTCGTAGACGAACTGGTTGAGCGTCCATCCGGGGACTGCCGGCCCTTTGAGCTTGTAGAACGTCCGATTGCCCTCCTTCCAGGAGCGCATGTCCTTGCCGTGCCGCTCCCAGAAGTCGGCCTGCAGCGCTTCATGACCGGTGAACAGCACGTCGACGTCTTCGATCGTCTTGTCGCTGGAGTAGTCTTCCGCATGGACACCGACCACTGCAGCCTTGATCCGCAGGTTGATGTCCTTGGTAACCAGCACTACTCGGGTGTCGGAGTGCATTGCCTGCAGCCCGAGAGTGTGGGCGAGGATGGCGTTGTCGCCGCTCTGTCCGGGCAGGTGATCCGGCAACGACGAAGACAGGTGACGAGTCTGGAAGAACAGCCGGCCCGTGGAGGGCTTCTGCCCGTGGTTGCCGCTCAGGTTGTTCGGCAACACCAGCCCCCGGTCGATCTCGTCCATCGACGCGTCCTGCATCAACTCATCCAGGAAGCGGCTGACCTGGCGAACATTGCGCGATGCCTCGGACAGGCCTTTCTTGTTCGCGTCGAGTTCTTCCAGCACCACCATCGGCAGGTAGATGTCGTGCTCTTCGAAGCGAAAGATCGCCGTCGGGTCGTGCATCAGGACGTTCGTGTCGAGCACGAACAGCCGACGTAGATGTGCCGCCTTGCGTTTCTTCAAGGCAGGCGCTTCAAAGGTTCTGCGCCGCCGCCAGCACTTGCGCAGCGTGGCCGTCGACCTTGACCTTGCGCCACTCCTGCGCGAGACGGCCGTCGGCGTCGATCAGGAATGTGCTGCGTTCGATTCCGAAAACCTTGCGACCGTACATGTTCTTCTCCTTGATGACGTCGAACAGCCGGCACACGGACTCGTCGGCGTCCGAAAGCAGCTCGAAGGTCAGCTGCTCTTTGTCGCGGAACTTCACGTGCGATGCACAGCTGTCGCGCGAAAGGCCGACTACTGCCGTATCGGCCTTGTCGAAGGCTTTGCGCAGGTCGCGGAAATCCTGCGCTTCGATCGTGCAGCCTGAGGTCATGTCCTTCGGGTAGAAGAACAGCACCAGCTTTCGGCCGCGTGCATCCTTGAGCTTCCAGGGCTTGCCATCAGCAGTGGTGGACGAGAACTCGGGAACCTTCTTGCCTACTTCAGGCGTGCTCATCGGCAGTCTCCTCCAGTGCGGTTGGTTGGCGGCGTCCAGCGAAGCGTCGGCTAACGCTCCGGAGCCACACGTCAGGATTTCACCGGCTCGAGTATCGCGTCGAGGTTCAGGGTGTCGCAGAAGTCCATGAACTCCTCACGCAGGTGCGATACGTGCAGCCGGCTCGGAACGTTGACCACCATCTGCACCGAGAACATCTGCGCGCCGGTGTGGGCCGCCGGATAGGTGCGCGTGGACACCTCGCCGATATCGATCGACCGGCTGGAGCAGAAGCCCGAAAGCGCCGACACGATTCCGGTCTGGTCGAGGCACACTGCGTCGATGGAGTACGGCAGCATGTCGCCGCGGGGCGGCCGAGGCTCGGTGCGGCGCAGGTTGACCGATAGATTGCCCGAGTCCGCGAGCTTCTTGAGCTCGGTCTCCAGTTTGGCCAGCGAGTGCCAGTTGCCGGAAACCAGCAGCATCATCGAGAACTCGGAGCCGAGGCTCGACATCCGGCTTTCGCTGATATTGCCGCCGCAGTCACTGATGACACGCGTGACGTCGTGGACGATCCCGGTGCGGTCGCTGCCGATCACGGAGACGGCGATGTGCTGTTTCATTAGCCTGGCGTTGAGAAAGGGGCCGCGAGTTTAGCCCGAGTGCGCCGCCAGTGGGGCTGCCGCATCCGGGTTGCGCCGTGCGGCGGTAGCCCCGTACCATTGCGGGTCAATTCCGGCTCGGTACCCCATGTTCTCCGGCAGCTACGTCGCCGTCGTGACGCCCATGCGCCCCGACGGCTCCATCGACTTCGAAGCATGGGCCCGCTTGATCGAGTGGCATGTCGAAAACGGCACTCGCGGCCTGGTCGTGGGCGGCACGACCGGCGAGTCGTCGACGTTGCTCGAAACCGAACTTCGGGAACTCGTGGCGCAGGCGCGCACAACGGCGGGCGCACGCGCCGAGATCATTGCCGGCGTCGGCACCAGCAGCACGGCGGCCACCGTCGAGCGGGCCCGCTGGCTGTCGGGCCTGGGTGTCGATGCACTGCTGGTGGTCACGCCTGCCTACAACAAGCCTACCCAGGAAGGCCTTTATCTGCACTTCCGGGCGGTCGCCGAGGCGAGCCGTGTGCCTGTCATCCTTTACAACGTACCGAGTCGAACCGCCGTCGACATGCTGGCACCGACCGTTGCCAGGCTGTCGCGAGTGGCCGGCGTGGTCGGCATCAAGGAAGCCTTTGCGGACATGGCGAGGATCCGGGAACTCGTGGCCCTGTGCGGACCGCGATTCTCGGTGCTCAGCGGGGATGATGCCACGGCTCGCGAGGCCGTCCAGGCGGGCGCGCGGGGCGTGATTTCCGTCACCGCGAACGTTGTGCCACTCGCGATGTCTGAGATGATGTCGGCGGCGCTCAGCGGCGACGCCGCGCGGGCGGCGAGTATCGACAGTCGTCTGGAAGGGCTTCACCGGGAGCTCTTCGTCGAGGCCAACCCGATTCCCGTTAAGTGGGTTCTGGCCGAGATGGGCCGTATCGCCCCACACCTGCGATTGCCCCTGACGCCGCTTTCGCCGCGTTTGCACGAGCGCGTTCTCGAGGCCATGAGAGGAGCTGGAATTTGAGCTGCAGAACGATTTCCTCGCGCGCAGGGCGCGCGGTCCCGGCACCGTCCAGGCGTGGATCCACGGGCCGCGACGGTGGACGGCTGCTCAGGGCCATCATTGGCGCGGCAATGCTCGTCGCGCTGCCGGGCTGCGTCAGCTGGTTCGCAGGTACCTGTGCCAAGCCCGGGGACTTCGCCTCCGCCCAGGACAATGCGCCCCTCAAGCTGCCGCCGGGTGCCACGGCGCCCGACACCCGTGCTGCCATGCCGATCCCGGCGCTCAACGAACCCGAGCGCGTTCGAAGTGCCGCAGATGCCTGTCTCGACACCCCGCCGCGCTACGCGGCGCCGCGCGAGGCCCAGCCCAGGGAGGGTGAGGCCAAGCCGGTGCCACCCCAGGCTGCTGAGCCGCGGGAATCCCGGCCGGCTGCCTGATATCATTCCGCGCGCCTGCCCAGTCCAGGCCAGGTGCAACATGCGTTCATCAGGAGAGGTGGCCGAGCGGTCGAAGGCGCTTGATTGGAAGTCAAGTAACATCGCAAGGTGTTCGTGGGTTCGAATCCCACCCTCTCCGCCACGTTGGTCTATGGCGTCCCGCATCGGCTCCTTCGCAACGATCCACCGTCAATCCCGCCAGGCCCGGAAGGGAGCAACGGTCTCGGCTGGGTCGGGTGCCGGAGTCTAGGCTGGTGCGGGCCGCCTCCCGATGAGCTACACCGCGCTTGCTCGCAAATGGCGGCCGCGTCGTTTCGAGGAACTGACGGGCCAGGAGCACGTGGTGCGTGCCCTGGTCAACGCCCTGACATCCGGGCGCGTCCATCACGCTTTCCTGTTCACGGGCACGCGGGGCGTAGGCAAGACCACGATTGCGCGCATCTTTGCCAAGTGCCTCAACTGCGACACGGGCGTGGTCGCTACGCCCTGCGGCGTCTGTTCTGCGTGTCGCGAGATCGACGAAGGTCGCTTCGTCGACCTGCTGGAAGTGGATGCCGCCTCGCGCACGCGCATCGATGACACGCGCGAGCTGCTCGACAATGTGCAGTACGCGCCCGCGCGCGGTCGCTACAAGGTCTACTTGATCGACGAAGTGCACATGTTGTCCGGGCACTCTTTCAATGCATTGCTGAAGACGCTGGAAGAGCCGCCGCCACACGTCAAGTTCCTGCTGGCCACCACCGACCCGCAAAAGCTGCCGATCACGGTGCTGTCGCGCTGCCTGCAGTTCAATCTCAAGCGCATCCCGGTGCCGCGGATTGCCGAGCGCATGCGCCAGATCCTCGACGCCGAGAAGATTCCGGCCGAGGCACCGGCGCTGCAGTTGCTGGCGGCTGCCGCGGACGGCAGCTTGCGTGATGCCCTGTCGCTGCTGGACCAGTTGATCGCGTTCGGCGGCGGCAAGGTCTCTACCGATGCTGCGGCTTCGATGCTCGGCGCGGTCGACCGGCAGCACCCGCAGCGCATCGTCGAGTCGCTCGCGGCTGGCGACGCGCCCGCGATCTGGGCCGTGCTTGCCCACATCGCGGAACTCGGTATCGACGCAGCCGAGATGCTCGACGCAACGGCGGCGCTACTCGCCCGGGTGGCATTGCGTCAGTCACTGCCCGACTACTCCGGTGACGACCTCCACCCGGCGGAGATGCTGGCGAAGCTGGCGCTGAGCCTGCCTGCCGAGGATGTGCAGCTGTATTACCAGATCGCAATCAATGGCAGGCGCGACCTCGACTGGGCGCCTGACCCTGCCACTGGTCTGGAGATGACCTTTCTGCGGATGCTCGCCTTCCGGCCGGGTGATACGGTCGAGTCGGGTCCAGCGTCACCGCCGGTCACGGCGCAGCGGCCCGGTGTCGTCCCGGGCGGCGCCCCCAACCTCGGCGTGCCGCCTGTCTCCGGAGCGTCGCCTGGCGGAGCCGCCGCGATCGCGTCCGATACGCCGGTCGGGACGCAGTCTGCCGGCGAGCCCGCAGGCGGCGCCGACGCACCGGGCGGCTGGAGCGCAATGTTGAGCGCCCTGGGCCTGTCTGGTCCTACCCGGCAGCTGGCAGCCAACTGTGTGCTGCTGGGCATCCACGACGGCGTGGTGCGCCTGAAGCTGGATCCACAAGGCCGGCATCTGCGCACCAACACGCTGACGGACAAGCTGGCGGCAGCTCTCGCACGCCATCTGGGCTCCACCGTGCGGCTGGAGTTCGAGATCGCCGAGGCGGGGGCGCTGGATACCCCTGCCAGAGCCGAGTTACGTGCCAGTGAAGCCGCGCTGGAGCAGGCCCGCGATTCCATCGAGAACGACCCTACGGTGCGTGCGCTACGCGAGAAGTTTGGTGCGCAGGTGCAGCCGGCGACGGTACGGCCGCGGCATTGACTCGAAGCGACTGATTCCAGGATCCAACCCAGTACCCAGCGAGGACACGCAACATGAAGGGCAATGTCGGGAACATGATGAAGCAGGCGGAGGCGCTGCAGCGGAACATGCAGAAGGCCCAGGAAGAAATCGCCGTGCTGGAAGTCGTCGGCGAAGCGGGCGGCGGGATGGTCAAGGTAACGATGAATGGCCGTCACGAGGTCAAGCGCGTCCAGATCGAGCCAGCGGTGATCGGCGACGATCGCGAGATGCTCGAGGACCTGGTTGCGGCTGCCTGCAACGATGCCGTGCGACGCGTCGAAGCGCGAACGCAGGAACGTATGTCCGCTGTCATGTCGGGCTTGCAGCTGCCGCCGGGAATGAAACTACCCTTCTGAGGGCGCCGCGGCATTGATCAAGCACCCCGACGCGCTGCTGCGACTGATAGACGCACTGCGCACGCTGCCGGGCGTTGGGCCCAAGACTGCCCAGCGCATGGCGTTTCACCTGGTTCAGGATGGCCGGGCAGGGGCCCGCGCGCTGGCCGAGTCGCTGGGTCACGCGCTGCAGCGGATCGGCCGTTGCACACGCTGCCGGATGCTCAGCGACGCCGAGCTTTGCAGCATCTGCCAGTCCAGCCATCGCGATCGGTCGCTGATCTGCGTGGTGGAGTCGCCGTCGGACGTGGTCGCGATCGAGCACGCCGGCGGATATCGCGGTGCGTATTTCGTGCTGATGGGGCACCTGTCGCCGCTGGATGGCATCGGGCCGGATCAGCTCGGCCTGCCGCAGCTGGAGCAACTGCTCGGCGCAGGCGGCGTGGCCGAGGTCATTCTTGCGACCAACCCCACTGTCGAGGGTGAGGCGACCGCGCATTTCGTTGGCGAACTCGCGCGCCATCATGGCATCCGCACCACCCGTATCGCGCACGGCGTACCGATGGGCGGTGAGCTGGAGTACATCGATAGCAGCACGCTGGCACACGCGCTGGCCGGGCGGCAGTCCGTACGCTGAAGCCCTGGCCGAGCGGCATCGCCGCACGGCAGAGCGACCAGGACTCAGCGCGGTCGGCCGGGTGTCCGCCTGGTGCTGGGCGTCTGCGCAGTCCAGAGCTCGTCTTGCAGTCGTCGCAGGCGGCGATAGCTTTCGTAGCGCCGCGGGTCCATCGCCCCCCGATCCACTGCGCCGCGCACTGCGCAGTCCGGCTCCGACATGTGCCGGCAATCGGCAAACCGGCAATCGGGCGACGCGGCCGCAACTTCCCTGAAGCCCAGATCCGCGCTGTCGAGGTGACGGATCGACGGTGCAAAGTCGCGCACCCCGGGCGAGTCCATCAGTCGTCCGCCGCCTGCCGTGTCGTACATGCGAGCCGCGGTGGTGGTATGTCTCCCGGTGTCCTTGCGGTCGAGTTCGCCCGTCAGGACTGCCGCGTCCGGCGACAGGCGCGCCACCAGTGACGACTTGCCGACGCCGGACTGCCCGACCAGCGCGCCGCTGCGTCCTGCGAGGCTGCTCAGCAGGTTGTGGCAGCCTGTTTCCGTGAGCGCCGAGCACGTCAACACGGCATATCCGAGGGTACTGAAGGTCGCCAGCGATTCCTGCAGGGCTGCCAGGCCGTCCAGGTCGGCCTTGTTGATCACGATGAGTGCGTCGATCTCCGCCGAGTGCGCGGCTGAAAGGTAGCGATCGAGGATGAATGGGTCGCAGCGTGGCAGCGGCGCCACGACGACGAGCAGCAGGTCGAGATTGGCCAGCAGCAGTTCCGCTCGACCTCTTGAGTTGGAGCGAAACAGGCCGGTGCGTCGGGAGTGCACTTCGACGGCATTGAGCTGGCCGTGCGCGGCGTCCGCCTCGCAGCGCACGTAGTCGCCACACACGGCGTCGAGCTGGCGTCCGAACGGCCGGGCCGAGTGAATCGCGCCGCTTGCGTCCCGCACCTCCAGTCGTCGCCCGAACGCCGCGACCACCTGGCCTTCGATCATCTGGGTCATCGGCGGCGGGAAGCCGCGGAAAACCGGTCTGCTAGACTCGCGCGCATATCACTCTAGGGTACTCCCGCGCATGCTGCAGAGCGACGCATTGATCTGGATCGACATGGAGATGACCGGCCTAGTGCCCGAGACGGACCGGATCATCGAGATCGCCACGCTGGTCACGGACGCCGACCTCAATCTGATCGCGGAGGGTCCGGTGGTCGCGGTGCATCAGGACGAGGCGACCCTGGCGGGCATGGACGAATGGAACCAGCGTCAGCACGGTGGATCGGGTCTTATCCGCCGGGTGCGCGACAGCCGGGTTTCCGAAGAGCAGGCTGAGCAACAGACGATCGATTTCCTGGCGCGCCACGTGCCGCGCGGTGTATCGCCGATGTGCGGCAACAGCATCTGCCAGGACCGGCGCTTCCTGGCGCGCCATATGCCGGGCCTGGAGCGGTACTTTCATTACCGGAACCTCGACGTCAGTACCCTCAAGGAGCTGGCGCGTCGCTGGGCGCCCGCGGTGCTCGCCACTGTGTCGAAGCAGGGCGCCCATCAGGCGCTGGCCGACATCCGCGAGTCGGTGGATGAGCTGCGGCACTATCGCCGCCACCTGTTTGCCGAGAGCTACCGCGGAGTGCAGCGTCCCACCTCAGGAGTGACCTGAGGCTGCCTTCGGCGGGCTGCGCACCGCTCCCGGCTTGTCCGGCGCCGAGGGCGTGCCCGCAGTCTGGTTTGCAAGGAACAGCCAGGTCTCGACCACGGTATCAGGGTTGAGTGACATGCTCTCGATACCCTGCTCGAGCAGCCAGCGCGCCAGGTCCGGGTGGTCCGAGGGGCCCTGACCGCAGATGCCAATGTACTTGTTGGCCTTGCGGCACGCCGTAATTGCCATCGAGAGCATGATCTTGACCGCCTCGTCACGCTCGTCGAACAGCTTGGCGACAATACCGGAATCGCGATCGAGCCCGAGTGTCAGCTGTGTCATGTCGTTGGAGCCGATCGACATCCCGTCGAAGTACTCCAGGTACTGGTCTGCGAGCACGGCATTGGTCGGCAGCTCGCACATCATGATGACCTTGAGGCCATTGACGCCGCGTCCCAGGCCGTTGGCCGCGAGCAGCTCCGTGACCTCGCGCGCTTCGCGCAGCGTGCGTACGAACGGCACCATGACCCATATGTTGCTGAGTCCCATCTCCTCGCGAACATACTTGAGCGCCCGGCACTCCAGTTCGAAGCAGGGCCGAAAGGTCGGATCCACGTAGCGCGCCGCACCGCGGAAGCCCAGCATCGGGTTCTCTTCGGAGGGCTCGTAGAGGCGGCCGCCTATCAGGTTCGCGTATTCGTTGGACTTGAAGTCCGAGAGCCGCACGATGACCGGCTCCGGTGCAAAGGCCGCGGCAATCTGTGAGATGCCTTCCGACAGCTTCTCGACATAGAAACCCACCGGCGACGAGTAGCCGGCCATCTGCGCACGAATCTGATCGCGTACGTCAGCATTGAGCCGGTCGAACTCGAGCAGGGCGCGCGGATGGACGCCGATCATCCGGTTGATGATGAACTCCAGGCGCGCGAGGCCCACGCCGCGATTCGGGATGCCGGCGAAATCGAAGGCACGATCGGGATTGCCGACGTTCATCATGATCTTGACGGGCACGGGCGGCAGTGTGTCGAGCTCGATCTGGCGTTTGTCGAATTCCAGCGCCCCGTCGTAGACGTATCCGGCGTCCCCTTCGGCGCAGGAGACCGTGACGTCGCGGCCCTCCTGGATGGTGCGGGTGGCATCGCCACAGCCGACCACGGCCGGAATTCCGAGCTCGCGGGCGATGATGGCGGCGTGGCAGGTGCGACCGCCGCGATTCGTGACGATTGCGGCCGCGCGCTTCATGACCGGCTCCCAGTCGGGGTCCGTCATGTCGGCGACCAGCACGTCGCCCGTCTGCACCCTGGCCATCTCTGCGATGTCGCGGATGATGCGGGCCGGGCCCGCGCCGATGCGCTGTCCTATGCTGCGCCCGGTTGCGAGCACCTTGGAACGCTGCTTGAGCGTGTAGCGCTGGATCGATCGGCCGGCGCGGCTCTGGACGGTCTCGGGGCGGGCCTGCAGGATGAAGATCTCGCCCGTTGCGCCGTCCTTGCCCCACTCGATGTCCATCGGGTGACCATAGTGGTCCTCGATCTGCAGCGCCTGCCGGGCAAGTTCAGTCAGGTCGGCGTCCCGCAGGGAGAACGCGGCACGCTCGGCTTCCGGAACGTCGATGGTGCGGACGCGCTCGCCCTTGGCGGAGTCGCCGTAGACCATCTTGATGGCCTTGCTGCCCAGGTTGCGTCGCAGGACCGCCGGGCGCCCGGCACGGACCGCGGGCTTGTAGAGATAGAACTCGTCGGGATTCACGGCTCCCTGCACTACGGTTTCGCCCAGTCCATACGATGCGGTGATGAACACCACGTCACGGAAGCCCGAGTCCGTGTCGAGCGTGAACATCACGCCGCTGACGCCGAGATCCGAGCGGACCATATGCTGGATCCCGGCGGACAGCGCCACCTGGGAGTGGTCGAAGCCCTGGTGAACGCGGTACGCAATGGCGCGATCGTTGAACAGCGACGCGAACACCTCGTGCATTGCGCGAACGACCTGTTGTTCGCCGCGAACATTGAGGAACGTTTCCTGCTGTCCGGCGAACGAAGCGTCAGGCAGATCCTCTGCAGTGGCCGAGGACCGCACCGCCACCGCAATCCCCCGACCCGCATCCATCGCGCGCCAGGCATCGACTACTGCCCGTTCCAGTTCGGGCTGGAAGGGCTGCTGCATTATCCAGCCGCGGATCTGCGCACCCGTGCTTGTCAGGCGCGCGACGTCCTCGACGTCAAGACTCTCCAGCGACGCCGCGATCCGGCCAGCCAGGCCATCCCGCGCCAGGAACTCACGGTACGCGCTGGCCGTGGTCGCAAACCCTCCGGGCACCTTCACGCCCAGCCGCGCCAGGCCGCCGATCATCTCGCCGATCGACGCGTTCTTGCCGCCGACGGTTTCCACGTCGCGCATGCTCACGGATTCAAAAGGCAGTACGTAGGCGTTCAATTCGGTACCTCGGATTCTTCAGCAGACGCTCTTGTCGCTAGCAGCCACTTGGGGTGAACATCCGGATTACCTTTCAAGCTACCGCAGGCGCATGAACATCCGCACCGTCTTCTTCGTCTCGGACCAGACCGGCGTCACCGCCGAGACCATGGGTCACAGCCTGCTCACGCAGTTCGATCGGCTGGAATACCGGCAGGTAACTCTGCCGTTCGTTTCCAGCCTGGACAAAGCCGAGGAGGCTGTACGCAAGATTAACCTCGCTGCGGCCGAGTGCGGTGTGCGACCGATCATTTTCGCGACGCTCGTCCAGGACGACGTTCGCGAAGTCGTGAAGAGCAGCAACGGGCTCTTTCTCGATTTCTTCGAGGCATTCGTCGGGCCGATAGAACGTGAGCTGAGCACGCGCTCAACCCACCGCGCGGGCCGTGCCCATGGTATCGCAGATCAGACGGCCTACACCGCCAGGATCAATGCCACCAACTTCGCGCTCTCCAACGACGATGGCTCGGGGCGCGACTACGCCCAGGCCGACGTGATCCTGGTCGGCGTATCGCGCTCGGGGAAGACGCCGACCTGTCTGTACCTCGCGCTGCAGTACGGCGTCTGCGCCGCGAACTACCCCTTGACGGAGGACGACCTCGAATCGACGCGACTGCCGGCTGCGCTGGTGCCGTTCCAGCGCAAGCTCTACGGGCTTTCGATCAAGCCCGAGCGCCTTCAGCAGATACGACGCGAGCGCCGGCCGGACAGCCGATATGCCTCTGCCCAGCAGGTGCAGTATGAAGTGCGTGCCGCCGAAGCCTTGTTGTCGCGCTACGCAATTCCCTACATCAACACCACCGAGTGTTCAATCGAAGAAATTGCGAGCCGCATCCTCGATGAGTCCGGTATCGAGAGACGCGTACGGCCTTGATCGCGCTATAGTCGTGACGTCATGAGTACGTTCACGCTGCAGAAAGATTCCTACGCCCTGTCGTCGTGGCGCGCGCGTCCGCGCAGTTTCGTTGCGTTGATGTCTATCTACGAGAGCAACTACCTGCGGTTGCGCACGCTGGCTGGCGAGCCGCGGCGGATTTCCGGCACGCTCCGGTCGCGCCTGCCGCACGACTGTGAACTGGTGCTCACTGCCACTGGCAGGTCCGCCCACACGGGAGACCTGCGCCTCACATATCTGCTGGAGAACGACGGCGGGGAGCCTCCCGAGAGCGTGCCCGACGTGCTGCTGCGCGTGTACCACGACGCCCGCCTGTGCGAGTGGCTGCCAGCGCCGCCATCGGCTTCGAGCCTCCCTGGTGCGGGCCTTCCAGCGTCGGCGGGTACCGTCGCCAGCGGGGTTGCCGGCCTGGTACGTTGGGAGCGTGAACTTGATCAGCGATGGGCCCGTAACGTAATGCTAAACAAGTGGCTGGACTATTGTCTGGAGCGTGGCCACTGCGCAGGGCAGGGCTCGACCTGGCGACTTGATCAACCCACTGAAACTGAATCCTCTCGACGCCGCACGTCAGGTACTCCGCCCCGCTGAGTCCGATCAGCGCGCGCTCGATGCCGAACGTGTAGAGCGTCTGTTCCGCAACCGTGCGGAGCTCAAGAAGGCGTATTCCGAAGTCCAGGAAGAGCTGTTTCGTCTCAAGGATCGGCTGAAACAGCAGGAAGGCGCCACGGCTCGGGTCCAGGAAATGCTGGAGCACCTCGAGGAGCGTCTCGGGCGTCCTGAGATGGCATATTCGACCATGGTGTTCTACCAGCTCCGTCGCTTCTGGCGCTCGGCCACCGCGCTGCTTTGCGCCTTTGCCGCTGACCAGGAGCGCGAGCATACCGACCGGGAACGTCGCGTTTACGTCGCCGCCCTCAATCGCGAACAGTTCGATCGCCGCAATACCGCGGAGGCTGCCGTGCGCGCGGCGGAGGCGGCGCTGGCCTCCACGGTGCGCGAGTTGGCCCGGCTCCAGGGCGAGCGGAGTGGTCTCGGGAGACCCTGGCATCACTTCAAGCGCAAGGAGCTCGAAGCCAGGTCGGTCGAGGTCGGGTCGCGCAAGAGTCGGGAAGAGTGCGACCTGCAGCAGGTACGAGGCGTGCTGGAAGCAATCCTGGTGGAAGGCGAGGCCCCATTCCCAGGGTTGTCGGTCGCCGCGCGGCGGTCGATCAATCTATCGGTAGTCGCTTACGCCGAGCTTCTGACCAGCCGTTTCGGGAAGTCCGCGGTGCCGGCTCAGGCACGGGCCGCCGCCCGTCACAGCGAAGCGAGTGAAGAGTACGGCTCGCGACAGGACTGCGAATCACTGCTCGCCGAAATCGCGCGCAGTCAGGAATTGCTGGACCAGAACCCGGACGTGCGCATGGAGATCAAAGCCCGGGTTGAGCAGCTCACCGCGCTGGCAGGCTACGCGTCGCCTGGCGACACCGTGCCGGAACCGAGCACGCTGCAACGGCGCGAGGACGACGTAATGTCCCGGCCGCCGCGTGGCTCGCGTGCGGTCGTCAAGCCGAACGTTCTTGCCGACGACAGCTGGGATATTCAGCTGGCGTTGCGCCGCTAGTTCGGCCGGCGCCGAGGGTCGGCTTCGCTCCGAGCTGCCGGCACCGAGGAGTTCGCGACTGTGCGAACCCCGGTAACCATGTCGGCCATGACCTCCGCTGCCTGCGCCAGAACAACATCGGGGAGTTTCCCGTCGTCCAGCTCTTCGACTGACTTCGCCACCGGCTGGTTCTGCTGCGCGCGACGAGTATTCTCGCGGTCGAGGCGCTCGCTCTCCAGGCGGCTGCGCTCGGCCTTTCGGTTTTCGAGATTCAGCGAAATCGACTTCTGCTGGCGCAACACGTTGATGGCCGCAATGTCCGACACCAGCCAGCGATAGTCAGGATCGCGCTTGGCCCTCGAGCCTTCCTCGATCGCGAGCCGGGCGATCGACGCCTTGGCCGCACCATCGTCGATGCGGAATGGCACGCCGGCGATGCGGTCCCATGGCAGTGCGTCGTCCAGGGCACTTTCTCCAACTTCCTCGAGATCGATAGCGGATGCCAGGGGCACGTCCGGCTCGACACCACGATGCTGAGTGCTCTCGCCGGTGACGCGGTAGAACTTGCCGATGGTGACTGTTAGCTGGCCGTTGACCGGCCGCGACGACCACTTGGAGAGGGGCACGAGGTTCTGCACCGTGCCCTTGCCGAAGGTGCGCTGACCGAGCACCACACCTCGCCGGTAATCCTGGATGGCGCCGGCAAAGATCTCGGATGCTGAAGCGCTGAAGCGGTCGACCAGCACCGCAAGCGGCCCGCCATACACTGTGCCGGTCGCCGGATCGTCGAGTACTTCCTTGTCGCCCGAGGCGAACTTGAGCTGCACGACTGGTCCGCGATCGATGAAAAGGCCGGTCAGTGACTGGGCTTCAGGCAGGAAGCCGCCGCCGTTGCCTCGCAGGTCGAGTACCAGGCCGTCGATCTTCTCTTTCTGCAGCTCCGCGATCAGGCGCTGCACGTCGCGGGTCGTGCTTCGATAGTCGGTATTGCCGGCCCGCTGGCCTTCGTAATCAGAGTAGAAGCCGGGTACGTTGATGACTCCGACTTTCAGTTCCGTATTGCCGCGGCGCAGTGTCTTGATCTCTTTCTTTGCCGCCTGCGCCTCGAGGGTTACCTTGCCGCGCTGGAATTGCAGAACCTTTTCCGGCGAGCCAGGCGCTGCGCCGCCCGGCAACATCTGCAGGCGAACGGCGGTGCCGCCCTTACCGCGGATCAGCTGCACGACGTCGTCGATGCGCCATCCGATCACGTCCGTCAGCGGACCCTCCGAGCCCTGGCCGACCGCGGTGATGCGATCGTTGACGGTAAGGCTGCCGGCCGTGGCCGCTGGACCGCCTTCGATTACGTTCATCACGGTGACGTACTCGTCGACGAGTTGGAGTGATGCCCCAATGCCCTCGTAGTTGAGGCTCATCTGGATGCGATA
>JANPDV010000288.1:0-1896 GCA_031431655.1 Gammaproteobacteria bacterium | reverse complement strand
CAGCGGCAATCCCATCACCGCCGAGTAGCTGCCCTCGATCCATTCGACGAAGGCAGCGCCGAATCCCTGGATGGCGTAGCCGCCAGCCTTGTCGCGCGGTTCGCCGCTGGCCCAGTAGGCGCGCGCTTCAGCGGGCGCGATGGCGCGGAAGCGCACACGCGTCTGCGCGACACACGCCGCCGCGGGTTGGCCGGCCGCCAGCAGCGCGACGGCGGAAAGCACCCGATGCTCCCGCGCCGAGAGTCGCGCCAGCATCGCGAGCGCCTCGTCGGCATCGCGCGGCTTGCCGAGCATGACGCCGTCCAGCACCACGGTGGTATCGGCCCCGAGCACAGGCAGCCCGGCACTGCGCGCCGGGTCGGCGGCGATGCACGCCGCCTTGGCCAGCGCCAGGCGCTCCACATAGCGTTCGGCGGCTTCGCCCGCGAGTGCGGTCTCGTCCAGCTCGGCGGATTCGGCGCAATGCGCCACGCCGAGCTGCCACAGGAGTTCACGCCGCCGAGGTGAGGCAGAGGCAAGGCAAAGAACAGCATCGCTCATGTTTCAGCCCGGCACCCGTGAGCGCCCAGTCCCAAGTGGTCAGTCCCGATGATACGGATGATTCAGCAGCACGCTCTGTGCACGGTACAGCTGTTCGGCCAGCACCACGCGAACCAGCGCGTGCGGCAGGGTCAGCGTGGACAGGCACAGCATTTTCGTCGCGACCGAGCGTACCGCGGGCGCGTGCCCATCGGGCCCGCCGATCAGCAGTGCCAGCTCACCCAGCGACTCGGCACGGCGCGCCAGCCAGGCCGCGAGTTCGCGCGTGGTGAAGCTGCGGCCGCGCTCGTCGAGCGCCACCGGCTGCACAGCGCCCTTGAGCGCCTCCAGCACCCGCGCGCCCTCCTGGGCGACCGCGCGAGCCACCGGTTCGCCGCTGACGCGTGCGCCGACGGCGATCTCCTGCCACTCCACGCGCCAGGGCGCACGCAGACGCTTCGAGTAGTCCGACACGGCTGAGTCGACCCATGCGGGCATGCGCGTGCCGACCGCGATGACGCGGATGCGCATGCAGGAAGTCCTATGGGCGGGTGCGGGGCCGCCGTCGCGCAACGGCCGACTTGCCGCTGGCTCGCGCCTTGCGCAGCTTCGACGTGCCGGGCCTCTTGCGCTTCTTCGCAGCAGGCTTGCGCGGCCGTGCGGCTTCCGCGCTGCTCGCCGCGGCGGGCGGTGCCCAGAGCTGCTCGAGTGCGTACATCTCGCGCACTCGCGGTTGCATGACGTGAACCAGCACGTCAGGCAGGTCGACGAGCACCCACTCTCCCTCACGCAGTCCCTCGACTCCGTACGGCCGGATGCCGGACTGCTTCGCGTCCATGACGACGCGCTCGGCAATCGACTTGACGTGTCGGTCGGAGGTGCCGCTGGCCACGAGCATGTAGTCGGTGACATCGCTGAGCGCGCGCACGTCGAACTCGCGGACGTCGACGGCCTTCATGTCGCCGAGACTGGCGCGCACCAGTGACAGGGCCGGCGGTTCGCTGCGGGCCGTGCCGGATACGGGACGGGCGGGTGCGGGACGGGCAGGTGGGGGACGGGCGGCGCCGCGCCGCGGGCGTGAGGTCTTTATCATCCGGCGCGAGCATAGCACCCCGTGTCGAGAATGATCTCGCGCACCGCATCGGGCACCAGGAACCTCGGGTCGCGACCCGAGGTGATGATGAGGCGCAGGTCGGTCGAGGAAATCTCGAGTTGCGTCACAGCATGAACGTAGATCCGGCCTGCACCCGTGGTGTGCAGATCGCGCACGCCGCCGGTGCCATGGTCCACCATGAGCTCGCCGAGCGGGCCGCGGGTGGGCGCGCGCCAGCCCGGCCGGTGCGCCACGACGACGTGCGCGAGCTCCAGGATCTCGCG
>JANPDV010000287.1:0-4952 GCA_031431655.1 Gammaproteobacteria bacterium | reverse complement strand
CACTGATTGGCGCGTTGTTGGAAACGCCGCCGTCGACCAGATCGCGTCCAAGAATGTTCACCGAGGGGAAGATGCCTGGAATTGCCGTGCTGGCTGCGATCGCACGGAGGACATCGCCCTTGTCGAGCAGAACTTCTTCGCCGGTCACGAGGTCACTGGCGACAATGATCAATGGCAGCGTCGTCTGTTCGATCAACGGAAACGGCAGCGCTTCCGCAAGAAACCTGGCCAGACCGCCACCGTCGCAGACGTGGCTGCTGCCGCGCAGCAGCCGCAGCAGCTGAAGCGAGCGGGGCCCGAAAGCTGTGGACGAGGTCATCCTGCGCCACAGCGTCGCAAGTTCGTCCACGCCCTCGAGCGTCGGTTTGCTGGCGAAGAATGCGGAGTTGATCGCGCCCGCGGAGGAGCCCACGACGAAGTCGGCATGGATGCCCGATCTGACGATCTCCCGCAGCATCCCGACCTCCACGGCTCCGAGACTGCCTCCGCCGGCGAGCACGAGGGCAGTGGTCACCGCCGACCCGGGAGCGCGCCTGGACGCAGCCCGGCCCGCGGATCGTCGTAACTCGCCACCACGGCACAATCCGGCTCGGATCTCATTGGTCTTGCCTTTGGTCGAGGCGGCATTCTGGCCACATCGGGACGGTCGGGCACCGTGTTGGGCCCACACAACCAGACCGGCCAGTGCACTCCTTTGTTTCACCACTCCCAGGACGATCGCCGCACACGGCCAGGCCAGCGGAGCGGGAATGTCCCTCGCGGGCTCGGTTCTACGCTACTGTGGCCCGCCAACTCCGCGGTCCCGGGAGCGGGCAGTCAGGAGCAGACATGAACAGGCTGGTCGACAACGTGCTCGGGTCATGGCGCCGCAAGAAGATCTTCAGTGCTCCGGACCGGGGCAAGATCAACCATTTCGGGCAGCTCTATTGCCCGGAGTGCCAGAAGACGGGTCGTGACCTCGTGCTCAACGAGCTGGCAGATCGCGAAGGGTCGGTGTGTGCGGACGGCCATCGGTTCGAGCGACGCCGCTAAGGGGCGATGCGCTGGCTTCAGGCTTGGACCGCGCCCGGATCGGACGCCGGCCGCGACCCAGTTGCCGAACTCGAAAACCAGCGTGACTTGAGCCCCTCGAGCAGCAGCAAGGCGAGGATGCCCGCGCCCGCCGCTACTGCGAGGTCGTCCCAATGCGGTCTGCCGAATTGAAAGAGCCGGCGCGCCGGTGACCAGGCCATCGCGGTACCCAGCAGTACCGTGACGCCTCCAAGCAGGATCCACAGCGAGCGATTCGGCCGCAGGAACGCCCGTACGATGGAGGCGCTGAACGAGCGATTGACGAGTATCAGGCCCATGTTCATGAGGACCAGCGCCGTGAACACCAGTGCACGCAGGTCCGATTCGGCGACCCCCATTCGCGCCGCGCTCACCAGGACTCCCGTCAGCATCGCCAGCACCAGCGATCCTTGTGCGATCGCCCAACCGATGCGCCGCGGCAGCAGTATGGAGCCCGCTGGATCGCGCGGCGGCCGCTTCATGACATCGTCTTCCTCGGCCTCCGCTTCCAGCACGACGGAGCAGGCGGGATCGATCACCATCTCGAGAAAAGCGATGTGGATCGGTGCCAGGATCAGCGGCAGGCCCATCGCGAGCGGCAGTATCGCGAGTCCGGCGATCGGAATGTGCACCGCGACGATGTATTCAATGGCTTTGCGCAGGTTGTCGTAGATCCGGCGGCCCAACCGGATGGTCTTCACGATCGAGCCGAAATCGTCGTCCAGCAGCACGATGGCCGAAGCCTCGCGAGCGACGTCGGTGCCGCGTCCGCCCATGGCGATGCCGATGTGTGCTGCCTTCAGCGCTGGCGCATCGTTGACGCCGTCGCCTGTCATCGCGACGATCTCGCCATTGGTTTTCAGGCTCTGCACGATCCGCAGCTTCTGCTCTGGCCTGATGCGCGCGAAGATATGCACCGATTTCACGCGCTCCCCGAGGGCGTCATCGGTCAAGCCGTCGAGCTCGTCGCCGCTGATCACGCCGTCGGTGTCGATCCCAGCCTGGAGTCCTATCGCGCAGGCCGTGGCGGGATAGTCACCGGTAATCATGACGACGCGAATCCCGGCCGAGCGGCATTCGCTCACGGCGGCTGGCACGTTCGCACGCAGTGGGTCGGCGAAAGCGACAAGTCCGAGATACTCGAAGCGCAAACCGCCGAGTGAGTCCGGCAGATCCTGCTCGCGCCCCGCGTCGAGGCGGGCCGTTCGCGCCACGGCCAGTACCCTTGCGCCCGTGGACGCAAGGGTTTCCGTCTGGATGCGCACCGCGGCACGCCTTTCGTCCGACAGGGCGCAGAGCGTCCCGATCGCTTCCGGGGCGCCCTTGGCGTAGCCGGTTGCGGCGCGATCCTGACCCTCCGCGACCACGTTGCCGGTAGCAAGCAGGTCGGGACGCAGTCCGTAGCTGCGCAGCAAGGGGCGCGAGCCGACCGGATCGCTCGCCGGATCGCGTTCCAGGCTGGTGACGAGCGTGTGGATCGCCAGGTCCATTGGATCCGTGGGATGCTGCGCTGATGCCATCCGGGCGGCGTCCAGGATGCTGCGAGCATGCCCGTCGGGGGATTCCTGCTGTGCCTCTCGCCATGCATCGGCTGGACCGACCAGCGCCACCACGGTCATCCGGTTCTCGGTCAGGGTTCCGGTCTTGTCGGTGCACAGCACCGTGGTTGCACCGAGCGCCTCGATGGCGGCGGCGCGGCGGGTCAGTACGCGGGCGCGAGAGATGCGCCACGCACCCATCGCCATGAACACCGCCATCACCAGCGGGAACTCCTCCGGCAGCAGTGACATGCCGATCGCGATGCCCCCAAGCAGCGCTTCCAGCCATGAGCCGCGCAACAGGCCGAAAAGCAGCACGGTAAGAGCGCCCGCCACGGCGCCGATGATCGCGAAATTGCGGACGAAGCGGCCCATCTGCTGCTGCAGTCGCGGCTGCTCGGTCTCGATGTCGCTCAGTGCGCGGCCGATACGGCCCATCTCGCAGTGAACTCCCGTGCCATGCACGCGGGCGATGCCCGTTCCGCGCACGACCAGCGTGCCGGCGTACAGTCCAGGCAGATCGTCGCCGCCTGGCCGGGGCGGCGCGGCCGTGTCTACCGCCGCGCCCGGCATCGCGGCCACCTTGCGCACCGGCACGGACTCGCCTGTCAGCAGCGATTCGTCCAGCAGCAGATCCTGCGAGTTCAACAAAGTGGCATCGGCAGCGACGCGATCGCCTTCCGAGACGACAATCAGGTCGCCGCGGACGACCTCGCGTCCGGCTACGTGAAACCTCTTTCCGCCCCGAATCACCACGGCGCGGGGACTGGCCAGGCTGCGCAGCGCCTCGAGGACTTTCTCGCTGCGCGATTCCTGCACGAGCGTGATCGCCACGGAGAGCGAGGCGAAGACCAGCAGCATCAACGCTTCTACGCGATCTCCGATAAGCAGGTAGACGACACCACCGCCGAGCAGCAGCACGAACATCGGCTGGCGCAGTACATCGAGCAGGATGCCGAGGACGCCGCGACGCCCGGCGGTCGGTAGTTCGTTGTAGCCATCGGTCTGCAGACGCAGTGCGGCTTCGCCGGGACTCAGGCCTGTGGTGTTCGCCGAGGCAGAGTCATCGGTCTCGCGTCGTTTCGCCTGGCGTCGGGTGGGCGTCATGGGGCGAGAAATGACAGCACGATCCCCGGATGGTCGCATCAGGGATGCTACGCACATCCTGGGGGCGGGCCGCGTGATGGCACCGTCGCCTGCCAACCAGGCGCAAAGCCGTTGCCCCGCCTGGCCGCATCGGCGTGGCGCCGGTGAGAGCGCTAGGTACCGACCGATGCCGCCCTGCGGCGCTGCAGGATGCGTTCGAAGAAAGTTGGCCCTTCGTCCGTTTGCGGAGAGCGGTCGAACAGTGGAGTGTGGGCGCGTGCGCGCGCGACGTACTCAGGGGCAAGGTCGGCCACCGACCTCACCTTGACCGCGTCGAAGTGCCAGATGATGTGCCCCGGCGCGTCGCCCATTTCCAGGTAGGGATGCCACGCGAAAATGTTCCAGCCGGCGGAGTTGGCATCGGCGCGCGTAGTGCGGCGGTCCAGCATCTGTCGGCGACTCGAGAACATCGTGGCGCACTCGAGCGAGGGCTGCGGCAGGATGGGGGGGAACCTGGATGAGCCCCGGACGCGAACGGTATCACCGACCGCGTCCCAGTCCAGCCGCAGGGGTTCGTCCTTGTAGGTGTCCGGGAACTCCTTCTTCATCGAACCAAAGTAGTGCCCGTTCGGCGTGTAGAACTCCCCTTCCTTGTGGCGGATGAAACTCGCCGGGAGCTTGATGCTGCGACCGTTCAGCGGGTTGGTGAACTGGTCCAGCCAGGCTCCGGTGTCCAGATCGCGGAAGAACGACAGGGTCGAGGGATAACGCACCCACGTCGTGGCGTCGAGGCGCGTCCACCAGGATCGCTCACTGCCCATCATCGCGTAGAGCGGACGGATGCCCGTGGGTTGGACGGCGTAGATGACGCCACGCGTGCGCCACAGTGATTCACCACCAGCGCTGTCGCCGGAGAACTTGACTGTGGCTTCGTTCTGCAGCGCCGGATCGGTGGGCAGGCGGGACGCCTCACCGCCGGTTGCGATCGGCCCCGACGCAGCCAAAGCTGCCTGCGGGAGCCCTGCCATCCAGCCGAGCGCGGTGCTCGTGCCGAGAACCCCGGTCAGCAAGTCGCGGCGGTTCAGCGCATCTTCAGACATTGCGGTCTCCTTCCGGTTCAACCCTCCGGGCGCGCTCGGCCTGCTGCAGCAGCAGGTAGAACACATGCTGGGACATGGTTTCGCGAATCTGCTGGCGTTGCCGATCTGCGTCGGCGTCCGGTTCGAAGCGCTCGATCGAGTCACGATCGAGCAGCCCCTTGCCCACCACGAGCCGCTC
>JANPDV010000286.1:0-22070 GCA_031431655.1 Gammaproteobacteria bacterium | reverse complement strand
GTCGTCAACCAGTCGGTCTGGTGGGAGGGCGAGACCGTGTTCGCCGACGTGGTCCTGCCGGCCTGCACGGTGTTCGAACGCTGGGACATCGGCGAGTGGTACAACGTCGGCGCCGGGTACGTGCACCACATGTACTCGATGAACAACCATCGCGTGATCGCCCTGCAGCACAAGGCGATCGAGCCGCTGGGCGAGTCGAAGTCCGACTACGACATCTTCCTGTCGATCGCCGAGAAGCTCGACATGGGCTCAATCTACTCCGAGGGCGGCACCTCAGAGTTCGACTGGTGCAAGCGCGTGTTCGACTCGTCCGACATGGCGAAGAACATCACCTGGCGCCAGTTCCTGAAGAAGGGCTACTACGTCGTGCCGGCCGAACCGGAAGCGACCCGCGCACCGACGGCGAACCGCTGGTTCTACGAGGGCCGCAAGAAGGACACCCCCGAGCCCTATCCGCTGCCGTCCGACTACGTCAGCGGCTTCGGCAAAGGCCTGCAGACGCCGTCCGGCAAGTTCGAATTCGTCGCCACCACGCTCAAGCGCATCGACGATCCGGACCGCCCGCCGTTGAACCAGTACATGCCGGTGTACGAGGACAAGAAGCGCGATCCCGAGCTCGCCGACTTCCCGCTGCAGTTGCTGTCGCCGCATTCGCGCTACCCGTTCCATCTGATGGGCGACGACGAGGGCAGCAGCATTCGCGACATCCGCGAGCATCGTGTGTTGAAGGACGGCCACTACTACCTGGTGGCGCGCATCAGTCGCCAGGACGCCGAGTCACGCGGCATCCGCGACGACGACCTGATCCGCCTGTTCAACCACCGCGGCTCGGTGGTTTGCGCGGCGCACGTCACGGACCGGCTGCGGCCGGGCGTCGTGTCCGCGTCGACCGCCTCGGCCGAGTACCGGCCGGCCGGCGAGCCCGGCAGGTCCACCGACCTCGGCGGCTGCATCAACATGCTCAACACGAGCAAGGCGATTGCGAAGAAGACCCACGGCATCCGGCCCAACACCACGCTGATCCAGATGGAGAGGTGGACCGGCGTCGATACCTGGAAGCCGGCGGAGACAGCCTGATGGCCAAGAAGTGGAACCTGATCGTCGACGTCGAGCGCTGCGACAACTGCCGCGTGTGCTTTCTCGCGGTCAAGGACGAGTACATCGGCAACGACTTCCCCGGCTACTCGGCGGCGCAGCCCGCGCAGGGTCACAACTGGCTGGAGATCGAGCGCAAGGAGCGCGGTGTCTATCCGCTCGTCGATGCGCACTTCATGCCCGTGATGTGCAACCACTGCGATGACGCGCCCTGCATGAAGGCGGCGCGCGACGGTGCGGTGACCAAGCGCCCGGACGGCGTCGTGATCATCGACCCGGTGAAATCGAAGGGCCAGAAGCAGATCGTCGCGGCCTGCCCCTACGGCGCGATCTCCTGGAACGAGGAGAAGCAGATCCCGCAGGCCTGGACCTTCGACGCACACCTGCTGGACCAGGGCTGGACCCAGACCCGTGGCCAGCAGGCCTGCCCTACCTCCGTGTTCCGCACCATCAAGGTCGAGGACGCCGAGATGCAGCGGATGCAGGCTGAAGAGGGGCTGGAAGTTCTGAAGCCTGAACTGGCGACGCGGCCGCGCGTGTACTACAAGAACCTGCACTTGATGACGCAGTGCTTTGTCGGCGGCTCAGTCGTGGAGGACCGCGGCGGCATCGAGGAGTGTGCGGCCGGTGCCACAGTCGTGCTGCAGCAGAACGGACGCGAGATCGGCCGGACCACTACCGACACCTTTGGTGAATTCAAGATCGATCGGCTGGCGCCGGGCAGCGGGCCGTACCAGATCGAGGTTTCCGGAGCAGCGGGCCGCGTCGCGATGCAGTTCGATATCGGCGCCGAGAGCCGCTATCTCGGTGTCATGAGGCTCGGCACCGCCGTCTGAACGCGGCGGCCCGATGGACCTCAGGTCAACGGTCGGGAGAAGGGCGTCCGATCCACCCGCAGCAACTGCGGGTAGTCCTTTTCGGCGCGACGCCGGAACCCCTCGGGCAATTCACCGGCGTCGCGCAGCTTGTAGCCGCTCCACGCCGCGAACATGTGCCCCGGTGCGTCGCCCATCTGCATCCACTTGGGCCACGGAAACACATACGCGCCGGACACTTCCGAGGGCAGCCAGTTGATCTTGGCATCGTCGAACAGCCGTGCCGGCGTCGACTCAAAGCCCATCTCGAGGAACGTGACCGGCCAGGTGTCCGGCGGCACCCGGATCGCATCGACCTTCACGAAGCCAGCCTCGCGACGCAGGATCTTGTAGTCCGGGCGTGGCGGCATGCCGGGCTTGTCGAGGGTGACGACGCCTTCGGGTGAGCGGATCAGCCCCGGGTCTTCGGTCAGCGCCATCGGCGGCACCGCGACACGCTGTTTCGTCACGGGGTTCGTAACCTCGGCGACGAACTCGCCGCTGTTCAGATCGCGCGGGAAAGACAGGTTGTGGCCGTGCAGCCGGAAGCGGTTGTCGCCGATGCGCTGGTGGCGCGAGAACTCGATTCCCTCCCAGCGCACTACCGGCTTCGGGGTGGCATTCAACGGCACCGCGATCATGATGAAGTGGTACCAGTGCAGGATGTCGGCTTCGTCATCGAGGCTGCGCTGGATGCGCATGGCCTGGCGGAAGCGTTGTACGGGATCAAGTACCAGGAACTCCGACGTCCAGCGCGTGCCCTGCGCCGGAGCATCGTGCAGGACGGGCGCCGTGCCAGTGGAGCGCGGCTGGCTGCCGGCGGCAGACGCTGGCCCCGCGGCGGCAGCCAGGCCGGCGCCGAGCAGGGTGGCCATCGCGGCCCGACGATCCAGGGCGCTCTCCATCGGTTCGTCGACCAGGCTCATTCGTGTTCCTCAGTGAGGCGGCTTGGCAAGCGCGCGGCGGGATGATCGTATCAGGAGACCTGCGACAAGTACGCTCAACGCGCCGAGTCCCAGCGCGAAGACCGGCGCCAGCCAGTTGTCGACGAACGCGTCGATGCGCGCGATGCCAGGCACGCCGCGGCGGTAGACGACCGGGATCGCGCTGCCCTCACGGAACCGCTTGACTGGCGCAGTCACCTGGCCCATGAACTCCACGCGAGTCCCGGACTCAGTCCGGAACTCGATGCGTGGCGTGAAGACGCGGCCGCCCCCGGACGTGCCGCTCTCGCGATAGCTGACCACGGTGCCCTGCGTGCGCACCGAGTCGCCGGCCAGTACCAGCGTGCGCGACACGAGCCAGAAGCCAAGCACAGCGGAAGCGAACGCGAGGCCCCCGAGCAGGTAGCCCGCGACGCCGATTACACCTTGCGCGAGCCGCATTGGATCAACCCTCGCGGACGCTACGCGCCCCGCTGGTTGCGCTTCGCGAGCGCCTCGCGAGCCGCCTGCACGAGCTGGCGCGGCGCGCTCACCGAAGGGTCGGACTGCGAGTACGTCACCTCGATCGGCCCGCCCTCCGCATGGGCGCTCCAGACAACTGCGCCGACGTTGTACTTGTGCGTGTGCGCCTCGCCGCGGCTGTCTTCGTAGCGATACTCGAGATAGTGATTGCGGCGCCGCGCCCGGCCCAGGCTGTACTTGCGCAGCACCGTACCGCGCGCGTCGACTCCGTCCCGTGCAAGCAGGCGGACGTTCGCGACGCGGCGTGTAACCTGCCAGACGGCGTAGCCGATCGCGACAGCCAGGAACAGCAGGATGAACTTGCCCATGACGTCACTTCGCCGGCTGTGGCCTGGCTTCCTTCATCTGCGTGCCCTGCCGGAACGGGCTCAGCCGGTGGCGGCAGGTGCACGGCGCAAACGGTTGCGCCAGCCCCGCAGCCGGTCCGGCACAGAGTAGCGCAGCTTGATCATCGAATCCGCGATCCGCGTGGCCGGCGCGGCGATCGCACGCGGCAGGCCCTGGCGATAGACATGTCCCCCGTGCAGGGTTCGCGGCCCGCCGAAATCGGGGTAACGACGCATGATGTCGGCAACCTCCGCGTGCACGTCGACGCCCATGCTGCGCAGCTTCCGGTAGAAAACGCCGCCGCTGGGGTCCACCGGCTTGGTGTGATCCACCGCCACCGCGTCGACTACGCGGATCAGGTCGCGATCGCGCAGCAGCGAGGACCAGGCCAGGTCGATGCCACAGGTACTGCGCGTCAGGTCAAAGGTGTGCGCGAGCTCCGCCAGCGCGCGCTGGCTGAAACACGGCGTCATCACCTCGACGAAACTCACGCGCCGCACTTCGCACAGCGGGTTGCGCGCGGTGACCACGTGGTTGATGTTGGTGGAGCGATTCAGCGCAGGCTGCGACAGGTAGAGCGCATGGCGATCGCAGATCTCGAACATCCTCGAGATATCGCCCGGCCGGAAGTACACGTCGTCGTCGATCAGCATCACGTAGCGGTAGCGCGACAGGAAGTCGGCGTCCTGCATGAACTCCATGAAGCCTTCGTACTTGTTATCGCCCGTGAAGCACTGCATGTCGACCTGCGCCGCTGGCGGCGGGGCGCTCCACCAGCTGACACAGGCGTCCCAGTTGCGCTGCGGATCCTCCGCGAGCAGCCGCGGATGCAGCGATTGCGGACCCGCGCGAAAGAACGCCAGAAACGGCCGCCCTGGCTTGAACCCGGGGCCAAACAGCAGGCGGGCGGATTCAGCAGATGCCGTCGAGTTTGACAATCGATACCCCTTGCCGGCTTTGACCGCGCCTGCTCACGCGACCTAGTGTAGTCCAGTGCCGACCGCCGTGATGGACGGGGCAGCGCGCGGACAGCTGCGCGTCAGAACCGGCTGAACGGGGCCGCGGCACGCGCGCGACCAGCAAGACCCGGCGGCAGCTCAGGCTGGAAGGGCGCATCGAAATCAACCGCGACCCGCTCGTCCGGGATCACGTTCACCAGCGGTCCACCGCAGGAGCGGATCAGCATCATGAAGCCAGTCAGCGAACCGTAGGGTCCGTGCAGTTTTCCCGGCTCCCACCACGCGTAGGCGCCGGGCCGCATCACGCCGACGTCGTTGATGGAGTACTCGCCGGCCAGCACGAACATTTCCTGGACGTGCTCGTGCGTCCAGCGTTTCTCCATGAAACGGAACGGCAGCGCGGCATAGAGAATCGTGATTTCGCGCGAGTAGGGGTCCACCCGCAGGGTCTGTACACCGGTACCCGGCAGGTAGCGCGTATGGCTGTTCTTTTCCCAACCGTCGAGCCCGCGCTCATAGGCGTTGTGGTGACGCACGAGCAGCATGGGATCGTACATTCCGTCGGGCACATCCTGTCCTGCGAAGCGTTGCGCCCGCCCACTGCGCATCAGCAGGACGACCGCACCGTTCAGCGAACGACTGTCGGACCGTGCAAAGCCTGCAGGCAGGCAGGCATAGCAGTCGTGGACATAGGCCTGGCCGGAAATCTCCAGGTCGCCCTCCAGCAGGTAGATCTCCTCCATCACATCGAGGTACTCAGGGCCCGGCCGGCTCCAGCCCGGAGGAATACGCAGCAGCAGCGTCGACGCGCCGGACAGAGCATCCTCACTGAGCCGTTTGCACTGCAGGTCCGCCGGATCCGAGGGCTCGTCGAACGGACTCCAGGCGAGATCCTGCGCCTGCACGAACATCGTGTGTGGACGGCTCACGCGGCCCCCTGCGGCGGATCCGGCGCCACGCGCACGTTGCGGATCCCGCGATTCGTGCCCGCGAACAGGCTGCGCAGCGCCTGAGGCATGGTCTCGAGGCCAAGGCTGACGTCCTCGCTGTTGCGCAACTGGCCGCCGCGGTACCACTGCTTCATGACTCGTTCCGCCTCCGGATAGCGCTGCCAGTAGTCGAACACGACGAATCCCTGCATGCGCGCGCGCTTGTATAGCAGGTTGCGATAGGTCGCCGGCCCCGGCGGCACCTCGACGCCGTAGTCGGAGGAAATCCAGCCGCACACGACCACGCGCGCATGCATCGCCAGATGCTCGAGCGCGGTCTCCAGGACGCGGCCCCCGACGTTGTCGAAGAACACGTTGATGCCGTCCGGAAACAACTCGCCCAGCCGCGCGCCGAGGTTGTCTTCGCGGTAGTTGATGGCGTGGCTGTAGCCCAGGTCATCGACCAGCCAGCGACACTTTTCCGCCGTTCCGGCGAGGCCGACGACCCGCGCGGCGCCGCGAATGCGCGCGATCTGCCCGACCACTGAGCCGACACCGCCCGCCGCTGCCGACACCAGCACGCTCTCGCCGGCCCGGAACTGCCCGACGGCGATCAATCCGAAATAGGCCGTCATGCCGGCATTGCCCACGGTGCCAAGCTCCGTCGTCAGCGGAAACACCGGGTCTTCGATGCGCTTGGCGCTGAACACGAAATCATCGGGGCGCGGCGTATGCACCGACCAGTCCTGCCAGCCGAGCGAACCCACGTAGAGATCCCCCGCCTTGAACTGCGAGTGGCGCGATTCAACAACGACGCCCACGCCGCGCCCACGCATGACCTCGCCCGCGGCGAGGCTCGGCAGAAAGCCGCTGCGGCGACCGGCCGAGATGTAGCCGCGCTGCGCCGGACCCGCCGAAAGGCACAGCGTGCGCACCAGGAACTCGTTGTCCCGCGGCGCCGGTACTGGCGCCTGCGACCAGGTGAAATGCTCATCGCCGACCAGCTCGCCCGGCTGCACCTGGCGCGCGACGCGCCACTGGCGATTGACGTCCCGACGCTGCGGGGTCACGCGCCCGTCACCGGTATGCGCCGCAGCTCCTTGAACACATCTTCGATGAAGCGGTTGCGCTCGGTCCTGATCGCTTCGACCTGCGCGGCATCCGGTGCGAACGACTCCAGTGCCGCACGCGCCACGACGCCGCGCGATTCCAGCAGCTGCTCGAGTACCAGGCGGCGCTCGCGTTCGACCCAGAGCTGCGCCGACAGCTCCACCAGCATGCGCACCGTGGCGTCGAGCACCGGGTCGCGCAGGTACACGGGGTCGGGCCCGCTGATCGAGGTGCCCCCCTCGGGCGTCTGCGCACGCGGATCGGGCGGTTCAGTCGGCACGGGTTGCAAACCATCGCGACATGTAGCCAGCGCCGCCCTTGCGCGAGTCGAGCGTCTGCGCGGCGACCTTGAACCCGTAACGGGCGAGGATCGCGTCGAAGTCGCAGTCGCAGAAGTCCTGCGAGTACGGCTCGTTGTTGTGGCGGGCATCGAACCAGCGGTGATACCGCTGGAAAGGCGACATGCCGCCGGATCCGGCGAAATCATAGACCCCGAAGACGCCGCCGGGGCGCGTCACCCTCGCGGCCTCGCGCACGGTTGCTTCGATGATCCGCAAGGGCAGCTCGTGGAACACGATGAAGGCGAAGCTGACGTCGAAATGCCCGTCCGGGAATCCCGTCTGCTCGATGAGCGCCTGCTTGAAGTTGACGTCCACGCCCTGCATCGCCGCTCGACGGTGAGCCGCGCGCAGCATCGGCGCAGAGTAGTCGATGCCCCAGACCTCGCTATCCGGAAAACGACGCTTGAACGCCGTGCTGCTCTGGCCGATGGAGCAGGCCATGTCGAGAACGCGTGACACACGCCCGTCGGTGGGCAGCGGCACGGTGCGTACCAGCGCACCGTGCAGTTCATCCTGGTCGTTGCCGCCGCGGAAGAACACCTTGGTGCCGTAGTGGTAGAGCAGGCCACTGAGCGAGTCCTTGTAGTAGCCGCCCGGCTGCAGGTGGAAATGGACGTTCAGATAGGCCGGCACCTGGAACTCCGGGTCCAGGTGCAGCGCGCCCGGCCCGCGCTGCTGCCAGTCGGCGAGGCCCTGCTCCAGCGCCCCACGCTGCTCGTCGAACGAGCGCCAGAGCGCATGCCACTTCATCTCCTGTTGCGTGCGCGCCAGGCGATCGCGCAGCGGACCGAGGGTGGTCGACTGCACGAAGCCCCGCACGTCCTCCGGATCCCGGAATTCGCGCCCGCGACGGCTGCCGGCATCGACCAGCGCTGCGTTGAGTCGTTCCTCGAAAGCAGCGCCGGGGCCCAGGATGTATTCGCGAAAACCCTCGACGAAATCCAGGTACGAAGCATCGGACCTGCGGGCCAGCTGCGGCAGCCCGGACGTGTTGGCGCTGGGATCCATCTGTGAGTGCCTCTGCCTGTGATTGCGTACAGTCTGCCGCGTGGAGCCGCCTTCAGCCAAGCCCTTGTTGCGGCACGGAAGGGTGGGCAGTAGGCTGCCCCGCGAGTTCGCACCCTGCGGAGCCGAGTGCCCATGGATCTATTTGACCTCGTCAAGGCCCAGCTCGACGACGCGACGCTGAGCCAGCTGGCCAAGTTGCTTGGCGAGAGCGTGCAGGGCACGCAGAAGGCCGTCCTGACCGGGGCCGTGCCCGCCATTCTCGGCGGCCTGGCGCAGCGGTACTCCGGCGAGGCTGGCGCGGCCTCACTGCTCGACCTGCTGCGCAGCGGCGGTCACGACGGCTCCATGCTCAGCAACCTCGCCGGCGCGATCGGCGGCGGCGCACAGACCGACGCCCTGCTGAATACCGGCAAAGGCCTGCTGGGCGCGCTGCTCGCCGGCCGCAGCGATGCGGTCACCGACTTCCTCGCCACGATGTCCGGGCTGCGTCGCAGCTCTGCGGGCTCGCTGCTTGGGCTGGCTGTACCGCTGGTGCTGAACGTCATCGGCCGGCAGGTTCAGGCCAGGGGCCTGAAGGCCGCAGGACTCGTCGGCGCCCTCGCTGCAGTACCGGCCGGTCTTGGCAAGGTCGCCGCCCCGGGCCTCAGCGCTGCGATGGGCCTTGCGGACTTCAGCAGCATAGGGACCGCGGCCGAAGCGGCGCGCAAGAGCCCGGTCTGGCCGTGGCTGCTGGTGCCCGCGGCGGCCCTGTCGCTGTTCTTCAGCCTGCGCAGCTGTCAGCAGACGGCGGTCCGCTCCGTGCCGGTCGCGACCGGCGAGGCTGCCGCGCCGACGGTAGCGACACCGGCCGCACCGACACCAGCGGCCGTCGCACCGGCCGCGCCCTCGCCCGCCGGCACCGGGACGCCACCGACGACGTCCGTTGAGCCTGCGCCGGCAGCCGCAGCGCCCACGCTCGCGCAGGCAACTGCAGGCATTGCGCGCGACAGTGTCGCCTATGAACTGGCGCAGTTTCTTGCGGACGGTACCGCGCCTGTGCCGCGCAGTTTCGTGCTGCGTAACCTGACGTTCGACACCGGCACCGCCCGCATCAGTGGCGCTTCGCAGGCGACGATCGACGCGGTGGCGCAGGTCCTGAAGTCATTCGGCACCGCCCGGCTCGAACTGCAGGGGCACACGGACAGCGCGGGAGCGGCGGCCAGCAATCTGTCGCTGTCGGCAGCACGGGCGCAGGCCGTGCAAGCGGCGCTGGTCGCGCTGGGGATTGCGCCGGAGCGGCTCGCCGCGCAGGGTTTCGGCGCCGACAGACCGGTGGCCGACAACGCCACCCCTGACGGCCGCGCGCAGAATCGGCGTACCGAGATCGTGGTGGTCGCCCGCTAGCGACCTGCTCAGACGGGCTGCGTGACCGGGTTGTACGAGAACAGCCCGAGCCCTTCGTCGGCTGCCTTGCCGGCCGTGCGCTTGGCGTAGCTGTCGGTATCCGGCGCGTGAAACTGCTTGCCCGCCTTGCGCGACTCGTGCACGACGAACGCGGCGCGCTCGCGCCGGGCGGCTTCGTAGCGGCGAAGTGCCTGTTCAACGTCCGACGACGCTTCGAAGGCGCGCGCCAGCACGATGCCGTCTTCGATGGCCAGCACCGCTCCGTGGCCGAGGAACGGCAGTACCGGATGCGCCGCGTCGCCCAGCAGGGTGATGCGTCCCTTCGACCACGCCGCCAGCGGCTCGCGGTCGAACAGGCCCCACTTGAACAGCTGGTGCGACGGCACCAGCTTCATGAAGCCGCGCACCCACTCGCTCCAGCCGGTGAATTCGGCCAGAAGTTCTTCCACCGACGAGCGGATCGACCAGCCCTCCTCGGTCCAGGCCTGGCGCTCTGCGAATGCCACGAAGTTCAGCAGCTCGCCGTTGCGCACCGGATAGCGATTGACGAGATGTCCCGGCCCGACGAACACACCCGACGGCGGCTGCAGGATCTCCTTCGGCACCAGCTCCATCGGCACCAGGCCGCGCCACGCAATGTAGCCAGTGTACTGCGGCTCCAGCGCGCCAAATAATTGGTGCCGCACCAGTGAGCGGGAGCCGTCCGCGCCGAGCAGCACGTCCAGCGCGGTGCGCGTGCCGTTGGCGAAGGTGATCGACACCCCATGCGAGTCCTGCTCGATCTGCGTGCAGCGGTGATTGAGCGCGATGCAGTCCGGGTCGAGCGCGCGCACGCGTGCCGACAGGCCGTCGTGCAGGTCGGCGCGGTGGATCAGGTAGTAGCGCTCGCCGTATTTGTCCAGCAGCTCCTGGCCGCGGTTGATCCACACCAGCGGCCGGGCGTCCTGGTAGTGGCGCACGCACTGGTCCTCGGGCTTGTAGGCCTTGGCTTCCAGCACCTCGTGCAGCCCCAGCCAGTTGAGGCCGTGTACCGCGGTCGGGCTCAGCGAGAGCCCGGCACCCACTTCGGCGAGCTGCGGGGCCTGCTCGAACACACGCACCCGAAAGCCCTGCTTGAGCAGCGCCAGCGCGGCAGACAGGCCACCGATGCCGGCACCGACGATCCCGATGTTGAGTTCCTTCATGGCGCAGCTATTCAGCCGTGCCGCAACCGCCCAAGAGAAGGCAGGGGACCCGGCCGGACCGGACAGCGGACAAGGCTCGCGCAGCGGTCAGGCGGACGAAAAGTCACGCAGAGTCGGCGCCCGTCGTCGTCGGAATCCGCATCGCGCCGGGAAACGGGTATGCGTAGGATGCGCGCACCATGAGCGCCCGCCCGCCCAAGATCGGTTTCGTCAGTCTCGGCTGCCCCAAGGCACTGGTGGACTCGGAGCGCATCCTGACCCGGCTGCGCGCCGAGGGGTACGAGATCGCGCCGGACTACGACGCCGCCGACGTAGTCGTGGTGAACACCTGTGGCTTCATCGATTCCGCCGTCGACGAGTCGCTGGATGCCATCGGCGAAGCACTCGACCGCAACGGCCGCGTGATCGTCACCGGCTGCCTGGGCGCGCGACCCGAGCGCATCCTCGAGCGGCACCCGCGCGTGCTGAAGATCACCGGGCCGCACGCCTATGAAGACGTGATCGGCGCGGTACACGAGCATCTACCGCCACGGCACGATCCGTTCCTGGACCTGCTGCCGCCGCAAGGCATCCGCCTGACGCCGCGGCACTACGCGTATCTGAAGATCTCCGAAGGCTGCAACAACAAGTGCAGCTTCTGCATCATTCCCTCGATGCGCGGCAAGCTCGCGAGCCGTCGCATCGACGAGGTGCTGCGCGAGGCCGAGAAGCTGGCCCGCGCCGGCGTGCGCGAGCTGCTGGTGATTTCCCAGGACACCAGCGCCTACGGCGCGGACCTGCGCTACGCGCCGGGCCGCTGGCGCGAACGGGACTATGAAACGCGCTTCCTCGACCTGGCGCGTGGTCTCGGCGAGCTCGGCATCTGGGTGCGGATGCACTATGTCTATCCGTATCCGCACGTCGACGACGTGATCCCGCTGATGGCCGAACGTCGCGTCCTGCCTTACCTCGACATTCCGTTCCAGCACGGCAGTCCGTCGGTGCTGAAACGGATGCGCCGCCCCGCACACGCCGAGAACACGCTCGCGCGCATCGCGCGCTGGCGCGAGATCTGCCCGGACCTCACGATCCGCAGCACGTTCATCGTGGGCTTCCCTGGCGAGACCGAAGCCGAGTTCGCCGAGCTGCTCGACTGGCTCGATGCTGCGCAGATCGACCGCATCGGCGCGTTCAGGTACTCACCGGTCGAAGGCGCCGCGGCCAACACCGTCGGCGAACACATCGCCGCTGAAGTGATGGACGAGCGCTACGACCGCTTCATGCAGCGCGCACGTGCGATCAGCGCTGCGCGGCTGACGCGTCGCATCGGCCGGCGCGAGCGCGTGCTGGTCGATGCGATCGACGGCAAGGTCGCCGTCGCGCGCGGCGAAGGCGATGCGCCCGAGATCGACGGCGTGGTACGCATCGCCGGCGGCGCAAAGCTGCCGGTCGGCGAGTTCGTCGAAGTCGAGTTCACCGGCGCCACCGATTACGACCTGCACGCGCGCATCGCGCACTGATCCAGGCCGGCCAGGCCGGCGACGTCGAGCCTCAGGTGACTATCGCAGCGGGGTGGCCTCAGCCACCCATGCCCAGCGCCGTCATCACTTCGGTGCCCTTGTCCTTGACCATCTGCGCCTTGGCGACGGCGTCCATGAAGTTGCCGGACGCAGCGGCCGCGGTGGCTTCGGTCCAGGTGGACTTCATCATGTCGAGGCCGCTCTTGGCGCCGTCGAACGCGGCGGCGTCCATGCCCTTCGGCAGCTTCTTGGCCTTGCCCAGGATGTCGACGCGGCTCTGGATGGCTTCCACCATCTTCGGCAGGTCGGCAGCCATGGCGGTCCAGTCACCGCTGGCCTTCGCCATCCCGGCTTCCATCTCGGCCTTCTTGGCCATCGCCGCGTCCTTCAGCGAGCCGATCTGGGCCGTGAGTGGGCCAGAACCCGCCAGAACGGCCTTGAAGTCGCCCTTGGCGAAGTTGTCCTTGAGCGCGGTCAGCGAGGTCTCGACGCCCTGCAGTTCGGCGGGAACATACTTGGCGGCGTCATCCCTGACGGCGGCGAGTGCAGTCTCGGCGGCCTTGATGGCTGCATCGGCCGGGGCCTTCTGGCCGGCGCAGGCGACCATCAGGGCGGCCGTAGCGATGGCCGCTACGAATACGGATTGCTTCTTGAACATGGAACCACTCCAGGTTGGGTTTGTAGAAAGAGCGAAGTGAAGAATCAGGGAATGCGCAGCTTCTGGCCCGGCTTGATCTTGTTCGGGTCAGTGAGGATGTCGCGGTTCGCTTCGAAGATCTTCGGGTACAGCATTTTGTCGCCGTACACTTCCTCGGCGATCTTCGAGAGTGAGTCCCCCTTCTTGACCACGTAGGTCTGGGTGTAGGGATTCTCAGCCGCGGCCTTGGTCTTGTCGTCCGATGCCATGGTGTTGTCTCCAATAGAACCGCGTGATCCGCGGGTGCGAGAGCGTACCAGAAGCCATAGCATCCAAGGTCATGACACTCCAACCGGTTCACGAGCATGACGGCGACCCGGACGACACCGTGGCGCCCTGCCTAAGCGCGCCTCCGCGCGCCCATTCACGTCGCTCGCTGCTGACCGCGACGGTGCAGGTCGCCGCGGCGGTGGGTCTGGGCGGCAGCGCGGCGCAGGCGCCAGCGGCCAGCGGGTTGCTGGCGGCGCGAGCGGGAGCCGCATCCGTCTCGCCCGGCCGCCGCGACGCCGGAATGAGCCGCCTGGGCCGCGCCCGGCGCTACGTCGTCGACGCTGGCTGGGCCTGGGTCGCCGAGGGGCCAGGGCAGCCGCCGGCACTGCGACGCGAGGTCGGCATCGTGGTCGAGGACGGGCTGATCGCCGCGATCGAACCCGGTCATCGCCGCGGCCGCGAGCTGCATGTTGCAGCGCAGTCGATGCTGGTGCTGCCGGGCTTCATTTCCGGACACACCCATGTCGCCGGCGGCACCGTGACGCGCGGTATTTTCGAGGGACGGCGCTCCTATGCGCGCGCGCTGGAACTGGCCGAGCAGCTCGATGATGCCGCTCTCGATGCCGTGACGGCGCTGAACCTGATGGAACTTCTGCGCTCGGGCTGCACCACGCAGCTCGACATGGCGCTGTCGCTGCGCCAATGCCAGAGCTACGTTCGCGTGGCGCGTCGCTGGGGCGTGCGCGCGTATCCGGGCGCGATGACGCCCGGCATCGCCCGGCTGTTTCCGATCTGGCAGCGCAAGTCGGATGACGTGCTGCGCGATTCCGTGGCCGGTACGCTGGACGAGCTGCGCGCGTTCGCCGCCTATGCGGCGTCGATCGATCGTGCCGAAGAAGGGCGAATCCGGCCGATGCTCACGCCGCATGCGCCCGATACCCACACGCCCGAAACCCTGCAGTTCCTGCGCGAAACCGCGCAGCGATTCGGGCATGGCATCCACCTCCACCTGGCGCAGGGCAGTGGCGAGGGAGAAGCCGTGCGCCGCGCCTGGCGCATGGGCTCCACGCAGTGGATCGAGCAGCAGGGCCTGTTCGAGCAGCCGCTGTTTGCGGCGCACATGAGCAGTGCGGACCTCGCGGCGGATCCGGCCGTGCTGTTGCGGCATGGCGCTACCTATGCCACCTGCCCGTCCGCGGGCGGCGCCAGCGGCTTCACCCAGCCCTGGCCCGAGATGCTGGCCGCGGGCGTCAACTGCAACATCGGCATCGACACGCACTCGAACGACTACGTCGAGAATCTCAAGCTCGCGGTGCTGAAGGGCGAGGCGCGCTGGTCGCTGACGCGCAAGAGCAGCGCCGTTGCCATGAAGCGCCCCACCGTGCTCGACGCGCTGGACGCCGCCACGCGCAATGCCGCCGCCGGCCTGCGTCGTGACGACCTGGGCGTGCTGCGGCCTGGCGCGCGCGCCGACTGGTGCGCACTCGACGTGTCCGGGCCGTGGGTGGGCTCCGGCGCCCTGCCGCCGGAACCGTTGTACAACCTGCTCTATGCGTCAGGCCACGTCGTACGCCATGTGGCGACCGACGGGCGCCTGCAGGTGCATGACGGCGCACTGCTGGTCGACGATGCGAACGCCATCACCGCCAGCGCGGGCGCTGCGGTCAGCGCGTTGTGGGACCAGCTGCGTGCGGAAGGCTTCTTCAGCGCGAGCGCGCGGGCACGCTGATCACGCGAAAGCCGATCACCACGAGACGCGTCGCCGGGACAGGATCGCCGCCGCGCGTCGATGCGCGGACATAGAAATCAGCCGACGGAAACCCCGCGCCACGCATCGCGCGTCGCGTGCAGTCGGCGCCGGGGACGGCGATATCGGCGGCACTGGCACTTGCCGCTGCCCACGCAAGCAACAGCAAACACACCGCGGCGCGCAAGCGCTACTCGACCGTAACGCTCTTCGCGAGATTGCGCGGCTGGTCCACGTCCGTGCCCTTGAGTATGGCCACGTGGTACGACAGCAGCTGCATCGGAATCGTGTAGACCGCGGGCGCGTTGAAGTAGCTGACCTGCTTCGGCATATGGATCACGGTGACGCCGTCCGAAGGCTCGATGCCGGACCCTGGATCGGCGAACACGATCAGCTCGCCGCCGCGGGCGCGCACTTCCATGAGGTTGGACTTCAGCTTTTCGAGCAGGTCGTTGTTGGGCGCCACGGCGATGACGGGCATGTCTGCGTCCACCAGCGCCAGCGGCCCGTGCTTGAGTTCGCCCGCGGCATAGGCCTCGGCGTGGATGTAGGAGATCTCCTTGAGCTTGAGCGCACCTTCCATCGCGATCGGATGCATCGCGCCGCGACCGAGAAACAGCGCATGGTGCTTGTCCGCGAAGCGCAGCGCCAGCTTCTGGATCACCGGATCCAGCGACAGCGTCTTCTCCAGCAGCGCCGGCAGTTCGACCAGGCGCTGCACCAGCCCGCGCTCGCGCTCAGCGTCGGAACCGTGGTGCTTGGCCAGCGCAATCACCAGCATCGACAGCGCTGCCAGCTGCGTCGTGAACGCCTTGGTCGACGCGACGCCGATCTCGGGCCCGGCCCGCGTCAGCATCACGAGCTCCGACTCGCGTACCAGGGAGCTCTCGGGAACGTTGCAGATCGACAACGACGAAATGTAGCCCGCCTGCTTGGCCAGGCGCAGCGCAGCCAGGGTGTCTGCCGTCTCACCGGACTGGGAAATCGTGACGAACAGCGAGTTCTTCGACACCACCGGATTGCGGTAGCGATACTCGCTCGCGATCTCCACCACGCAGGGTATGCGGCAGATCTGCTCGATCATGTAGCGGGCCACTGTTCCCGCGTGAAAACTCGTGCCGCAGGCCACGATGTGCACATGCTCGGTGCGCTTGAAGACCTCGGTGGCGGCCGGGCCAAACGCCGCTTCGAGCAGACGCCCGTTCGCGACGCGTTCCTGCAGCGTGTCGGCGATGGCGCGCGGCTGCTCGTGGATTTCCTTGAGCATGAAATGCCGGTACGGACCCTTTTCGGCTGCCTCTGCCGAGAGTTCGCTTTCGCGCACCGGGCGTTCGATCGAGTTGCCATCGCGGTCCAGCACGCGCACCGAGCGCCGCCGCACTTCGGCGACGTCGCCCTCTTCGAGGAACATGAAGCGGCGGGTGACCGGCAGCAGGGCCGCCACGTCCGACGCGACGAAGTTCTCTTCGACACCCAGGCCAATGACGACCGGGCACCCCTCGCGGGCCAGGATGATGCGTTCCGGATCCGTTTCGCTGATCACCGCCAGCGCGTATGCGCCCTCGAGCTCGGCAACCGTGGCGCGCACCGCCTTGAAGAGGTCGCCCAGCGACTTCATGTGGTGATGGATACGGTGCGCAATCACTTCAGTGTCGGTCTCGGAAGTGAAGGTGTAGCCGAGCTTGCCAAGCTGCGTGCGCAGTTCTTCGTGGTTCTCGATGATGCCGTTGTGGACGATGGCCAGGCCTTCGTTCGACAGGTGAGGATGCGCGTTGCGCTCCGACGGCACGCCGTGCGTCGCCCAGCGGGTGTGCGCTATGCCGAGCTGACCGTGCGTGGGCGAGGCCTCCAGCGCATCCTCTAGCGCCTTGACCTTGCCGACGGTACGTACCCGCTTCAGGTGGGCAGTGCCGTTGAGCACGGCAACACCGGCCGAGTCATAGCCGCGGTACTCGAGCCGCCGCAAACCCTCCATCAGGATAGGGACGATGTTGCGTTCAGCGACGGCTCCGACGATTCCACACATGGGTGGGCGTTCCTTGTGGTTTGGGCAGGCATTTTGCCCGAAACGACCGGCCCCTGCCGGCCGCGCGGGACTTATGTGAAGCACGTCTCGCCCGGGCCTACAATCGCCGCACTGCGCCCGCCTCCCAACCCCGTTAGGACCTGCCACGTGATCAACCCCAGCACTCGCCACGGCTGCCTCCTCGCCGTGATGGCCCTGCTCTCGTTCGCCAGCCTGGCGACGCCGGCCCCGGCAGCACCCGTCGCCGAATCCGAGCGCATCCCGGTTGACGTCCGTCGCGTGACGCTGGTGGTACGCGACATCGACAAGTCGCTGCCGCTGTATCGCGATGCACTCGGCCTGAAGGTCGTCTACGACGAGCGCCTGGGTGCCGGCACGGACAAGGACGGCAAACCCACGCCGCCGAACCTGCGGCTGGTGCTGCTGCGCGCCAACGACGATTTCATCGGCGTCATCGGCCTGATGCAGCGACTGAATCCGCCGACGCCAGCGCCGGAGCCGGTGTTCGAACGCGCCCGCGCTGGCGGGCACATACTCGTCATCAATGTGGCGGACCTCGACAAGCGCTTCGAGACCGTGAGGAACACGCCGCATGTGAAGGTGGCGGAGGCGCCGACGCCGGTCGAGTATCCGGCCCCGGGCAGCAAGGGCAAGATCCCCGTGCTGTTCAGCGCCATCTGGGACGCCGACGGCAACTTCATCGAGCTGAACAAGATCCTCGGGACTCCGGCAGGAAAGTGATCGACGGGCAGGAGGCCGCGAACGTGCCGCCGCTCAGCGCGGCGTCTTGACCGGCCGCTTCCAGCCTTCCAGCGTCACCTGCTTGGCGCGCGCGACGGTCAGCTTGCCGGCTGGCACCTGGCGAGTCACCGTCGACCCGGCGCCCACGGTGGCGCCCGCGCCTATCGTGATCGGCGCAACCAGCACCGAGTTCGAGCCGGTATGCGCGTCGTCGCCGATCTCGGTGCGATGCTTGTTGGCACCGTCGTAGTTCGCGACGATGGTCCCGGCGCCGATGTTGACGCGCGCACCGACAGTGGCATCGCCAACATAGGCGAGGTGATTCGCCTTGGCGTCATCGGCCATCCGGGAATTCTTCACTTCGACGAAGTTGCCGATGTGCACCCGATCGGCCAGCGTCGACGTGGGGCGAAACCGCGCGAACGGCCCGATGTTGCAGTCCGCGCCGATCGTCGCACTGTCGACGACGCAGTTCGGAAACAGCTGTGTACCGTGGCCGATCTCGCAGTCGCGCAACACGCAGTTGGGACCGATGCGAACCCGGTTGCCGAGCTTCACGCGACCCTCGAACACGGCGTTGACGTCGATGGCGACGTCGCGACCGACTTCGAGCGTGCCACGCACGTCGATGCGCGCCGGATCCACCAGCGTGACGCCCGCGAGCATCAGCTCGCGCGCACGCTGCGCGCGATAGGCACCCTCGAGCTGCGCGAGCTGCAATCGATCGTTGACCCCGAGCACCTCGGCCTCGCTGCCGGCCACCAGCGCCGACACCCGCTTCTTCGCCTTGACGGCGGCGGCGATCACGTCGGTGAGGTAGTACTCCCGCTGTGCGTTGTCGGCACGCAGCGCAGTCAGCCAGCCCCGCAGCAGCCGGGCGGGCGCAGCCAGTACGCCAGTATTGCCCTCGCGCAGCGCGAGCTGGCGCGCAGTCGCGTCCTTCTGTTCGACGATGCGCTGCAACTGCCCGCGACGGTCCCTGATGATGCGGCCGTAGCCCGTGGGATCCGCGAGATTGACAGTGAGCACCGCGAGCGCGTTCGGGCCCGCGAGCGCCACCAGGCCGCGCAGGGTCTCGGCACGGATCAGCGGGACGTCGCCATAGAGGACCAGCACCAGGTGATCGTCCGGCACGCCGGGCATCGCCTGCATCACGGCGTGCCCGGTTCCGAGCTGCTCGGCCTGCATCGCCCAGCTCAGGTCAGGGTCCGGGAATGCCGCGCGCACTTGCTCGCCGCCATGGCCATAGACAACGTGCAACCCGACCGGGGACAGCGAGCGAGCGGTCTCCACCACATGCCGCAGCAGCGCCCGGCCCGCCAGCGGCTGCAGCACCTTGGGCAGGTCCGACTTCATGCGCTTGCCCTGCCCCGCCGCCAGGATCACGACGGAAAGGGGCGTCGGGCGAGAGGCGCTGGGCGGTGGCTTCCTGGACTTCGCAGGGTTGCGGAGCGTTTTCATGCCGCGCATCTTCGCTGGCGTCAGGACCCGCCGCAAGACGAGCGGGCCCGGCAGTGCGTGATGCCGTACGAGCGCATCGGTGAAGGCAGTGGAACGCCTCCTCCCCCGTGGGCGCATAATCGCCCAACGCCCGCCGCGTCAGGCACAGCGCCGGTCGTGGCGAAACAAGAACAGGGCGCCCCAAAGGAGATCAGCCATGCACATGTTGAAGTCCTCACTGCTCGCCGCGGCACTCGTCGTCGCGTCTTCTTCGATCGCCATTGCGGAGGAAGCAAGGCCGTACACCGAAGGCCCGGTCGTCAACGTCAGCTACATCAAGGTCAAGCCTGGCATGTTCGATGCCTACATGAAGTGGGTCGCGACGGAACGCAAGGCACTAATGGAGGAGTACAAGAAGGCCGGCCTGATCCTCGACTACCGTGTTTACAGCGCCGAAGCCCGCGGTCCGCAGGATCCGGACATCATCCTGACGGTGACGTACAAGAACTTCGCCGCACTCGACGGGATCGATGATCGACAGGATGCGGTCGCGGTCAAGTTGATCCCAACGCGGCAGAAGGCCAATGAAATGGCGATCGCGCGTGAGTCCATGCGCGAGGTGCTGGGTTCGGAGACGATCCGGGAAATGGTGCTGAAGTAGGTCCGAGGCGGGCCGACCACGCCTGACCGGTCGATCGGACCCGGGGAGTTCGGTCGATCGGTCAGATGTGGCAGCGTGCCGGGGCGCGAACGACGCGCCGAGTGGGTCAGCCTTTGATCTTGCGCAGCTTCTGCAGCAGCTTGAGCTGCGCAGCCGCGCGGGCCAGATCCGCCAGCGCCTCGGCCTGCGTGATCTTGTCCTTGCTGTCCTTCAGCGCCTCCTCAGCGCGCTGCTTGGCTGCGACTGCCGCGGCCTCGTCGACGTCCTTGGCGCGCAATGCCGTATCCGCCAGCACCGTGATCTTCTTCGGCTGCACTTCGAGCGCGCCGCCGCCGACGTAGAAGAACTGCTCGCCGCCATCGGGCGTCTTGATCCGCACTTCGCCCGCCTTGATCAGGGACAGCAGCGGCGCATGGCGCGGCGCGATGCCGACCTCACCCTGCGACGCCGGTACGAACACCATCGTGGCGGCGCCCGAAAAGATCTCGCCTTCGGCGCTGACGATGTCGACGTGGATGGTGGGCGGTGCTGCGGCCATGTATGTGTGCTCGCGATGTTGCGGGGCTATAGACGCGCTGCGTCAGCTGAGCGTCTTGGCCTTCTCTACGGCTTCGTCGATCGAGCCGACCATGTAGAACGCCTGCTCGGGCAGGTTGTCGTAGTCGCCGGCGAGGATGCCCTTGAAGCCGAAGATGGTGTCCTTCAGCGAGACGATCTTGCCGTCCTGGCCCGTAAAGACCTTGGCGACGTTGAACGGCTGCGACAGGAATCGCTGGATCTTGCGGGCGCGGTACACGCTGCGCTTGTCTTCTTCCGAGAGCTCGTCCATGCCGAGGATCGCGATGATGTCCTGCAGCTCCTTGTAGCGCTGCAGCACGGCCTGCACGGCGCGCGCCGTGTTGTAGTGCTCCTCGCCGACGACCAGCGGATCGAGCTGCCGCGAAGTAGAGTCGAGCGGATCCACGGCCGGGTAGATGCCCAGCGCCGCGATCTGGCGCGACAGCACGACCGTGGCGTCCAGGTGGGCGAACGTCGTCGCGGGCGACGGGTCGGTGAGATCGTCCGCAGGAACGTACACCGCCTGGATCGACGTGATCGAGCCCGTCTTGGTCGACGTGATGCGCTCCTGCAGCACGCCCATTTCCTCGGCCAGCGTCGGCTGGTAACCCACCGCTGAAGGCATGCGGCCGAGCAGCGCCGACACTTCTGTGCCCGCGAGCGTGTAGCGATAGATGTTGTCGACGAAGAACAGCACGTCGCGGCCGCGGCCGTTGGCCTGCTTCTCGTCGCGGAAGTACTCGGCCATCGTCAGGCCCGTCAGTGCGACGCGCAGGCGGTTGCCCGGCGGCTCGTTCATCTGGCCGTACACCATCGCGACCTTGGAGTTGACCAGGTCCTTGCCGTCGATGACGCCCGATTCCATCATCTCGTGATAGAAGTCGTTGCCCTCGCGAGTACGCTCACCGACACCCGCGAACACCGACAGACCCGAATACTGCTTGGCGATGTTGTTGATCAGCTCGAGCATGTTGACGGTCTTGCCGACACCGGCGCCGCCGAACAGGCCGACCTTGCCGCCCTTGGCGAATGGCACCAGCAGGTCGATGACCTTGATGCCCGTGACCAGCAGGTCCTGACCGCCCGCCTGCTCGTCGTACGACGGCGCCGGGCGATGGATCGGCAGCTTGTCCTTGGACGCCACCGGGCCGCGGTTGTCCTGCGGCGTGCCGAGCACGTCCATGATGCGACCCAGCGTCGCCGAGCCCACTGGCACCAGGATCGGATCACCGGTGGCTTCCACCAGCAGGCCGCGCTTCAGGCCTTCCGAGGCGCCCATCGCGATCGTGCGCACGATGCCGTCGCCGAGCTGCTGCTGCACCTCGAGCGTCAGATCGACGTCCTTGAGCTTGAGCGCCTCGTAGATCTTCGGGATCGACTCGCGCGGGAACTCCACGTCGATTACGGCGCCGATAATTTGCGTGATTTTGCCTGTTGCCATGTTCAGCTTCCTCGAATAACCGGATGCGTCTCTGGGGCTGCGTGCGCCCGAGAGGCTAAGAATTCAGAATCGCCAGCGCGACGCGCGCGGCCCTCTAAGTCCGTTTGCGGGAACGCCGTGAACCCATCCATGGGGGCTCCGGGCGCGCCATCCATGGCGCGCACGGTCCCGCAAACGGACTTAGAGGGCCACACGCGTCGCCCTACCGCCACCGAAGTCGTAACCGCTCGCGAGAACTCGCGGAGTGCCAGAACGCGCGTCCGGCTACTCGCGTAACCGATGGAGTTCCGAGAGTCTTGGGACTCGCGTCGTCGCTTGATCGGCGTGGTCTCGAATACCGTGAGGTCAGCGGGCCCGGAGTGCACGAGATGTGTGCTGTCGGGGCCGTGGGCGC
>JANPDV010000285.1:0-7994 GCA_031431655.1 Gammaproteobacteria bacterium | reverse complement strand
CAGCTCCCAGGAGGTCTACTGGTTCGCCAACGAAGTGTTCGTCGGACGCGCGCCACGCGGCGCGCCGCTCGAATGGCGGCCGCCGCGCGCCGGCCGCTACACCCTGCGCGTCGTCGATGACGCAGGCCGCGCGGCGCGGCGCGAGCTGCAGGTCGCGCTGGCGCCGGCGGGAGCAGGGCGCTGACCGATCAGCACACCCGCTTCGTGCGGCTTGTGGATGATTGCTTCTGCTCCATCCTACGGAACATCGACATGGACCTAGGATTCAAGGTCACGGCATACTCGCCCGGCCGGAGCGACTGCCGCAAGACCGGCGCGGCGGGAGAATCCCATGATGCTCGATGAACAGCGGATCGATCAGTCGAAGAACGCCAGCCCGACTCTGGCCGGCGGCGCGCGGATCCAACTGCGGCAACGCGGCCGCGCGGGCATGCAGTTCCTCGGCGCTCTGCAACATTACACCGGCGGAGAATTGCGCTCGATCGCGCGGGACGAGTTCGAGGCGGACCCGGACGGCAAGGACATCATCGCGCGCAAGGATGATCCCGCCAGCGGCAACTGGCAGGAGCGGATCGCCGAGCGCAGAGTCGTCGCCGAGCGCTACCCCTCCTACCAGATGGAGCGGCTGTACCAGCGCTACGTGGCGGAGGAGATCTACATCCGCGGCATTCCTGCGATCGAACAGCGAAGGGCGCAGGCGGAAGCCTTCATGGCCCTGCCGCCGGGGCCGCGCCTGGGCAGCCTCGAACTCGACCCGAACCTGGAATTGCCCGACTACTACAAGGGCGTTGAATGGCATCTGATGCCGGGCGGATGGGATGGTTACGACATCATGTCGCCGATGATGGCGTCCGGCACTGCGCCCCTGGTGTTCAAGCGCGGCGGCTGGGCCGCAGTCGAAGTCGGCGACGACAACTTCCAGCAGCGGCTCGACGTGGCAAACCAGTTCCGCACCAGGTTCAAGAACATCTACGAGCCGGGTTCGGGCGGTTCCCATACGCTCTGCATGATGCACCGCGTGCGACCGGACGCCGAACTGCACGGCTCGGACCTGTCGACTTATCTGCTCACCGCCGGCCACATCGCGGCGGAGAGATTGCGCGTCCCGGTGCATCTGAAGCAGCGCGACGCACGCAACACGCGCGAGCCGGGCGATCATTACGAAGCGGTCATCACCTATGCGCTGCAGCACGAGATGACCGTTCAGTGCGGCATCGACACCTTCAAGGAGATGTACCGCATCATGAAGCCGGGCGGCGAGATCGTCGTCTGCGACGTGCCGCCCTTCCACGCGGTTTCTCCCTTCCAGTCGGTCATTCTCGATTGGGATACGGAGAACCGCGACGAACCTTACTTTTCCGCCACCCGTGAAATGGAATGGGCGGATGTGATGCGCGAAATCGGCTTCACCGGGGTCGAAGCCTATTCGATCGGCAAGCAGGGCTACCCCTACATCCAGCGCGCGCTCAAACCTCACCGGCCGTGAAGGGAGTTGAATGATGGTCGCCCCGGCACGCAAACCCTACACGCACGACGAAAAGTTCGATGCGCTCCTCCGCATGAATACCGAGCTTCTCTCCGAGTTGTGGATCATGCGCGACCGGATGATGGTGCTCGAACATCTGCTGGAAAAGAGAGCAGGCCTCTCCAGGCAGGAGATCGACGATTTCGAACCGCCGCCCGAACTCGAGAACGAACTGCTGGCCGCGCGCGATGCGCTGGTGCGCCGGGTCGTCGGCGCGCCGTGGAACGATCATTGGACGGTCGACAGCATCCTGAGAAACAAGGGCCGATAAGCGGGCGGTCCACGGCCGCCTTTGGGCCCTTGCGCACCTCGTGGAACTGGATTGTTCGCCGGAGCCAAAACGACGCGGCGGGCGGCACACGAAAGCTTTGCCGGGAGTCCTGATGAGCAAACCGATCAGTCGACGCACGACGCTAGGCGCGGGGCTTGCCGCCGCCCTGGGCGGACCTGTCGATACCGAGGCTGCAACGCCGGGGCAGTCCGCGCGCGGTTCGCCGGCATCCCGGCCGGTGCGCTTGTCACCCGAAGCGCTGCTCGATTCGTACGTGCGCCTCCGCGCCCGAACCGATGGCAAGACGGCCTTTGGTTGGCTGGACGCGCTGCGATATGCCGTTGTCGACGGAGAGATCCACCCGATCTGCCGAGTCCTCTCCGCAGGCATCCAGCGCTTCACCAAGGTTTCGAGCGAGCGATACGAGGCAGTGATGCTCGAGGTCGCGCATTACGTCGATATGGACACTGGCGCGCTGCTCGATACGCTCGCGATGCCGCGGACCGGCAGGATCGTGAAAGTGCCGAGCTATCGCACGGGACCCAAGCGCGTGACGTTCGGCGTGGCAATCGACGAATCAGAAACGGTAGGCGCGGGGTTGCCTCGCAAGCAGTTGCAGGCGTTCGCCCCCGTCGGAAACGTCCGTCTCGTCAGATCGGTCAGCGAGCCGCGGCTGCAGAACGAAAGCTACTTCGTTCGACACGAGGAGTACGGAAGGGTAGTCCCCGCCGATCCCACGGCTTCGCGGATCTTCTACCGCGAATGGACGACATGGCGGGGACCGGCGGATCTCGCCCTGGACCCGAAAGTGCCGAGTGCGCCCTGCGAATTCTCGTACGCGGCCCTGACCAGTTGGCGGCCGTGGATGCAGATGGGCGAGGTCCCGGGACACACCGCCGAGAACGGACGCGGCTCCAAGGTCGCCTCGCTCGGAGAGATACCGGACGACACCCTTCGGCTCACGGAACGGCTGCACCCCGACCTGTTCGAGAATCCCGATCGGCTCCTGGACAGCGCACCGCGGTGAAATCGCGCGCGGTCTGGCGGATCGCCGTGGCATTCGCCGTCCTGGCAGCGCCCTGCGACGGAGTTTTCGCGGAAGGGGGGCGACAGGTCGTCAGAGACTGCGCAGCGTGTCCGGAACTGGTCTTGCTGGAACCCGGGGACTACCTCATCGGGGCAGCTCCCGAGGAGGGCCACGCCCTTGGGCTGTCGCCCGATCTCGTACAGCGGGAACAACCGAGTCGCCGCGTAACCATCGCGCGCGCCATCGCATTCGGTCGCTATGAAATCACGATCGCCCAGTTCTCCGCATTCGCGGCCGATACCGGCTACTCGCCGCAACCGGGTTGTTGGGAGTTCATCGGCTCCCAGTGGAACTTCGACGAGACGCGCTCCTGGCGGAACGCAAAACTGGGACAGTCCGACGACCACCCTGTCACTTGTGTGAACTGGCACGATGCCGAGGCGTACGTACGCTGGCTGTCGCGTCGCACTGGAAAGCCCTATCGCATTCCAAGCGAGGCGGAATGGGAGTACGCCGCACGCGCCGGCACGCAGACGGCGTACTGGTTCGGCTCGGAGCGTGCAGCCGTGTGCCGGAACATCAATCTTGGCGACCTCGACACCGAGGCGCGGTTTCACTGGGCGGGGCGTCCTACCGATCTGCGATTGGCGTGGACTCCGGAGACGTGCCACGACGGCTTCGCGACGACGTCGCCCGTGGATGCGAAGCCGCCCAACGCATTCGGCGTTTACGGCGTACTGGGCAACGTCATGGAGTGGGCTGCGGATTGCTGGCACGAAGATTACCGCAGTGGCCCGGATCAACAGGACGCACGGCTGACGTCCGGCGACTGTGCGTCGCGGGTAATGCGCGGCCAGGGGTGGGTCGCGATAGCGGGCAGCGCGCGTTCCGCATTCCGGCGGAAGATGGACGCGAACGATCGCCGCTTTACGTTCGGCATTCGGGTCGCGCGCGATGGTAGGCATTAGTCCCGATGCCCGCGTGCGCGGCGACAGCTAGTATTCCGATGAGCTTCAGACGGAACAGCGGGCCTGAGCCATGGGCTACTACATTGCCAGAACGATAGCGCGGCCCTTCGACACCGTCGTCGCGGACGTCACCGCCTGCCTGAAGAATGAAGGATTCGGCGTGCTGACCGACATCGACGTGCAGGCGACGCTGAAGACCAAGATCGGGGCGGAAATGCCGCGGTACCGGATCCTCGGCGCCTGCAATCCGAAGTTCGCACACGAGGCACTGAAGCTCGAAGACAAGCTTGGCGTACTGCTGCCGTGCAATGTCATCGTCCGCGAAACGGCGGACCAGCGCGTCGAAGTTGCTGCCGTCGATCCCGTCACGGCGATGCAGCGCACGGGCAATGCGGCGCTGGCCGCAACAGCCGAGGAAGTTCGCCGGCGCCTGTCGAGCGCAATCGCGGCCCTCCCGGCCTGACAGCGAGCGATGAATCGTCGTGACGACGCTCGCCTGGCGCGGTGCGCTGTGCGTGGCCCGCTGCGCACGCGCCACGCAGCGCGTCGGACGGGGCTGACGCCCTAAATGATTGTATTTACGAGGTTTCTTGAGGTCGACGCTGGATCGCAAGCGACGGGTACTTGCCCGGCGCTGCTGGTATTCTGTGCGAACAAACGGACCATCCCCCCGACCAGGTAAACCGGAGACACCACCATGTGTGATGAGCATTCACTGGACGACATGGTCGACCAGCAGCGCCGCACGTCGGAGCTGACGCGCCGCCACTTCGGTGCCCTGTCTGCCGGTGCCGGCCTTGCTGCGCTGCTGCCGCGCGCGGCCGATGCCGCCGAGGTGGTCGAGTCAGAGGTCGACATCAAGACTCCCGACGGCACCGCCGATGCCTATTTCGTGCACCCAGCGCGGGGCAAGCACGCTGCGGTGCTGATCTGGACCGACATCTTCGGCCTGCGTCCGGCGTTCCGGCAGATGGGCAAGCGCCTCGCCGAGTCCGGCTACTCGGTGCTCGTGCCTAACCCGTTCTACCGCGTCAAGCGCGCGCCCACGGTTGCCGAAGGTGCAAGCCTGCAGGACGAAGAGACGCGCAAGATGCTGATGGGCATGATGTCGGCGCTGACGCCCGCCACGCAGGTCACGGATACCGGCGCCTTCATCGCGTTCCTGGACGCGCAGCGCTCGGTGAATCGCCGCCGCCGCATGGCCACCACCGGCTACTGCATGGGTGGTCCCATCACCATGCGTGCCGCCGCCGCCTTCCCCGAGCGCATCGGCGCCGCCGCCTCGTTCCACGGCGGTGGCCTGGTCACCGACAAGCCGGACAGTCCGCACCTGCTGATTCCGAAGATGCGCGCCAGCTATCTCGTCGCCATCGCCGAGAACGACGACAAGCGCGAGCCGAATGCCAAGGACGTGCTGCGCCAGGCGTTCGACGCGGCGAAGCGGCCCGCAGAGATCGAGGTCTACGCTGGCGCGATGCACGGCTGGTGCCCGCCGGGCTCGGCCGTCTACAACGAAGCGCAGGCCGAGCGCGCCTGGAGCCGGATGCTGGCGCTGTTCAAGACTGCGCTCGCGTAGCCACCGCGCCGCGCCGCGCTGCGTGCGGCGCGACCCGACGCGTCGGGCTGGCTGTCTTCGTATCGGCGATTGCAGGCGGTTGTGCTGTGGCTTAACGCGCGCGACGCCTAAGATGCGGCGTCAACCCGATCTGGAGCGCATCGCATTATGTCCAGACCCGCCTTGCGCAACGGCCGCTGCGACCCCTTGCGCGGCCCCCAATTCGTCGCGACATCCGCGGCTGTTGTCGTCGCCGCGCTTCTCGTGGGTTGCGGTGGCGGGGGTTCCGGTTCGGGTAGCGCGGCGCCGGTAGCCAGCACGCCCGCAGTTCCGGCCGCGCCGGTTGCGGCTGCACCGACGCTCGAACAATCACTCGGGACAACGCTGCAGCGCCCGGTCTTCCAATGCGGAACCTCGGCCGACTCCATCACGGCGGATTCGGCCCCGAACAGTGTGACGGTGTTCGAGAGCGGGCCGGTCCGGCCGCTCGCGCTGTCCGCCGATGGCGCGCGGCTCTACGTTGCCAACGCGCCAGCGGGCTGTCTCGAGATCTACGTGGTCGAAGGCGACGCGCTGCGCCTCGCGAGTTCGGTAGCGGTGGGTCTCGAGCCCGTTGCGCTGGCCGAGCGCAACGCCAACGAAGTCTGGGTCGTCAATCATCTGTCCGATTCGGCCAGCGTCGTGCGCCTCGACGGTACGCCGCGGGTACTGCGGACGCTGCAGGTCGGCGATGAACCGCGCGACATCGTGTTTGCCGGCCCGAATCGCGACCGCGCCTTCATCACCGCGGCAGCGCGCGGGCAGAACAAGCCCGGCTTTACCAGCGCTGCATTGACGACCGCGGGCACGGGTCGTGCCGATGTGTGGGTATTCGACGCCGCCGCGCTCGACGATTCGCTGAACGGCCGCCCGCTCACCGTGGTCACGATGCTTGCCGACGTACCGCGAGCACTGGCGGTCAGCAACGATGCCCGCACCGTGTTCGCGGCTGCCTTCATGTCCGGCAATCGCACCACCGTCCTGCATCGCGACGCCGTCGGCAACGGCAAGCCCGGCATCAACACCAGCGCCGACGCCGTCACCGCGCCCGGCACCGGGCTGATCGTCCGGTTCGACGGCACGGCCTGGCGCGACGACGCGCGCAACGACTGGACGTCGCGCGTGAAGTTCACTCTGCCCGACAGCGACGTGTTCGCGATCGACGCCGCCGCGGCGACACCGGTCGTCACCGCGCAGATCGCCGGAGTCGGCACGACCCTGTTCAACATGGCGGTCAGCCCCGCGACCGGCCAGCTGGTGGTGAGCAACACGGACGCCGTCAACCAGATCCGCTTCGAAGGGCCAGGCGTTCGCGGCGGCTCGACTGTGCGTGGGCGCATTGCCGAGAGCCGACTGAGCCTGATCGACCCCGCGTCGCGGGCCGTCACCAGCCTGCATCTGAACTCACACCTGGACTTTTCGGTGGCGCAGGGCCAGGCGATTGCCGCGGCCCAGAAAGCGCGTTCGCTGGCGCAGCCAACCGCGATGGTGTTCAGCCCTTCGGGCGATGCGTTGTACGTCGCGGCATTCGGCTCCGCCAAGGTCGCGGCGCTGCCGGTGGCTTCGCTGACCACCGCCGCGTTCTCCCCGGACAGCGCTCGCTACATCGCCGTCGGCGGCGGTCCGGCTGGCCTTGCCATCAACGCCTCCGGCTCGCGCCTGTACGTCTACTCGCGCATAGCGCACACCGTCAGCGTGATCGACACCGCCAATCGCAGCGTGCTGGTCACGCGGGCGCTGTTCTCGCCGGAGTCGACTGCCGTTCGTACCGGCCGCCAGTTCCTGTACGACGCGACGCTGACCTCAGCCAATGGTGCCAGTTCCTGCGGCAGCTGCCACATCTTCGGCGACGTCGATCATCTCGCCTGGGACCTCGGCAATCCCGACGGACGGATGACCGCCAACCCGAATGCCTATGTGCCGAACAGCCCGAGAACGACTCTGCAGTTCCATCCCCTGAAGGGTCCGATGAGCACGCAGACCCTGCGCGGCATGGCCGGCAACGGGCCGATGCACTGGCGGGGCGACCGCACCGGCACTACGCGCGCGACGGTGCGTGGTGCCAGGGAGTCGATTGAAGAGGCCTCATTCAAGGAGTTCAACCCCGCGTTCGTCGAGCTCGTGGGGCGCGAGACGCCGCTCGATGCGACCCAGCTGCAGGCCTTCACCGACTTCGCGATGGAGCTGAAGATGCCGCCGAATCCGGTGCGTGCGCTCGACAACAGCCTGAGCGCCGACGAGTCCGCGGGACGCAACATCTACTTCAATACGCCGACCACGCTGCTGGGCACCTGCGACAGCTGCCACCGCCTGCAGCCTGAAAACGGCCGCTTCGGCACGGCCGGGTTGATGTCGTTTGAAGGCCTGCGCATCTCGGAGAACTTCAAGGTCCCGCAGCTGCGCAGCGTCTATACAAAGGCCGGCATGTTCGGCTTCAGCCTCGGGACAGGTGCGGCCACCGGGGCGCAGATCCGCGGCTTCGGCTTTTCGCATGACGGGTCCGTCGACACGCTGGATTCGTTCTTCCAGGACCCGGTGTTCTTCTTTCCGGCACCGGCCGACGTCAGCCGGCGGCAGGTCATCTCGTTCGTGCTGGCGATGGACAGCAA
>JANPDV010000284.1:0-17163 GCA_031431655.1 Gammaproteobacteria bacterium | reverse complement strand
CCCACAGTTTCAAACACACCCTCGAACTTCATACTATAAGCTACACCAACACATGGGATGCCTTGTGAAAGTGCCGCGACCGACTGGTTCGACAGTGGCTACGTCTGCTACTCGAATGCTGCCAAGGTGCGCGACCTCGGTGTCGCCGAGGCGACGCTCGCCGCCCAGGGCGCAGTCAGCGAAGCCGTGGTGCGGGAAATGGCGCAGGGCGCGCTCGCGCGCACCGGCACCACGCTGGCGCTGGCGGTCACCGGCATCGCAGGCCCGACAGGTGCGGTGCAGGGCAAGCCGGTTGGTACGGTCTGGTTCGCGCTGGCCCAGCGGCGCGGCCGGGCCGTCGAAATCAACACTCGCGTCAAGTTCTTCCAGGGCGATCGCGACGCCGTGCGCCGCAAGGCCGTGCAGTTCGCACTGGAGCGGGTGCTGGCGCTGGAGTGGCTCATACAGTAGTCGGATTCCGCCACTACTGTATGGCCAGTGAACGCGATGTGAAATTGATGTTTCGCAGCGGTTTTCCCGTGCTCCAACGTGTCGCGGCTGTGGAATAATCACTTCACCGCTTGCAGAGGAAACCGCAATGGAAGAAAACCGTAAGAAGGCGCTCGCCGCCGCCCTTGGCCAGATCGAAAAGCAGTTCGGCAAAGGCTCCGTCATGCGCCTGGGCGATGCCTCGGCCACGTACGACGTCGAAGCCGTCTCCACTGGCTCGCTCGGCCTGGATATAGCACTGGGCATCGGCGGCCTGCCGCGCGGTCGCGTCGTCGAGATCTACGGGCCCGAGTCCTCCGGCAAGACCACGCTGACGCTAGAAGTCATCGCCGAAATCCAGCGCAACGGCGGCACAGCCGCCTTCGTCGACGCCGAACACGCGCTCGACCCTGCCTACGCCGAAAAGCTCGGCGTCAACGTCAACGACCTGCTCGTGTCCCAGCCGGACACCGGCGAGCAGGCCCTGGAGATCACCGACATGCTGGTGCGCTCCGGTGCCGTCGACCTCATCGTCATCGATTCCGTCGCCGCGCTCACCCCCAAGGCCGAGATCGAGGGCGAAATGGGTGAACTGCAGGTCGGCCTGCACGCCCGCCTGATGTCCCAGGCGCTGCGCAAGCTCACCGGCAACATCAAGCGTTCCAACGCCATCGTCATCTTCATCAACCAGATCCGCCTGAAGATCGGCGTCATGTTCGGCAGTCCCGAGACCACCACGGGTGGCAACGCGCTCAAGTTCTACTCCTCGGTCCGGCTGGATATCCGCCGCATCGGCGCCATCAAGAACGGCGAAGAAGTGGTCGGCAACCAGACCCGCGTCAAGGTCGTCAAGAACAAGGTCGCGCCGCCGTTCCGCGAGGCCGAGTTCGAGATCCTCTACGGCCAGGGCATCTCCCGCGAGGGCGAAATCGTCGAGATCGCGTCCAACAACGGCATCGTGGAGAAGTCTGGTTCCTGGTACAGCTACAAGGGTGAGCGCATTGGCCAGGGCAAGGACAACGCCCGCGAGTACCTGAAGGCGAACCCGGCCATCGCCCGCGAAATTGAAGCCCTGGTACGTGCCAAGCTGCTGGCGCCAAAGGTGCCTTCAGTCAAGCCCGCCGAGGCGGACACGTCCGATGTCGTGCCGTTCCCGAAGGGCGGGGTCAAGTCCGGCTCCTAACGGCGGCTCGTGGAGCCGGCGCGCAGTGAGGTACAGGGTCAGGCCGGCGCAGCCCGCCAGGCCCTCACCGCGCTGCTGGCTCGTCGCGAGACCAGCACCGCCGACGCGCGCCAGCGCCTCGCTGACAAGGGCCATGCGCCGGAGCACATCGAGGCCACCATTGCGCAATTCCAGCGCGCCGGGCTGCTCGACGACGAGCGCTTCGCGCGGCACTACGTTGATTTCCATGGCAGTCGTGGCGATGGCCCGCTGCGGCTGCGCGACGCGCTGCGCAAGCTGGGGCTGACGGCCGCGCAGATCGACGGCGCGCTCGAAACCGACATCGACTGGGCACAGCGCTGCCGCGAGACGCGGCAGCGCAAGTTCGGGGCGGCGATGCCCGCCACGTCCAAGGACAAGGGGCGTCAGGCGCGTTTTTTGCAGTACCGGGGCTTTTCAGCGGATCATATTGGGTCCGCCCTGGGCTACCACCTGCAACTACAAGACGAATGACCCCTTCCAAACCGAACTTCATGGGCGCGTCGGATGTCCGCCGCGCCTTCCTGGACTTTTTTGCCGCGCGCGGGCATGCCGTTGTGGCGTCCAGCTCGTTGATCCCCGGCAACGACCCCACGCTGCTGTTCACCAACGCCGGCATGGTGCAGTTCAAGGATCTGTTCCTGGGCAAGGAGCAGCGCGGCTATGTGCGCGCGGCCTCGTCGCAGCGCTGCGTGCGCGCCGGCGGCAAGCACAACGATCTCGAGAACGTCGGCTATACGGCCCGGCACCACACCTTCTTCGAGATGCTCGGCAATTTCTCGTTTGGCGACTACTTCAAGCGCGACGCTATCCGCTTTGCCTGGGACTTCGTCACCGGCACGCTCGGCCTCGATCCGCAGCGCCTCTGGGTAACGGTCTACCAGGACGATGACGAAGCTGCGCGCATCTGGGTCGACGAGATCGGTATCTCGCCGTCGCGCGTCACACGCCTCGGCGAGAAATCCAATTTCTGGGCGATGGGCGACACCGGCCCCTGCGGCCCCTGCAGCGAGATCTTCTACGACCACGGCGCGCATATCGCCGGCGGTCCGCCCGGTTCGCCGGACGAAGACGGGGACCGCTACGTCGAGATCTGGAACCTGGTCTTCATGCAGTACGAGCGCTCGGCCGACGGCACGCTGACGCCGCTGCCGAAGCCCTCGGTGGATACCGGCGCCGGCCTCGAGCGCCTTTCGGCCGTCATGCAGGGCGTGCACAGCAACTACGAGATCGACCTGTTCCAGCAGCTGCTGCGCGCGGTGGCGGCGCTCGCCAACACCACCGACCTCAGCGTTCCGTCGCTGCGTGTCATTGCGGACCACATCCGGGCCTGTTCATTCCTGATCGTCGACGGCGTACTGCCCTCCAACGAGGGTCGCGGCTATGTGCTGCGCCGGATCATCCGTCGCGCGCTGCGGCACGGGCATCAGCTCGGCATCAAGGGTGCATTCTTCTACACGCTGGTCGCCACCCTCGAACAGGAAATGGGCGAGGCCTACCCGGAGCTGCGCGCCGGGCGCGACCACGTCGCTCGAGTGCTCAAGCAGGAAGAAGAGCGGTTTGCCGAGACGCTCTCCACCGGCATGGTGCTGCTGGACGAGGCGATCGCGCGGCGCGGTACGGCGACCGTCATCGACGGCGACACGGTCTTCAAGCTCTACGACACCTTCGGCTTCCCTGCCGACCTCACCGCCGACGTCGCCCGTGAGCGTGGCCTGACGATCGACCAGGCCGGCTTCGAACGCGCGATGGAGTCGCAGCGCGACCGCGCCCGCGCGGCCAGCCGCTTCGGCGTGGACCTGCGCGCCGACCGGGACATCAACGCCCGCAGCGAGTTCTGCGGCTACGACCGGGTCGAGGCGAACGGCCGCGTGGTCGTGCTGCTGCGGGATGGAGCCCGCGTCCCGCAATTGCTGGCAGGGGAGCGCGGCGAGGTCATTCTCGATGCGACGCCGTTCTATGCGGAGTCCGGCGGCCAGGTCGGTGACGCCGGCGTGCTGCTGGCGGGCGCGGCTCACTTCCATGTGGAGGACACCCAGAAGCGCGGCGCAGCCGGTGCCCACTCGCACGTCGGCATGCTGGAAACCGGCAGCCTGAAGGAAGGCGATGTCGTGATCGCACGCGTCGACTCCGCGCGCCGTGGCGCGACGGCGCTGAACCACTCGGCTACTCACCTGCTGCACGCCGCCTTGCGCCAGGTGCTCGGCACGCACGTGCAGCAGAAGGGCTCGCTGGTGACGCCGGAGCGCCTGCGCTTCGATTTTGCGCACTTCCAGCCAATCACGGCCGAGGAACTGACGCGGGTCGAGCAGCTGGTCAATGCGCAGGTCCGCGCGAACGCGGCTGCCGAGACCCGCGAGATGCCGTACGACGCTGCGGTCGCGGCGGGCGCCATCGCGCTGTTCGGCGAGAAGTATGCCAGCGACGTGCGCGTGCTGCGGCTCGGCGAGTTCTCGATGGAACTGTGCGGCGGCACGCACGTCGCGCGTGCCGGCGACATCGGGCTGCTGAAGATCGTCAGCGAAGGCGGCGTCGCCGCCGGCGTGCGCCGCATCGAGGCGGTGACCGGCGCGGGCGCGATGGCTGCAGTCGAACGCAGTGAGCAACTCGTGCGCGAGGTTGCGGGCCTGGTGCGCGGTACGGGCGCCGACGTCGTAGCGAAGGTCCGCGACGCGCTCGATCGGATCCGCACGCTGGAGAAGGAAAATCGTTCACTGCGCGACAAACTCGCCAGCGGGCAGGGCACCGACCTCGCCGCGGGCGCCGCCGACGTCGCCGGTCTCAAGGTCGTTGCCCGGACCGTCGACGGCGCTGACGGCGGCGCGTTGCGCAACGCCGTGGACCAGCTCAAGGACCGGCTCAAGTCGGCGGTGATCGTGCTCGCTTCGGTCGATGCGGCCAGCGGCAAGATCACGCTCGTAGCCGGTGTAACGCCGGATGCCGTGGCGCGGATCAAGGCCGGCGAGATCGTCGGGCACGTGGCGGGCCAGGTGGGCGGCAAGGGTGGCGGGCGCCCGGATTTTGCCCAGGCTGGCGGCACCAACGTTGCCGCCCTGCCGGCAGCCCTGGCCGGCGTAGCGAGTTTCGTGCGCGACCGGCTGGGTGCCTGAATCCACTGTTGGATGGACGCCACGGGGCGATTCTCGGTATTGTGTGGCCGCCTCGGCAACGAGGCTCGGCAGGGCGGCGGCTTGCAGGGGGTTTGCAGGTCGTGGGGTTAAAGTTCCGCGCTGACCGTACAGGCACATGGAGGGCCAGAAAGCATGCTTATCCTCACCCGGCGGGTTGGTGAGGCCGTCATGGTTGGCAGCGATGTCACCGTCACGGTCCTCGGCGTCAAAGGCAATCAGGTCCGGCTCGGCGTCAACGCGCCGAAGCATGTTGCCGTGCATCGCGAGGAGATCTTCGACAGAATCCAGCGCGAACAGCACGACGGTAACGGCGTGATCGAGGACAATCACACCCCGGTGTGATCCTGCGGATTTGATCGAGCGTCGCGGAGAGATGGCCGAGTGGTCGAAGGCGCACCCCTGCTAAGGGTGTAAGGGTCAAAAGCCCTTCGAGGGTTCGAATCCCTCTCTCTCCGCCAGTTCCGGCCCGGCCCGCTCGGCTTGGCGCGCCGGTCCCGTTGCTGTATCGTCGCGCGCTCTTCGCAGTGCGCCCGTAGCTCAGTTGGATAGAGTACCTGGCTACGAACCAGGGGGTCGGGAGTTCGAATCTCTCCGGGCGCGCCAATCACTTACGCTCCTCGGCCAGCCGGCCGAACCATGCGCGGCGAGGGACGGCGGAGCATCGACACCGTGGTCTTTGCTGCTGCCACAACGGACCAACGTCACATGGCACTCATCAACAGGCGTTCCGCGCTCGGCGTTCTGGGTGGGCTCGCGGCGGTGCCGCCAGTTCTTGCCAGGACGGAGCTGCCGGATTTTGGCCAGCCGGCCACCATCATGCTCGCTTTGCAGAAAATGCTGGCCAGCTGCGACCCGGCCGAGACCGTTCTCAGTTTTGCGGCGGGGCGGGTCTATGGATGCCTGTCAGGACGGCCACCGATCCCATTGTTCGGCACGCATTCTGTTGCCGCCTGCCGCGCCCTGGCGCGGGACGATGGCACGTTTGTGCTGCGCCAGCACATCGTCGGTTTTCGGACGTCCTTCGGCACCGAGACGATCGTTGACCGGATGCGCAACCCCGTCACGCAACAGATGATCGACCTGCCGCTCACCGACTACGGGATCGGCGAAATCGTGTATGGCGCCAACGGCGTGTTTGTCCACTTGCCCGACGGCAACAGGGTGCAGCTGGGGCAAGGAGGCCGCAGTGCCTGGACGATCGATGGCGACGTGCTGGCTGTGAATGACGACTCGCTGGTCGCGCAGCAGGGACCCAACCAGCCCAAAGTCGATGTGGTGACGCGCTACGCCAACTTGCGCGAGATAGTCGATCCGAGGGTGATGTCGGCGAATTCCTGGTTCAGTTTTTCGGCCGTGGATCCGTTCCGGCCCTGGCTGAAAATGCCGGAGCCCGGTTTTCAGCTTTGGCATGTCGCCGGGCGGAAAGTGGGCGGCGGGTCGGCACTGCCTGTCTACATACAGAAATTCATCGCCGAACGCTTTCCGCGGTTGCGCGACCTGCCACCCATCGAGCCTTAGTGGCTGGATGGGCCTCTGCTTCCGAGGGGCCTGGAAAAACGAGCGGGCCTATGCTCGGCGCGGCGTCAATCGTCGTTGTCAGGCCGGCCCCAGCGCCGCACGATCTGGCCGCGAATCTCGCCGCCCGGGAACTTGCTCGAGTGCACGTTCGCATACGCGACGAAGTTCGCGATTGCGCGCGCCACTTCAGCGAACTCGGTCGGGCCGGCGATGCCCTGGGCCGTCACGGTCTGGATCTGGGCTGCGGTGATCGTGCCGGTCACGGTGCCGCCGTTGGCCGGGCACACCGGCGTGCCGGCGGGGCCCGCCAGCGGGGCCGGGAAGGTACCGGTACCGCAAAGCCACACCATGACGCCGCCGTTGACACCGGCCTGGGCCGTGTGAATGTGCGCCTGGGAAACGTTGCCCTCGAGGCCGCTGAATTCGAGTTCATAGGTGATGGTCTGCGTGGCGGTGTCGACGCTGAGCTTGATGGAGCCGCGCGCCACCGACGAGACCGCTGGCACTTCCTGCGTCGGCGTGAGACGGGCCCAATAATCGCGCTGCGTGCTGGGCGGCCGGGTGTCGGTCGCCAACGTTGTCGCACCCGCTAACGACAGCGAGATGCCGACGAGTGCCACCGCAATCGGGCGGCGGATGGATGTCTGGATCATCGCGAACCCCCTCGAGCTGGTTTGGACTGCAGCAAACGGACGCGACGAAGCGTGCGCGCTCCAACGGTCGGTCGCAAGAGAAAGTTTTGCCGGTGAATGCGGTCTCGCCACCTCCGCGCTAGCATTCGCCGCTCGTCACACACAGGGAGAGTGCAACGTGACTACGCGAAGGAACGCACTGGCCGCGCTCGGCGCCGGCATCGCAGGAGTATCCGGCGCCGCGGCGAACGCCGGGGCCGCCACCAATCCGCCTGCCGCCAATGCCTCAAGCGAACGCAAGACCTACGTACTGGTGCACGGCACCTGGCACGGCGGCTGGGTGTGGCAGCGCGTTGCAGATCGGCTGCGTGCCCAGGGGCATCGGGTCTACACGCCCACCTGCACCGGCTGTGGCGAACGGGTGCACCTGTCGCGTCCCGACGTGGGGCTGGATACGCACATCACCGACGTCGCCAACGTCATCGAGTACGAGGAACTCGAGCGCGTGATTCTCGTCGGGCACTCGTTTGCCGGCTTCACGATCACGGGCGTGGCGGACCGGCTGCGGCCACGCATCCGCCGCATCGTGTTCTTCGACGCGTTCGTGCCCACGGCGGAGCGTCCCGCGGCGATCATGCCGGGTCCGGACGGCAAGTACGCGCCGTGGTGGGAGGCGCGCAAGCTCAAGTTCATCGACGGGCACCGGATGAATTTCTGGGACGAGTACAAGATCGACATGCTGGTGCCACCGGGCGATACCGCCAACGTCGAACTGCTCAAGCGCCGGATCACGACGCATCCGTACCGGCAGTGGACCGATCGGCTGGAGTTGCGCAACGGCGGTTGGGATGGCCTGCCGCGCACCTACGTACAGCCGACGCAGCAGGCCTACGAACCGTCTTCCGACAGCATGATCGGCCCGGCGCGCGGCGCAGGCTGGCAGTTCCTGCAGCTGCCCTGCACGCGTGACGGCATGCTGACGCATCCCGATAGAGTCGCCGCCTGTTTCGCTGCCCTGAGTTGATGTCGCCAGGAAGGTCGTGAGTTCTCGCGGCTGATCGCCGGGGATTGCAGCCGGCCGCTGGATCGCCTTCGCTGCGCGGTACTCGTCCAAGCGACGCTCGTCCAGTAGACGCTCCATCGAAAACACCGAGCCTTTTCTTGACCGCAGCCCGGTCGATACCGTGTACTACGGCGGTTATGCCGCCCGAAAAAACACTCGATTCGGCATCGCTCGGACTCTGGGAGAAAGCCGCGGCCAAGTCCGCTCCGGGCGGTGATGTCAAAGCACTCAACTGGGTCACGCCGGAGGGGCTGACCGTCAAGCCGCTGTACACCGCGGCGGACCTCGAGGGACTGCCGCACGCGGACACGCTGCCGGGCTTCGCGCCGTTCCTGCGCGGCCCGCAGGCCACGATGTACGCAGTGCGACCGTGGACGATTCGCCAGTACGCGGGCTTCTCCACCGCCGAGGCGTCCAACGACTTCTACCGCAAGGCACTGGCCGCGGGTGGCCAGGGTGTCAGCGTGGCGTTCGACCTCGCGACCCACCGCGGCTACGACAGCGACCATCCGCGCGTCGCCGGCGATGTCGGCAAAGCGGGCGTGGCGATCGACAGCGTCGAGGACATGAAGATCCTGTTCGACGGCATTCCGCTCGACAAGGTCTCGGTCTCGATGACGATGAACGGGGCAGTGCTGCCGGTGCTGGCGGCCTATGTCGTGGCGGCGGAAGAGCAGCGGGTGGCGCAAGGTGCGCTGTCCGGGACCATCCAGAACGACATCCTCAAGGAGTTCATGGTCCGCAACACCTACATCTATCCGCCGCAGCCGTCGATGCGAATCGTCGGCGACATCATCGAGTACACGGCGCGCCGGATGCCGAAGTTCAACTCGATTTCGATCTCCGGCTATCACATGCAGGAGGCTGGCGCGAACCAGGCGCTGGAGCTGGCGTTCACGCTGGCGGACGGCAAGGAATACGTGAAGACGGCGACGTCCAAGGGTCTGGACGTGGACGATTTCGCCGGCCGGCTGAGTTTCTTCTGGGCGATCGGCATGAACTTCTACCTCGAGATCGCCAAGATGCGCGCTGCGCGGCTGCTGTGGTGGCGGATCATGTCCGGCTTCGGCGCGAAGCAGCCGAAGAGCCTGATGCTGCGCACCCATTGTCAGACCTCCGGCTGGAGCCTGACCGCGCAGGACCCGTACAACAACGTGGTGCGCACCACCATCGAGGCGATGGCTGCCGTATTCGGCGGCACGCAGAGCCTGCACACCAATGCGCTCGACGAGGCGATCGCGCTGCCCACCGAGTTCAGCGCGCGGATCGCGCGCAACACGCAGCTGATCATCCAGGAAGAAACGCATATCACCAGCGTCGTGGATCCGTGGGCCGGCAGCTACCTGATGGAGAAGCTGACGCACGACATGGCGGACGCGGCATGGAAGATCATCGAGGAAGTGGACTCGATGGGCGGCATGACCAAGGCGGTGCAGAGCGGCTGGGCCAAGCTCAAGATCGAGGAGAGCGCGGCGCAGAAGCAGGCGCGCATCGATTCCGGGCTGGACGTGATCGTGGGCGTAAACAAGTATCCGCCGGCCAGCGAGCAGCCGCTGGAGATCCTCGAAGTCGACAATGTCGCGGTGCGCGACAACCAGATCAGGCGGCTGGCGGCGGTGCGGCAGCGCCGCGACCAGTCAACGGTGCAGGCGGCGCTCGCTGCGATGACCAGCGCCGCGCAGTCCGGCGCGGGCAACCTGCTGGAGCTGGCCATCGCGGCAATGCGTGCACGCGCCACGGTTGGCGAGGTCAGCGACGCGCTGGAGACCGTGTGGGGCCGGCATCGCGCCGACACCAACAAGGTCAGTGGAGTCTATGCGGCCGCCTATGACAGCGCCACCGGCTGGGACGCGCTGCGCGGCGAAATCGACGCGTTCGGCAAGGCGGAGGGGCGCCGCCCGCGCGTGATGATCGCCAAGCTCGGCCAGGACGGACATGACCGCGGCGCCAAGGTGGTGGCGTCCGCCTATGCGGACCTGGGTTTCGACGTCGACATCGGGCCGCTGTTCCAGACGCCGGAAGAATGCGCGCGGCAGGCGATCGAGAACGACGTGCACGCGGTCGGCATCAGCACGCTGGCGGCCGGCCACAAGACCCTGGTGCCCGGCATCCTCGCGGCGCTGAAGGCGCAGGGCGGCGAGGACATCATCGTGTTCGTCGGTGGCGTGGTGCCGCAGCAGGACCACGAGTTCCTGTACAGGGCCGGCGTCAAGGGCATCTACGGCCCCGGCACGCCGATTCCAGCCAGCGCCAAGGACGTGCTCGAGCACATCCGCCAGGCGCGTGTGCCACGCTGACTCATGCAGGACGATGCGGCGCTGGTCGCGGCAGTTCAGGCGGGGGACCGGCGCGGACTGGCGCGGGCCATCACGCTGATCGAATCGACGCGCGCCGATCACCGCGCGCGCGCCGATGCGCTGCTGAATGCGCTGCTGCCGCGCTCCGGCCAGGCGCTGCGCCTCGGTGTGTCCGGCGTGCCGGGTGTCGGCAAGTCCACGTTCATCGAGGCGCTCGGCCTCGCGTTGATCGCGCTCGGACATCGGGTCGCCGTGCTGACCATCGATCCGTCGTCAACCGTGAGCGGCGGCTCGATCCTTGGCGACAAGACGCGGATGGAACGCCTGTCGATGCGTGAAGAGGCCTACATCAGGCCCAGCCCATCCTCCGGCACGCTGGGCGGCGTGGCGGAGAAGTCGCGTGAGACGATGCTGGTCTGCGAGTCCGCCGGCTACGACATCGTCATCGTCGAGACGGTCGGCGTCGGCCAGTCGGAGACCGCCGTGGCCGGCATGACCGACCTGTTCCTGCTGCTGCAGCTGCCGAATGCCGGCGACGACCTGCAGGCGATGAAGAAGGGCATCATGGAACTCGCCGACCTCGTGATCATCAACAAGGCCGACCTCGACCCGCACGCCGCCGCCCGCGCCGAGAACCAGGTCCGCAGCTCGCTGCACCACACCGCCGTGCTCAGCGTCAGCGCCCTCACCGGCAAGGGCATGGACACCCTCTGGCAAACCGTCGAGCGCACCGTTACCGCCCGCCGCGCCTCCAGCGAATTCGTCACCCGCCGCCGCCAGCAGTCGCTCGCCTGGCTGTGGGACATCATCCACTCCCGCCTGCAGGCCGACTTCCGCGCGCACCGCGGTGTCAGTGAGGCCCTGCCGCAGACGCTGCGCGATGTGGAACAGGGCCGCGTCGCCCCGTCGGTCGCCGCCCGGGCGCTGCTCGGAGTTTTCGAAGGCGTGCCGGCGGCCGTTCCGGCAAACTCCTGACCGGCGCCAGCAACCTCCGATCAGCGACACACCAATACAGGTCCGGCGCCGGCCGCGAGCAGGGGATCGACGACATGCACGACATCGTAGAACGACTCGAAAAGATGCGCTCCCAGGCGCGCCTGGGCGGCGGCCAGAAACGTATCGACGCCCAGCACGCGAAGGGCAAGCTGACCGCGCGCGAGCGCCTCGAACTGCTGCTCGACGATGGTTCCTTCGAAGAATGGGACCTGTTCGTCGAACATCGCTGCAGTGACTTTGGCATGGCCGACCAGAAAGTCCCGGGCGATGGCGTGGTCACTGGCCATGGCTTCATCAACGGCCGGCCGGTGTTCGTGTTCAGCCAGGATTTCACGGTGTTCGGTGGCTCGCTCAGCGAGGCGCATGCCGAGAAGATCTGCAAGGTGATGGACACGGCGATGAAGGTGGGTGTGCCGGTCATCGGCCTGAACGACTCGGGCGGCGCGCGAATCCAGGAGGGCGTGGCCTCGCTCGGCGGCTACGCGGAAGTCTTCCAGCGCAATGTGCTGGCCTCCGGCGTCATTCCGCAGATCAGCGTGATCATGGGGCCCTGCGCCGGCGGCGCGGTCTACAGCCCGGCGATGACTGATTTCATCTTCATGGTGAAGGACAGCTCCTACATGTTCGTCACCGGCCCCGAGGTCGTGAAGACAGTGACGCACGAGGAGGTCACCGCCGAGGACCTGGGCGGTGCCACCACGCACACGACCAAGAGCGGCGTCGCGGACCTCGCCTTCGAGAACGACGTGGAAGCGCTGCTGATGCTGCGGCGGTTCTTCGACTTCCTGCCGCTCAACAACCGCGAGAGGCCGCCGCGCCGCGCTGGCGGGGACCCGGCGGACCGCGTGGACCTGTCGCTGGATACGCTGGTGCCGGTGAATCCGAACAAGCCGTATGACATGAAGGAGCTGATCGTCAAAGTCGTAGACGATGGCGACTTTTTCGAGATCCAGCCCGAGAACGCCAGGAATATCGTCATCGGCTTCGGGCGGATGGATGGCCAGCCGGTCGGCATCGTCGCCAACCAGCCGCTGGTGCTGGCGGGCTGTCTCGACATCCGCAGCAGCATCAAGGCGGCGCGCTTCGTCCGCTTCTGCGATGCCTTCAACATCCCGGTCATCACCTTCGTCGACGTGCCGGGCTTCATGCCGGGCACCTCGCAGGAGTACGGCGGCATCATCAAGCACGGCGCCAAGCTGTTGTATGCCTACGCCGAATGCACCGTGCCCAAGATCACCGTGATAACGCGCAAGGCCTACGGTGGCGCGTACGACGTCATGGCCTCGAAGCACCTGCGCGGCGACGTCAATTACGCCTGGCCGAATGCCGAGATCGCGGTGATGGGCGCCAAGGGTGCGGTCGAGATCATCTTCCGCGAGGAAAAGAACGACCCGGTGAAGCTGGCGGCCCGCGAGGCGGAGTACAAGGCGCAGTTCGCCAATCCGTTCGTTGCCGGTGCGCGCGGCTACATCGACGACGTGATCCGTCCGCACGGCACGCGCCGCCGCGTCTGTCGGGCGCTGCAGATGCTGCGCGACAAGAAGCTCGACAACCCGTGGCGCAAGCACGGCAACATTCCGCTGTGACCGCGCCGCCGGCCGTTCGCATTCGCACCGCCTTTCGGAGACGCACCGCGTGTTCAAGAAGATCCTGATTGCCAATCGCGGCGAGATCGCCTGCCGCGTCATCAAGACGGCGCAGCGCCTCGGCATCGCCACCGTGGCGGTGTACTCGGACGCGGACCGCGAGGCGCGGCACGTGGAACTCGCCGACGAGGCCGTATTCATCGGGCCCTCACCCTCGAGAGAGTCCTACCTGGTTGCGGACAAGATCGTCGCCGCCTGCAAGCAGACCGGCGCCGAGGCGGTGCATCCGGGCTATGGCTTCCTCTCGGAGAACGAGGCATTCGCGAAGCGAGTGGAGGAAGAGGGCATCGTCTTCATAGGACCGAAGCATTACTCGATCGCGGCGATGGGCGACAAGATCGCTTCGAAGAAGCTCGCGAACGAGGCGAAGGTCAACACGATCCCCGGCTACAACGATGCCATCGAGACTGCCGAGCAGGCGGTCGGCATCGCCAAGCAGGTGGGCTATCCGGTGATGATCAAGGCCAGCGCCGGCGGCGGTGGCAAAGGGCTGCGGGTCGCCCATAACGACAAGGAGGCCTTTGAGGGCTTCACGTCCTGTCGCAACGAGGCGCGCAACAGCTTCGGCGACGACCGCGTGTTCATCGAGAAGTTCGTCGAGGAACCGCGCCATATCGAGATCCAGGTTCTCGGCGATGCGCACGGCAACTGCGTCTACCTGTGGGAGCGCGAATGCTCGATCCAGCGCCGCCACCAGAAGGTGATCGAGGAGGCGCCCAGCCCCTTCCTGGATGACGCAACCCGCAAGGCAATGGGCGAGCAGGCGGTGTCGCTGGCCAAGGCGGTGAAGTACCAGTCGGCAGGCACCGTGGAGTTCGTCGTCGGCAAGGATCGCTCCTTCTATTTCCTGGAGATGAACACCCGGCTGCAGGTGGAGCATCCCGTCACCGAGTGCATCACCGGGCTGGACCTGGTGGAGCAGATGATTCGCGTGGCTGCCGGCGAGAAGCTGGGATTCACCCAGGTGCAGATAGCGCGCAAGGGCTGGGCGATGGAATGCCGCATCAACGCCGAGGATCCCAGCCGTGGCTTCCTCCCGTCCACCGGCCGCCTGGTCAAGTTCCGGCCGCCACCCACCCAAATGGAGGCCTCGCAACCCGTGCCGGCCAGCGGCGGAGTCCGCGTCGATACCGGCGTTTACGAGGGCGGCGAGATCTCGATGTTCTATGACTCGATGATCGCCAAGCTGATCACCTACGGCAATGATCGCAACGACGCGATCGCGAAGATGCGCGCCGCGCTCAACGCGTTTGCGATCCACGGCATCTCCAGCAACATCGGCTTCCAGTCGGCGCTGCTGGCGCACCCGAAGTTCATCTCGGGCCAGTTCAACACTGGTTTCATCGCAGAGCATTTCCCCAAGGGGTTCTCGGCGTCTTCGCTGGCGCACGACGATCCGGCAATGCTGCGGGTGCTCGCGGTAGCGGCGCATGCACGCTTCGGCGATGACGTGATAGGCGCGACGGCGCGCGACTTCGTTGTCATCGTGTCCGGCGAGGCAGGCGCACGCGAGTCAGCGGCGGTGCGGGTGTCGCGCAGCGGAGAGTTGCTGCAGGTCGAGCTGGACGGCACGGCCCATGCCGTGAGACTCGACGGCGCGCTGGGCGATGTGGTGCTGCACGGTGAGTTCGATGGCACGCCCGTGTATGCGCAGGTCGAGCGCCGCGGCATTTACTACCGCATCACGCACAGCGGCACGCAGATCCGCGCTCGGGTGCTGGCGCCGCGTGCGGCGCAGCTCGACGCGCTGATGCCCTACAAGGCGCCGCCGGACCTGTCGCGCTTCCTGCTGGCGCCGATGCCCGGGCTGCTGGTCGACGTCGCCGTAACGGTGGGTCAACAGGTGCGCGCTGGCGAGCGGCTCGCCGTCATCGAGGCGATGAAGATGGAGAACATCCTGCTCGCGACCCAGGATGGCGTCGTGGCCGAAGTCGCGGCAAAGAAGGGCGAGAGTCTGTCGGTCGACCAGGTGATCGTGAGGTTCCAGTGAGCACCGGAGCGCCCAGCGCGGCATCCGTTGCCGGGGCTCGCCCATTCCGCATCCTCGGCATCCAGCAGATCGCGATCGGCGCGCTCTCGAAGGACCGGCTGCGCACGCTCTGGGTCGACAGGCTCGGCCTGCAGGTCACGGGCAACTTCGTCAGCGAACGCGAGAACGTCGACGAGGACATCTGTGCGATGGGGCGCGGTCCGACGCGCGTTGAAGTCGACCTGATGCAGCCGCTGGATCCCGAGCGCAAGCCGGCCGTGCATCAGACCGCGCTGAACCATGTGGGCCTGTGGGTCGACGATCTGCCGGGCGCGGTCCAGTGGCTGACGGCTCAAGGCGTGCGATTCGCGCCCGGCGGCATCCGCAAGGGCGCGGCGGGCTACGACATCTGCTTCATTCACCCGAAGAGCAGCGAAGAGTTCCCGGTGGCCGGCGAGGGCGTGCTGGTCGAACTGGTGCAGGCGCCGCCCGAAGTCATCGCCGCGCTGGGCTGACCGCGCCTCAGGCTTCGCCGTCGCGGCCGATGCTGGTCGCGAGCGGATCGACCGACTGCCGCGTCGGCAAGCGAATCAGCATCAGGAGCGGCACCGTCAGCAGCAGCACGACGAACACGGCGGTGTAGACGTTGCCGTAGCCGATCACGGCGGCCTGCCGCGTCAGTTCCATGTCGAGCAGGGCCGGGCTGTCGCCGAGTGCCGTGCGGGCCAGTTCACTCCAGCGCGCCGCCTCGAAGCTGTCCAGGTTCTCGACCAGTCGCGCGTGCTGGGTATCGGTAGACCAGGACAGCAGGCCGAAGGACGATGCGATGCCGATGCTGCCGCCGAGATTGCGCGTGACACTGAAGAACGCACCGGCCTCGGCGCGCCGCTCGTCCGGCAGCGTTGCGAACGCCAGGGTGCCCATCGGCACGAACATCAGGCCGATCCCGAAGCCCTGCAGCAGGGTAACGCCGGCGACGCGCGCCGCGCTGACATCGAGCGTGAAACCGCGCAGTTCCAGCAGCGTGATGCCCAGGGCGAACGCGCCGGTGGCGAGCAGGTAGCGCGGGTCGATGCGACCCAGCAGCGGCGACGCCAGCATCATGCCCAGCATCATCCCGATGCCGCGCGGCGCACCGAGCAGGCCGCCGTCGATCACCGAATACCCCTGCAGATTCTGCGTGAAGGGAATCTGCAGTGCGATCGACGCATACATCACGACGCCGACCGCGGTCATCAGGCTGGTGCAGAGGACGAAGTTGCGATCGCGGAACAGGCTGAGGTGCAGGAACGGGTCGGCGCGTGTCATCGAATGCACGATGAACATGTAGGCGCAGATCGCCGCGGCGAGCGCCGTCGCGGTGCTCTGTGCGGATTCGAACCAGCGCAGATCGTTGCCGCGGTCCAGGAACATCTGTGCAAGCCCGAGCGTCAGCGCCAGCAGCGCAAAGCCCAGTGCGTCGAAACGCCGCGCCGGGTCGCGGCCTGCGTCGGCCGCGCCCAGCGAGGTGCCGAACAGAGCCAGTGCGCCGACCGGCACGTTGACGTAGAACACCCAGCGCCAACCGTACATCTCGGTGATGTAGCCGCCGAGCGGCGGCCCCAGCACCGGCCCGAGCATCACGCCGATGCCCCACAGCGCCGTGGCGCGGCCGTGGTCCTTCTTCGGGAAGACGCTGAGCAGAGCCACCTGCGACAACGGCACGAGCCCTGCGCCGAATACGCCCTGCAACGCGCGGAACGCCACGATCTGGGTCAGGCTCTGCGCCGCGCCGCACAGGCACGAGAAGAAGATGAATCCGGCGATGCAGCCGAGGATGATGTTGCGGACGCCATAGCGTGTCGCCAGGAAGCCGGCGAGCGGCGTCATGACCGCGCTTGCGACAATGTACGCGGTCAGCACCCACGCGCCCTGTTCCTGGGTGGCCTGCAGGCTGCCGAGCATGTGGGGCAGAGCGATGTTCGCGACGGTCGTGTCGATCGTGAACAGCAGCGTCGCGAGCATCGTCGACGCCACCAGCAGCGCGCGCGAGCCGGGCTTAGCGCCGGTCGCGTCTCCTAGGGCGTCGGTCGCGCCCATAGTCGCGACAGTGGCGAGCTGCGCCCCGTGTCGATGCGGATTGCGGCACTCATGCCGGAACGCAGCGGCGGGTCGTCTGCCGCCGTGACCAGCGTGATTCGCACGGGCACGCGCTGCACGACCTTGACCCAGTTGCCGGAGGCATTCTGCGCCGGGATCACGG
>JANPDV010000283.1:0-9444 GCA_031431655.1 Gammaproteobacteria bacterium | reverse complement strand
GGAATCGAACCCACACGACCTTGCGATCGGCGGATTTTGAGTCCGCTGCGTCTACCAGTTCCGCCATCCCGGCCACGCCCCGCCTGTGCCGGACCTGAGGTCCCGGGCAAGTCGGTGGACGTCGCGAGTGGGGAGTATAGGCCATCTCCGCTGCAAGGCGTTGCGCGCTTGCCTACACTGCGCGGCGCGTGCAACTAGACGACTTCGACTACGCCCTGCCACCCGAACTGGTCGCCCAGGCCCCTCTGTCGCAGCGCTCCGCTTCGCGATTGCTGGCCGTGTCCGCCGCCGGTTCAGTGCCGCCGTGGCGGGACCTGACCGTTCGCGACCTGCCCGACCTGCTGCAACCCGGTGACCTGCTGGTGTTCAACGACACGCGAGTTGTCCCCGCCCGGCTGGAGGCCCGCAAGTCGACGGGCGGACGGATCGAGCTGCTGCTGGAACGCGCCCTGGCCGATGGCAGCGCCTGGGTGCAGGCCCGGTCCAGCAAGGGGCTGGCGGCGGGCCTGACGCTGGACAGCGCCGGCGGGCCGCTGCGCGTGATCGAGCGTCGCGAGGACCTCTGGCGCATCGCATTCCCGCTGCCCGTCTACGAGTTCCTCGAACGCTGGGGCGCCGTGCCGTTACCGCCATACATCGATCGTGCTCCTGACGCCGCGGATCGCGAGCGCTACCAGAGCGTGTTTGCGCGTGCGTCGGGAGCAGTCGCGGCGCCGACCGCCAGCCTGCATTTCGACGCGGCGCTGCTCGCCGCACTGGCGGCCCGCGGCGTCGACCATGCCTTCGTGACCCTGCATGTCGGTGCGGGCACCTTCCAGCCGGTGCGGACCGCGGACCCGACTGCGCACCGCATTCACCCGGAGTGGATCGACGTAGCGCGCATCACCTGCGACCGAGTCGCTGCTGCGCGCGAGCGCGGCGGCCGCGTGGTTGCCGTTGGCACGACGGTGGTACGGTCGCTGGAGGCGGCCGCGCGCAGCGGCGCGCTGCTGCCTTTGCAGGGCGATACCGACCTCTACATCCTGCCCGGCCACCGCTGGCAGGTGGTGGACGCGCTGGTAACGAACTTCCACTTGCCGCGCTCGACGCTGCTGATACTGGTCTGCGCGTTTGCGGGACAGTCGGCGGTACTCGCCGCCTATCGCCATGCCGTTGCGCAGCGCTACCGGTTCTTCAGCTACGGCGATGCGATGTACCTCGAGCGGGCACGCGCGGGAGCCGCATGACCCTGCGCTTCGAACTGCTGCAGACCGATGGCGCAGCGCGCCGCGGTCGGCTGCATGCGGCGCACGGCAGCATCGAGACGCCGGTGTTCATGCCGGTTGGCACCTACGGCACCGTGAAGGCGATGACGCCCGAGGAGCTCGAGGGCCTGGGAGCCGAGATCATCCTCGGCAACACGTTCCACCTGATGCTGCGGCCGGGACCCGCCGTGGTTGCGGCCCACGGGGGCTTGCATGGATTCATGCATTGGCCGCGTCCCATCCTGACCGACTCCGGCGGCTTCCAGGTGTTCAGCCTGCAGAAGCTGCGCAAGATCGACGAGGAGGGCGTGCGCTTCCGCTCGCCCCTCGACGGTTCCGCGGTCCGCCTGACGCCCGAGGACTCGATGGACGTGCAGCGCGCCCTGGGCTCGGACATCGCCATGGCGTTCGACGACTGCACCCCGTGGCCGGCCACCCACGCGCAGGCGCGCGCCTCGATGGAGCGTTCGATGCGCTGGGCGTTGCGCAGCCGCGACCGCTATTACCGCGATAGCCCGCCAGGCGGCCTGTTCGGCATCGTGCAGGGCGGCATGTACGCCGACCTGAGACGCGAGTCCCTGGCGGCACTGGAGTCGCTGGCACTGCCGGGACTGGCGATCGGCGGGCTCGCGGTCGGCGAACCTGAAGCGGCCCGCCTGCAGGTGCTGGACGAGCTGCTGCCGCACATGCCCGCAAACCGGCCCCGTTACCTGATGGGCGTCGGCAAGCCCGAGGACATCGTCGCCGCCGTTGCGCGCGGCGTGGACATGTTCGACTGCGTCATTCCTACCCGGCACGCGCGCAATGGCCACTTGTTCACGCCCGACGGATTCGTGAACATCCGCAACGCGGTCTGGCAGGAGCACGTCGGGCCGATCGACCCCGAATGCGGCTGCTACACGTGCCGCAACTACTCCGGGGCGTACCTGCGCCACCTGGATCGCTGCAATGAAATTCTCGGGTCGCGCCTGAATACCATCCACAACCTGCATTTCTACCTGCAGCTGATGCGTGACATACGCCAGGCCATCGAGGCGGGCCGTTTCGAGGCCTTCAGCCGCGAGTTGTTGCAGCGCCGCCGGGCCCGGTCCGCTGCCGCGGCTCCTGTGGCATAATCGCCGGCCTTTTTTGGCGGCGGCGCCCGCGCGCCGTTTCTCAACGGTTCCACCAGGACGGGAGAAGAGCAAGACCATGAATGGATTGATCCCCGAGGCCTACGCACAGGCCGGCGCAGCGTCGCCCACCAGCCAGCTGGCGCCGCTTTTGATGATGGTGCTGTTCATCGTCATCTTCTATTTCCTGCTGATCCGGCCGCAGCAGAAGAAGGCCAAGGAGCACCAGGCGATGCTCGCAAAGCTGGCCGCAGGCGATGAGGTCGTTTCGGCCGGCGGCGTACTCGGCCGCGTGACCGACGTCGGCGATGCGTTCGTCACCGTTGAGGTCGCGGACGGCGTGCGCATCAAGGTGCAGAGGTTCCAGATTTCGTCGCTGGTGCCCAAGGGCACCCTCAAGAGCGCCTGAACCGATGCTCGAGTATCCCCGCTGGAAGTACGTCCTGGTCGTCGTCGTGCTGCTGCTGGCGGCGCTGTTCGCGCTGCCAAACGTGTTCGGCGAGGACGCCGCCCTGCAGGTGGCCCGCAAGGACCGCAGCCCGATCGACGCGACGGCGCAAAAGACGGTCGAGGACTACCTGAAGTCGCGCGGGGTCGCCTTCTCCAGCAGTTTTGTCGACGCAGGCCGGTTGCTGGTGCGTTTCGACGGTGTCGCGCAACAGCTGCGGGCCCGCGATGCAGTCAACGATGCGCAGTCCGGCCTGTCGCGCGACTTCGTGACCGCGCTGTCCTTCGCGCCGCGTACGCCAGCATGGTTGCGCGGCATGGGATTGCACCCGATGCCTCTGGGACTCGACCTGCGCGGCGGCCTCTATCTCCTCTATCAGGTGAACATCGACGGCGCCGTGGCGCAGCTGCTCGAGGTCTATGAGCAGGATATCCGTCGCACGCTGACCCAGCAGGGAATGGTGTTCAACGACGTCGCCGCCATCAATCGCGACAGCGAGCGCAACAACGGCCTGCGCATCACGCTGCCGGCCGGCGCCGACGCCGACAAGGTGCGCGACGCCATCCGCAAGATCCTGCCGGATCCCGGTTACCGCATCGAGAATCAGGCCAGTGGCCCGGCGATTGAAATGGTGCTGACGCCGACCCAGATCACGGAACGGCAGACGTATGCCATCCAGCAGAACCTGACGACGCTGCGCAACCGCGTCAATGAGCTTGGCGTCTCGGAGCCCATCGTGCAGCGCCAGGGGCTGGATCGCATCGCGGTGCAGTTGCCGGGCGTGCAGAACTCCGCCGAGGTCAAGGACATCCTGGGCAAGGTGGCGACGCTGGAGTTCCGGCTGGTCGACGTGCAGAACAGCATTGGCGACGCGGTCCAGCGCGGCCGTGCGCCGATCGGCTCCAAGCTCTACCAGGACCGCAACGGCCAGCCGACGCTGCTGAAGCGCGACATCATCGTCACCGGCGACCAACTCGTCGATGCGACCACGGCCGCGACCCAGGAAGGCCCTGGCGTGTCGGTCAAGCTCGACACGCTCGGCGGCGAGGAGATGCTGCGCACCACCCGCGCCAACCTCAACCGCCCGATGGCGGTGGTGTTCATCGAGCAGCGCCGCGAGGAAATCGAGGTCGACGGCAAGAAGGTCGCGCGCGAAGTGCGCGAAGAAAAGGTCATCAACCAGGCGACGATCCGCGGCGTGTTCTCCAACAGTTTCCAGATCACGGGCCTGCAGCAGACCGAAGCGCGTGAGCTTGCGCTGCTGCTGCGAGCCGGCGCCCTTGCGGCGCCGATCTTCGTGGTGGAGGAGCGTGCGGTGGGCCCCTCGCTGGGCCAGGACAACATCGAGAAGGGCGTGCGCGCGCTGATCATCGGCATGGCCATCCTGTTCGTGTTCATGCTGGTCTACTACAAGATCTTCGGCGTGGTGGCGAACATCGTGCTGCTGGCCAATGTCGTATTGCTGGCGGCGCTGCTCACCGGCTTCAAGGCGGCGTTGTCGCTGCCCGGCATCGCCGGCATCGTGCTTACGGTCGGCATGGCCGTCGACGCGAATGTGCTGATCTACGAACGCATCCGCGAGGAGTTGCGCAACGGCGTCACCCCTCAGATGGCGATCGCAAAGGGGTTCGACAAGGCCTTCTCCGCGATTGCAGACTCCAACGTCACCACGCTGATCGCCGGCATCGTGCTGTGGATCTTCGGCACCGGCCCGATCCGCGGTTTCGCGGTCGTGCTGAGCCTAGGCATCCTGACCTCGATGTTCACGTCGCTGATGGGCAGCCGGGCGCTGCTCACGCTCATGTATGGCGGGCGTCGCAAGCCCGCCAGCCTGTCGATCTGATCCGCATCGTCGAAACGGACCAAGGCAGATCCCGCAATGGAATTCTTCAAGGCAAACAGCAAGTTCGCGTTCATGGGCCGGCGCAAGGCGTGGTATGCGCTCTCGGCCCTGGTGATCGTCGCTTCGCTGGTCTCGCTGTTCACCCGGGGATTGAATTTCGGGATCGATTTCACCGGCGGGGTGACTATCGAAGCGGCGTTCCCGGGTACCGCGCAGCTTGAGCGGGTGCGCGCGGGCCTGGCGGCTGCGGGATTCGAGGAGCCGTCCGTACAGAACTTCGGTTCGTCGCGCGATGTAGCAATCCGCCTGCCGCCGCCCGCAGCAGGCCAGAGCAGTGAACAGGTTCGCAAGAAGGTCGAGGGCGTGCTTCGGTCCGTCGACGCGGGTGTTGAAATCCGTCGCGTCGAAATCGTCGGGCCGCAGGTCGGCGCCGAGTTGCGCACTGCGGCCTTGTGGTCGCTCGTCTGGACCATGGTGCTGATATTTTTCTACCTGCTGATCCGCTTCAACACCATCAAGCTGTCCATCGCGGCGATCCTTGCTGCCATGCACGACCCGATCATCGTGCTCGGCTTCTTCTCATGGACGTGGTTGCCGTTCGATCTGTCAGTGGTGGCGGCGCTGCTTGCGGTCATCGGCTATTCGCTCAACGACACGGTGGTGGTCTTCGACCGCATCCGCGAGCGATTCGAGACCAACAAGCGCATGGACCCGTGGGCGGTGCTCGATCAATCAGTCAACCAGACCCTGTCGCGCACCATCATGACGAGCTTCACGACCCTGCTCGTCGTTGTCGTGCTGCTGTTGCTGGGCGGCCCGGTGCTGCTCGGTTTCTCCGTGGCCCTGGTCGTCGGCATCATTGTCGGCACGTATTCCTCGATCTACATCGCCAGCGCCGCGGCGCTCGACATGGGCCTCAACGCCGAGAGCCTGTTCCCCACCGAGCGCAAGCTGGCGATCGACAAACTGCCCTGAACGCGCGTGCAGCGCGTCGCGGTGATCAGCACCTGGCGGCGGTGCCCGGGCGGGCGCGGGTGTGGATGGCGGCGCGGGCGGGCGACCCCTACAATCCGGTCGCACCACAGGCATCCGGGGGCCCAGAACAATGAATCTGCGAATCAAGCCGCTCGATGAGATCCTCGCGACGGCCCAGAAAAAGAGCCTCAGGCGCTCGCTGGGCGCCTTCCAGCTGATGATGATGGGGGTCGGCGCCATCATCGGCACCGGCATCTTCGTGCTCACCGCCGAGGCAACCCAGAAAGCGGGTCCCGGCATGATGGTGTCGTTCATCATCGCGGGCTTCGTCTGCGCAGTGGCGGCCCTGTGCTATGCCGAGCTGGCTTCGATGGTGCCCGTTTCGGGCTCCGCCTATACGTACTCCTATGCCGTGCTTGGTGAAGCGGTGGCCTGGGTGGTGGGCTGGGCACTGGTCCTCGAGTACATGGTCGCGGGTGCTGCAGTCTCGGTCGGGTGGTCCAACTACTTCATCGGGCTCGTCGAGCGCACTCTGGGATTTGATTTCCCCGACCAGTTGTCGCGGGGTGCCTTCACGGGCGGCCTGATCAATCTGCCGGCCGCCGTCATCGCGCTGCTGGTCACCGGTCTGCTGGTGCTGGGCACCCGCGAAAGCGCCACTTTCAACGCCGTGCTCGTTACGATCAAAGTCGTGGCGCTGACGGTCTTCTGCGCGCTGGCCCTGCCTGCGATCCAGAGCGAGAACTTCGAGCCGTTCGCACCGAACGGCTTCTGGGACGCTTCCGGCCTGGGCATTGCAGGCGCCGCGGCTTCCATCTTCTTCGCCTACGTCGGCTTCGACGCCGTATCCACTGCAGCCGAGGAAACCAAGAACCCGCAGAGAAACGTGCCGCTGGGGCTGATCGGCAGCCTGGCGATCTGCACGGTTTTCTATCTGATCGTGGCATCCGGCGTGGTGGGGTCGGTCGGCGGGCAGCCGGTCACCGATGCAGCCGGGCAAGCGATGCAGCCGGGCAGCCCGGACTTTGCGCGCGTTTGCGCCTTGCCCGAGAACGCCAAGGCGGTGGCCTGCAGCGGCGAGCCGCTGGCGTTCGTACTCGACCAGATCGGCTGGAAGAAGGTCTCGCAGTTGATCGGCCTGGCGGCCTTTCTCGCGCTGCCGTCCGTAATCCTGATGATGCTGTACGGCCAGACCCGCATTTTCTTCGTGATGGCGCGCGACAAGTTGCTGCCTTTCAACGAGCCGCTCACCAAGGTGCATCCGAAGTTCGGCACGCCCTACGTGGTCACGATCATCACCGGCATCGTGGTGACGGTCTTCGCGGGGTTCTTTCCGGTGGGTGTGCTGGCCGACATTTCCAACAGCGGCACCTTGTTCGCGTTCCTTGCCGTGTCGGTCGGAGTGATGATCCTGCGGGTTCGCGACCCGGGCCGGCATCGTCCGTTCCGCACGCCCGCCGTCTGGGTCGTCGGTCCTCTGTCGCTGTTGGGTTGTGGCTTTCTGTTCTTCTCGCTGCCGCCGCACACTCAACTGACGTTCGTTTACTGGACGCTCGCCGGCCTGGTCATCTACGCGCTGTACGGATTCCGCCATAGCCCGCTGGCGCCGAAGTCCCTGCAACGCTGAATGCGTCGCCCGCGCCCCTGACGCCTGCGACCATGTCCGAGTCAGATCCCCGGCTGGCGAATCGTATCCTGCTTGGGCTGGCATTTGGCGCGCTGGCCGGATCGCTGGTGCTGGCTCTCGGTGGGGCGGCGCCCTGGCTGCTCGAAGGCGCCCGGCGGCTGTCGGCTGCTGTGTTCGATCCGCTCGGCCAGGTGTTCCTGCGGCTGCTGTTCTTCGTGATCGTGCCCCTGGTGTTCGCGTCGCTCGCGATGGGGGTGGCGCAGCTCGGCGATCTCAAGCGTCTCGGTCCGCTTGCCGGCAAGACCTTCTCGCTGTTCTTCGTCAACATGTCGATCGCAGTGCTGCTCGGCATGATCATGATGAACGTGGTGCAGCCCGGGTCGGCGCTGGACAGCGATACCAAGGCCCGGCTCGTCAGCGAGTATGGCGCCGCGTCGGAGAAGCACATCGAGCGCCAGGCGCAGCAGCCGGACGTCAGTCCGATGACCGTCATCGACATGTTCATGCCGCGCAACCTGTTCGGCGCCTTCGTCGGTTCGGATCGGGGCGTGCTGGGCGAGATGCTGCCGTTGATCCTGTTCGCGGTGCTGGTGGGTGCGGCAGCGACGCGCCTGCCCGTCGCGCGACGCCTGCAGGTGCAGGAAGGCCTGGAGACCGTCAACGAGCTGATGACGGGCATCGTCCAGTTTGCACTGAAGCTCGCGCCCTATGCGGTGCCCGCGATGATCTTCAGCGTCATCGTCAAGATCGGCTGGAGCATCATCGTGGCGCTCGGCGTATTCGTGCTCGGCTGCGCTTTCGTGATGCTGCTGCATCTGTTCGGCACCATGTCCCTGTGGCTGAAGCTGTTCTCGCGCTTCCGGCCGGCCGATTTCTGGCGCGGGGCGCGGCCAGCGCTGGTCACCGCGTTCTCCACCAGCTCCAGCAGTGCAACGCTGCCGACCGCGCTGGCAGTGGCGCGCGAGCCGCTGGGCATCCGCTCGACCACGGCGGGGTTCGTGCTGCCGCTGGGCACGACGATGAACATGGCCGGCACGGCGCTGTACGAAGGTTGCGTGGTGCTGTTCGTGGCGCAGGTCTTCGGCATATCGCTCGATCTCCTGCAGCAGGGCACGCTGCTGCTGCTGGCCGTGCTGGGTGCGGTGGCGGTGGCGGGCATTCCGGGCGGTTCGCTGCCGATCATCGCCGGCCTGCTGATTACCTTTGGAATTCCGGCCGAAGGGATCGGCATCGTACTCGGCGTCGATCGTTTGCTGGACATGACGCGCACGATGGTCAACGTCGGCGCCGACCTGGTCACGGCTGCCGTGGTTGATGGTGACGGCAAGGAGTCCGCGCCGGCGGCGTGAGTGCTCGCTGCAGGCCGCCCCTTGCAGGTCGCCCCTGACGGATCAGGCGCCGCGCAGTTCCTCGGGTACGTGTGGAGCCAGGGCTTCGACTATGGCAGTGAACACGCGCGGATTGCCCGCGATGACGTGCCCTCCCTGCTGGTAGGGTTCGCCCGTCAGCGTGCCGACCCGGCCACCCGCTTCCTGGATCAGCAGCGTGCCCGCAGCCGTATCCCAGGGCCCGAGGCCGATTTCCCAGAAGCCATCGGTGCGCCCGGCGGCCACGTAGGCCATGTCCAGCGACGCGCAGCCGGGACGACGCACGCCCGCGGTCTGCTCCATCATCACGCGCAACATGGCCAGGTAGGGCTCGAGGTAGCGGACATTGGCCCGGTACGGAAAGCCAGTGCCGATCAGCGCGCCGTCGAGCGTTCGCTGGCCGCTGACCCGCATACGGCGCTCGTCGAGCCGTGCACCCTCGCCGCGGGAGGCCGTGAACAGCTCCTGGCGCATCGGGTCGTAGACCACGCCATGTTCCAGGCGACCGCGGTGCCGGCAGGCGATCGAGACCGCGAACTGCGGGAAGCCGTGCATGTAGTTGGTGGTGCCGTCGAGCGGGTCGATGATCCACTCGGTTTCGTGCTGTCCTGCGGCGCCGCTTTCCTCGGCGAGGATCGCGTGGTCCGGATGCGCCCGATGGATGGTTGCGATGATTTCCTGCTCGGCGGCGCGGTCGACGTCGGTGACGAAATCATTGCGACCCTTGCTCGCGATCTCGAGCGAATCCAGCCGGTTGAGGCTGCGGATGATGACGTCGGCGGCGCGGCGTGCGGCGCGCACGGCAAGATTGAGCAGGGGAGCCATGGG
>JANPDV010000282.1:0-9483 GCA_031431655.1 Gammaproteobacteria bacterium | reverse complement strand
GTTGGCGATGAAATTCGGCGTGAACGCGGCCGTATCACCGATATTGGTGATGCCGAGCTTCTCCAGGTCCGCCGCCTGGAAAACGGCTACCGACACCGGGACCGACTGGAGGCTTTCGGAGACCCGCCGCGAGGTGACGATGATCTCCTCGAGCGCGCCGGAGGCCTGCGGTGCCGGCGACTGCGCGTGCGCGCCGGTGCCGGCCAGCAACAAGGCGGCTCCGCCCGCCAGCGCGGACAGCAGCTTGGTGGATCGAGTCATCATCGGATACCCCCCGCGATTTCCTGGACTGGGTTACGGCAACAGCATTGCGGTAGCCTCGGAGGCGCCGCAGCGCAGGGAAATGTCTCACGACAGCTCCAAGGCCAGCCAATAAGTAGCCGGACGCGAACCATAACCGCCAGTGATCCGAGGTAGCTGGAACCGGGGCGCGTTGGCTGCGTCGCCCTGAGCGAGTCGCCGCTAGTCGAGACCCATCGAGTAGGCGGCCTGCAGCTCCTTACCCGAATACGCGCGAAACGCGATCAAGGTCTCCGAGTCCGCAATGCCATCGAGCTTGCGGATCCGATCAGACACCACGCTGGCGAGCTGTTCGTTGTCGGGTGCGCGCACGATCGCGATCAGGTCGTGCCTCCCAGCAACGGAAAACACTTCGACCACTCCCTCGACGTCGACCAGCGCCTCCGCGAGAGACGTGACCTTGTCCGTCTGGGCTTTGATCAGGACAATCGCGGTGACGCGCATCTGGGGGCTCCAAAACATCAGCGCCGGACTGCCGGCGCGTCATGGTGCGTTAGCGCGGCCCCCCGCGGCAAGACCCACCGCGTCCCGCTCGACGCGCTCGCGCAGCGCGAATCGCTGGATCTTGCCTGTCTGGGTCTTGGGCAGCTGGGCGAGGAACTCGATGGCACGCGGATACTTGTACGGCGCAACGTTCGCCTTGACGAACTCCTGCAACTCCCGCACCAGCGCCGGGCCCGCCGTCTGTCCCTCGGCCAGAACGACGAAGGCCTTGACGATGCGTCCGCGCTCGGCGTCCGGCGCACCCACCACTGCGACCTCGCGCACGGCCGGGTGCGCCGCCAGCGCATGCTCCACCTCGGGGCCGGCGATGTTGTAGCCGGCAGAGACGATCATGTCGTCGGCCCGCGCTTCGAACCAGAAGTAGCCGTCTTCGTCCACTCGATAGCGATCGCCAGTGACGTTCCAGCCATTGACGACGTACTGTCTCTGACGCTCATCGTCGAGATAGCGGCAACCGGTGGGGCCGCGCACGGCCAGACGGCCGGTGCTGCCGCGGGGCAGCGGCTGATCGTCGGGCCCCAGCACCACTGCCTCATAGCCGGGCAGCGGTTTGCCCGTGGCGCCCGGTCGTACGTCCTCCGGTCGGGCAGAAATGAAAATGTGAATCAGCTCGGTGGCGCCGATGCCGTCGATCAGTCGCAGCCCGCACGCGGCGTGCCAGGCGTCCGACGTAGCCTTGGGCAGCGCCTCGCCGGCCGAGACGGCACGCCGCAGGCTGGCGATATCAAACTGCGGCAGCAGCGGAATGAGGTTGCGGTACATCGTCGGCGCGGTGAACAGGCAGGTGGCCCGGTGCCTCTGCACGGCGGCGAGCAGCGCCTGCGGCGATGGCTGCTCCACCAGCACGGCCGAGCCGCCGAAGCGCAGCGGAAACACCAGCAACGCACCCAGCCCGAACGTGAAGCCCAGCGGCGGACTGCCGACATAGATGTCGTCAGCGCTCGTATCGAGAAGGTGTCGGCCGACGACGTCCGCCATCGCGAGTACGTCGCGATGAAAATGCATCGTTGCCTTGGGCTCGCCGGTAGTTCCGGATGTGAAGGCGAGCAGGCAGACGTCATCCTGCGCCGTGTCCACATTCGTGAAGCTCGCCGGCTGCAATTCCATTCGCCCTTCCAGCACACCGTCGCCGAAGCTCAGGGTCTGGTGCAACAGGCCAGTCGCGCGCGCCGCATCGGCCAGCTCCGCCATCAGCCGCGCATCGCACAGCGCGTGCTCGACCTGCGCCTTGCGGATGACCTGTTGCAGTTCGTACGAGCGCAGCAACGGCATAGTGGTGACGGCAATCGCCCCCGTCTTCATGACCGCAAGCCACGCCGCCGCGAGCAGAGGATTGTTGGGCGCGCGCAGCAGTACACGGTTGCCGGGTACCACACCCATCTCGCGTACCAGGACATTGGCGATGCGACTCGCGGTGGCCTGCAGGCGCGCGTAGCTCCAGGTCGCGGTTTCGGTCCGCAGGGCGACGCGCTCGCCCTGGCCGGCGTCCACATGCGCGTCCAGCAATGCCGACGCGCAGTTGAGCCGAGCCGGATACCGCAGCTCCGGCAAATCGAAGCGCAGCTCGGGCCAGCTGTCACGCGACGGCAGCCGGTCGCGCGCGAACGTGTCGACGTGTGCGGTGTCGCCCTGGGCTTGCACTGCGCTGGCCATCTCCGCGATGCCTCAAACAGGTGTCCCGCAAGCTAAACACCGTTGCCGACGCACTCAAGTGAATCGGGGGACGGCAGGCATAGCCCCGGTTCATGGCTTTGGGCCACGTGGCGTTTGCGCGGCGTGGCCGTCGGTGATTAGCTGCAGAGAGGTGCAGGGGCCGCAACCCCGTAGGGATCATCCATGACCGAGTCCGCCGTTTCGGAAGTGCAGGCGCTGCGCGCCCAGGTCGATCGCCTGCTGGCACGTGAGCATGCGCGCCAGCGCATCTATGCCGTGTCGCGGGCGATGGACCGACTCGATCGCGCGCTGATGGCGGCACAATTCTGGCCCGACGCCGAAGTCGACTATGGCGTCTTCTACAAGGGTCGTATCGATGGCTTCCTGGACGTGGCCATGGGGTTCCAGGGTTCGATGCGCGACACGCAGCATCTGGTCGGGAATCTCGTCTTTCGTGAAGCGAGCGGCGACGAATTGGGGGTCGAGTCCTACGTGCAGGCGCATCACGTGATCGCGGATTCCAAGGGCAACGCCCAACTGCTGGTCGGCGCGCGCTATCTCAGCCGGCTGCAGCGGCGTGACGAGGACTGGCGCATCGTCTATCAGACCGAACTGCTGGACTGGGGCCGCTGGCTGCCGATCGCCGACACCTGGTTCGACACCAATGCCGAAATGCCGAAGGGGCGCCGCGACACGCAGGATCTCTCCTACCGCTTTGTCTGAGCGGCGCCTGGGGCTTGCGTCGCCGGCGTTTTCGATTCGCGCCGGCGACTCGTGCTTTCAGCCGCCCGGTTTCGGGCCCGCCCACCCCGGTCCGCGACCCAAAGATGGGTCGAGCCGCGCGTCGCGCGCGATTGGCTGCCACTTCGCACGATAGGCGCGGACGAAATCGCGCACGGTGTAGGGCGCCCGCGCCAGCAGCTTCGGCAGTTCGCCGGTCATCGGACCGTTCTTGCCACTGCGGCCGAGAACGTAGGTGACGCACATGAAGAACAGGACATCGCCCGTGACGCCGCGCCGCTTTAGACGCCACCAGAAGGCGGGCAGTGAAGGATTCGCGTAGCGGATCGGTCGGCCCAGCTCCTCACTCATGATCTGGGCGACCTCGCCGAACGTGAGGTTGGCCGGGCCGGTGATCACGTAGGTGCGGTTGTGGTGTGCAGCCGGCTCGCGCATCACGTTCAGCGCCGCTTCGCCGACGTCGCGTGAATCGATGAAGGAATGCCGGCCTGCGCGCGCTGGGATGAAGATCTCGTCGCGCTGGGCAATGTCGACCCAGTGTGTCGCGATGTCGCGGATCAGGTTCTGTGAGAAGTACGACGACTGCAGAATCGTGTAGTCCATACCGGATTCACGGATCGCCTTCTCGGTGTGGAAATGCGGGATCACCGGCATCCGGTCCGCCCCCGGAACCGACAGATAGACCATCTGACGTACACCGGCCGCCCGGCAGGCCTGCACGAACGGCACCATGTGCCGCTTCGCGGTCTGCGGGTGGGGGAGCGGAAACAGCAGGAAAACCGAGTCGATGCCCTCGAGCGCCGCCGGCCAGGTGGCGTGGTCGAGGAAGTCGAGCTTCACGCTCGGCACTTCAGCACCGAACTGCTTGCGCAGCCCCTCGGGATGGCGCGAGGCCACTCGGAAGGCTGTGTCGCCGCGCCAGATCAACAGCTGCGTCAACTCGGTGCCGACATTGCCGTTGGGCCCAGTCACGAGAATCATCGCAGCACTCCGCACAGGGTGGCCATGCGGCCGGGCTTCAGAAACGCGCCGATAGCTCGATGCCCCACTCCCGACCCGGCGCGAAGATGCCAGTGGCCACTCCAAGATCGCTGCGCGTGTCGTTGCGCGTCACGAAGTAGTTCTTGTCAGCGAGATTCAGCCCGAACACCGCGAGCGTCAGATCCCGGCCGGGTATCTCGAATGTCGTGCGCGCGTTCACCAGCCCGTAACCCCCCTGCCGATCGAGGGGATTGTTGAGCGCCTGAAACCAGTGCTCGGCGCGGTAGTTCCAGTCCGCACGGAGCCCGAGCACGTTCTCCCCGATCTGCCAGCGATACTCAGCACCCACGTCGAGGGTGTATTCCGGGGAGTTCGGCAGCTTGTCACCCGGATCGATCTGCGCGACACCTGCAAAGCGGGTGTACTCATTGTCCAGCCAGCCCAACGCGACGTTTAGGTCCAGGCCCTTGAGCGGGCGCGCACGCAGCTCGATCTCGATGCCCTTCATCTCGTTGTCGCCACCGTTTCGAGTCTCGAACTGCGCAGTCGCGGGATCGAGGATCAGCAGCTGGATGTCCCGGTACTTCGCGAGGAACACAGCTGCGTTCAACCTGACTCGCCGGTCGGCGAACTCGCTCTTGAAGCCGATCTCGATATTGTCGACCGCCTCCGGATCGTAGGGCTTGATCGGCGCGAGCGGGGTGGCCCGCGCGCCGAAGCCACCGCTCTTGAAGCCGCGCGAATAGGAGCCATACAGCAGCACGTCGTCCGAGAGCTTGAAGTCGAGCCCCACGCGCGGTGTCACCTCCGACCAGGTCTTCTTGTATCGGAACGGCACTGGCTGCAGCCCGGGCGGCGGCGCGACGCCGGGCCCCACTGCGCCAGCGACCGCGCCCAGCGGCGGGATTCCCGTCAGCGTCGCCACTCCCGCGCGGTTGTCGGTGAACGAGTTGAAGATCTGGTCCTTCGTATCGCGGGTCCAGCGCAGTCCGAGCGTCGCGGCCACGCGGTCCGTCATTTCGAACCGTGTGTTGGCGAACGCGGCAATCGAATCGATCGAAAGATCGATCTGGTTGCCGAAGCTGACGCAGCGGCCGTCGTAGCGAGTGGCCGAACCGGGTGCGACGCGCGGCGGGCCGCCCGGAAACGCCGGCGGCAGCGCGATGGGCTGCCCGTTCGGCAGCGTCGCCGGCCGGTTGGTGCCGACGCAGATCGCGGTATCGTTCTCGATGTCTTCCTGGAAGACGTAGAGACCCAGCACCCAGTTCAGGCGCTCATCGAAGGCCTGACCATTGAACTGGAACTCCTGGGCGAACTGTTTCTGGTCGACGAGAAAGCTCGCGTCGTACAGCGAGTACCCAGTGCCGTCGAGGTCGGCGAACGACTTCTGTTTCAGGGTGCGATAGGAGGTGATCGACTTCAGCTCGACTGCGCCCAGTTCCCATGAAAGCTGCAGCGCGGCGCCGTTCGAGCGCTCGTCCAGGTCCGGCGGGACCGAGTTGAAGCTGCGATCGCGATCGAAGTTGGCGTCGGCCAGCAGATCGGAGGCCGCCGTCTGCCCCGGCGGCGCGGCCGGCACGGGAAACGGTACGCAGCTCGGGGTCGTGCCCGGAATCGTCGCAGGCGGTCGCGAACCGGCCACCGTACACGCGGCGCGGGAATTGAAAGCTTGCAGCGAGTTGGAAGCTGGGGACCCATCGCGACGGGTGGCGTCCACGGTGACTCGGGCCGAAAAGGCCTCGGTGGGCTGCCAGACGAAGCGAGCGCGCCCGCCGTAGTCTTCGACACGGCCGAAGTCCCCGCCCTTGACGACGCCTTGGGCCCAGCCATCCTGATTCCTCGAGAACATCGACACCTTAGCGCCGGTGGTGTCGCCCAGTGGCAGATTTACCGACAACAGTGCGTCGAGTTTGTCGCGGCTGCCGACGGTCAGGCGCGCCTTGGACTCGAGTTCCTCGCCCGGATCGGCAGTCACGACGCTGATTGCGCCTCCGATCGTGTTGCGCCCAAATAGTGTGCCCTGCGGACCGCGCAGCACTTCGACGCGCTCGACATCCAGCAAATCCAACGAGGCGCCCTGCACACGGCCGAGATAGACCTCATCCACATACACACCGACACCCGGGTCGACTGCGGCGCTGTTGTCGACCTGACCCACGCCGCGGATGAAGAAGAAGCCGTCGGCGCCGCCCGTAGGTCCGGAGCTGCGCGAGACATTCGGCGCGTAGTCCATGACATCGGCGACGCGCTCCGCCGAGAGCCGCTCGAGGTACTCCCCCGAGAACGCAGAGATCGAGATCGGCACGTTCTGTACGTTCTCGCTGCGCTTCTGCGCAGTCACCACCACTTCCTCGAGCGCCACGGTTCGCGCGGCCGGCTCGGCAACGGCCACAGCGGGCATGGCTGCCGTCAGAAGAATCGAGCGCACCGCGCGCCGGATACGATCGGTCGACAGGTTGTTGCAGTTCATCACGGGCTCCCATCCTTAGAGGCCTAACAGCGCCCCCGCGACGCGAACAGCGGCGGGTGACTTGGTAGTGAACGCCGCCGATTTGGGGGTTTGCGGCCCCCTTTCGTCAATGTCCTGACGGGTGTAATCGCGTCCCTGAGGCATAGATCGCGGCTATGCCCCGGGGAGATGAATGCGGGAAATGCCGTCGTCACGACAAGCGAATTGACAGTGCTTCGCACTGCGGCAGACCATGCTGTTGAGATCAGGAGACGATTTCGATGGACTCAACCAAACCCACGGCGACGCGCTATCACCCCCTGTGGGTGTTAGCGCACTGGCTGACCGGCATCCTGATCGCGATTTCGCTGTACGGCGGAATCGCGGTGTTGCGCCACGTGGAGAACGTCGACCCGGAGAAGGCGTTCATGATCCGCGCTCATGCCATTGGCGGCATACTGATCCTGGGGCTGCTGCTGGCCCGGCTCGTGATGCGCACGGTGACCCGCAAGCCGCAACCGGCCGACGTGCAGAACCCCTGGCTCAACCGGCTGCGGCAGCTCGTGCATGTCGGTCTGTATGTCGTCGCGATTGCGATGGTCTCGACGGGGCTCGGGATGCTCGCGATGTCGGGGGCATTTCCTGCGGTGTTCGAGGGCACGGGAGCGCTGCCGGCGGACTTCTGGGCCTTTCCACCGCGCCAGGGTCACTACTTCTTTTCGCGTCTGTTGCTGGTGCTCGTGGCGTTGCATGTCGCCGGAGCGCTGTATCACCAGTTCGTCCGGCGCGACGGCCTGCTGCGCAGGATGTGGTTCGGCGCGCGATGAGAAGCGGCCAGCGCCGTCGAGCCCGGCTTGCGGCGAGCGTCGCGACGCTTGCGGCGTTTGCGTTGATGTCGACCGGCGGCATGGCGAAACCCACTCCCGGTTCCGCCAGCGCACGCGCGGCGCCACCCAACATCCTGCTAATCGTCGCCGACGACCTCGGCTTTTCCGATCTCGGGATCACCGGCGGCGAGATCCGGACCCCTACGCTCGACCGCCTCGCTCGCGAAGGCGTCCTGCTGACGCAGTTCAACACGATGCCGACCTGCTCGCCTTCGCGCGCGGCACTACTGACAGGGCGTGATCCGCACCGGGTCGGCCTTGGCGCCATGGCCGAACTGACCGCGCCGAATCAGCGCGGCAGGCCGGGCTACGAGGGTTATCTGATCGACGGCGTGCCGACGCTCGCCGCCGCGCTGCGGGACCGCGGCTACTCGACCTACATGACAGGCAAGTGGCATCTCGGCGACACGCCCGGCCACCTGCCCGTCGATCGCGGCTTCGAGCGCTCTCTGGCGATGCTGCACGGGGGGGCGAGCCACATGGACCTGCGCGGCTACATGCCGCAGTACCCGAGGGCGGTCTATGTCGAGGACGGCCGGCCAGCGCAGATTTCCGAGCCGCTGTACTCCTCCGACCTGTTCGCCGATCGTCTGCTCGGCTACATCCGTGACGGTCGCAGCAGCGGCAAACCCTTCTTCGGGCTGCTCGCCTTCACGGCGCCGCACGCGCCGTTGCAGGCACCCGACTCACTGCTGGCGGCGCAATCGGACCGATACGCCGCGGGATGGGATCGCATCCGGGCCGAGCGCTTCGAGCGTCTGCGCGAACGCCACCTGGTGCCGCGGGAGGCGAGCCTGCCAGCGCGCTGGTCGATGGTCCCCGCGTGGGACACGCTGGACGCAGAGCAGCGCGCGCGCGAACAGCGCCGTATGGCGGCCTATGCAGCAATGGTGGCGGGCCTCGACCGGAGTCTCGCGCATCTCGTCGAGGGTCTCGAACGCGATGGTCTGCTGGCGAACACCGTGATCGTCTTCATGTCCGACAACGGCGCCGAGGCGTCGGACTTCTCAGCAGCGCCAGGTATCGGCGACTGGTTCCGCAAGAACTGGGACAACGCCACGGGCAACATCGGCCGCAGCACGTCCTACGTCTTTCCCGGCGCCGGCTGGGCCCAGGTCAGCGGCACGCCCAACCGGCTGTTCAAGGGCCTGCCCACGAGCGGCGGCACGCGCGTGCCGGCGTTCGTCCGGGCACCGGGCCGCTATCCAGCGGGCGCCCGCGTCGACGCGTTCACCAGCGTGCTCGACATCGCACCGACACTGGTCGCCCTCGCGGGCGGCTCCTTGCGCGACGTCGATGGGCGTTCTCTGGATCGCGTCCTATCCGGACGCGCGCGTGACGTCCGCGGCCAACGCGAAGGCTTGGGCATCGAGCTGCTCGGCAGCCAGGCCTATGTCGAAGGCCGGTGGAAGGCCGTGCGCCTGCGCGCACCCTGGGGCAATGGCGAATGGCAGCTCTACGACCTGGCGACCGACCCGGCGGAATCGCAGGACCTTGCGGCACGCCAGCCGAAGGTCGTGGCAAGGCTCGCCGCCCAGTATGCGGTCTGGGCTCAGCGCGTCGGGGTGATTGACGTTCCCGCTCGGTTCTCGCCCTACCCGATCGTGTTCGGGCCTTCGGGCGCAGGCGAGACGCCAGCGGCTCCGCCAACGCAAAGGCCCTGAAGGCGAGCGCTCGCCTCAGCCGAAGTTGATCTTCGCCCCACGATTGCTGCGCGAATCGGCGTTGACGAGCGCCTCTTCCATGTCGATGCGCGCAACTCCCCCGCAGTGGGCCAAGGCAGCCGCTGCCTACGCACCGGCCGGCGCCAGCGCCACCTGCAGCTCACGCCGCGCCGCGCGGCCTGCGTCATCGACGACGCGCAGGGTGTAGCGGCCGGCGCGCGGCGGCCGCCATTCGAGCGGCGCGCCGCGTGGCGCGCGTCCGACGAACACTTCGTTGGCGAACCAGTAGACCTCCTGGGAGCTG
>JANPDV010000281.1:0-6482 GCA_031431655.1 Gammaproteobacteria bacterium | reverse complement strand
CTTGTAACGCAGTGTCCGCGGGCTGATGCCAAGACGTTCGGCGATCGCGCGACGGGTGGAATCCGGCGCACGCAGTGCTTCCAGCAGCACTTCCCGTTCCGCACGTTCGCGCGTGCGCGCCAGCGCTCCACCGGCGGGTCGCCACCCGTCGACCGAATGCCCGGCACTCTCCGGTTGCTGGTCACGCAGCTCCGCCGGCGCGATCCCCTCGGTTTGCAGCTGCTCTGGCTCGAGCATCGGGGTGTTGCAGAGAATCAGCGCACGCTGCAGCACGTTATCGAGTTCACGCACGTTTCCGGGCCAGCTGTAGGTCAGCAACACGTGGGCTGCATCTGCCGACAGGGCCGGTATCGCGGAGCCCGGCTGAACGCGCGTCGCCAGCAACTGGGTCGCGAGCGGCAGGATGTCGTCGCGTCGCATGCGCAATGGCGCGATCTGCAGGGGGAACACGTTCAGCCGGTAGTAGAGATCCTCACGGAAACGGCCGGCTCCGACCTCGGAGCGCAGGTTTCGGTTGGTCGTCGCAATGACGCGCACGTTGAGTGCGATCGAACCTTCTCCGCCGAGTCGCTCCACCTCCCGCTCCTGCAGCACTCTCAGCAACTTTGCCTGCAGGCCGAGCGGCATCTCCGAGATCTCATCGAGCAGCAGTGTGCCCCCCTGGGCCTGCTCGAACTTGCCCGCGTGGGCCGCGTGGGCGCCCGTGAACGAACCGCGTTCGTATCCGAACAGCAGTGCTTCCAGCATCGATTCGGGAATGGCCGCACAGTTGACGGCGATGAACGGCCGTTGCGCCCGCAGCGATTGTCTGTGAATGAACCGCGCAAGCACTTCCTTGCCGGTTCCAGACTCGCCGCCGATCAGTACCGTGCAGTCGCTCGCAGCCACCCGCTGCGCGAGCGCAATCAGGCGCTGCGAACAGTCCGCGACGGTTACGGGCTCCGGCGCCTCATGCGGCAGCGGCGACCGGGCCAGCATGGACACGAACTTCTCGATCGGCATGTCTGTCTCCAGCGCGCGAAATCGCGCGGTTGAACAGACCGAAAGCAAGATCCATGCCGCAGGCCGATTTCTGCCACGAAACACCAACTGCGTCACAGGCGCGGCCGGTCGCAGCCATGCGGCGTCAAACTTCCGACGGCTCCGCTGCCTGGTCGAAGCCGAACTTGCGCAGCTTCTCCACCAGCGTGGTGCGCCGCAATCCGAGCAGCCGCGCCGCGTGTGCCACCGTGCCGTCGGTCCGCTCGAGCGCCTGGCCTATCAGGCGATATTCGATATCGTGGAGGTAGGACCGCAGGTCCATGCCCGCATCTGGCAGCGCAATGCTGCCGTCCACGGCATCGGCCAGATCGGCCGTCGAGCCCGCTGCCGGCGGCGACCGGTCGATGACCGGCGGCTCCGGCTCCAGCAACTCCAGCGCCTCGGCCTCGCTGAGCGACTCGCTCGGCAGCTCCGCTGGCCGACTCGCGCGCAGATCAGCTCGGTAGCGCGCAGGCAGATCCGGCGCATCGACGACGGACTGACCATGCAGGATGCTCAGGCGCTCCATCAGATTGCCCAGTTCGCGCACGTTGCCGGGCCAGGCGTATGCGCGCAGGCAGGACAGAGCGGCCGGGGTCAGCGTGATCTGACCACGACCCGCGGCGACGTTCTGCGCCACGAACTCATCGACCAGGGTCGCCATGTCTTCGCCACGTTCACGCAGCGCCGGCATGTCGATCGGAAACACGTTCAGTCGATAGAAGAGGTCGCCGCGAAACCTACCATCCTCGATAGCCAGTTCGAGGTTGCGGTGAGTTGCGGCCACGATGCGCACATTGCAGCTCATTGGCTGGCCACTGCCGACACGTTCGTAGACGCGCTCCTGCAGTACCCGCAGCAGCTTCACCTGCATCGGCATGCTCATGTCGCCTATCTCGTCAAGGAACAGCGTGCCTCCGTCCGCCAGTTCGAAACGCCCCTTGCGCGATGCGTAGGCTCCCGTGAAGGCGCCCTTCTCATGCCCGAAGAGCTCGCTTTCGAGCAGATCCGCCGGAATCGCGCCGCAGTTCACTGCGACGAATGGCCCGCGCCTTCGCGGGCTCAGATCGTGAATCGCGCGTGCCACCACCTCCTTGCCGGTGCCGGATTCGCCGAGCACCAGAACCGTGGAGTCGTGGCCCGCGACCTGGCGAAGCAGATGAACGACGCGGCGGACCGCGGCGGACTTGCCAGTAGGCAACCTTGCATTCAGCCGGCTGCTATCTTGCGTGTTGTCGCGCAGCGCGTTGACGGGAGCATGTTGGATCGCAATCACTTGTCAGAATCCCCTTCTTGTGAGGCGATTCTCAGGTGCGATGCAAGACCTGGATGTGTCGCGCGGCGCGTGTGCCCACCGTTCGCAGCGTGACGCGATCACACTTCCCCCGGATTCAGGGTAGCCCTCACAATTAAGGAAAGGCCCTTAAATACAGGCTTTCCCTTATCTATAAGGGTTTACCGGATAGCGCGTCGGCCCGCCGCGATCATGCCCGCCGTGTCAGTCGGACCCCCGCAATGCTGCGTCGGTGGCGACGGAATACGAGCTTTTCGACCAGATCTTCGATGATCTCGGGCAAGCCGTCGAACTTCATGTGACAGGGCCCATTGGGCTCCGCGTCGACCAGCGTCCCGGTGAACGTCAGTGGCTGCACCAGGCATTCGCGCAGGAAGATCTCGATCCGGCCGCGGCTGCCCGCGACCAGGGAGGGTTCAGGTTCGGCCGGCGTCCACACGATGCCGCGCGCATTGAAGCGCAATGGTGCCGCCGGCGGCCGTGACTGGCTCGCAGCCAGCAGGTGTCCGACCAGCTCCAGCAGCAGGTTCACTTTCAGATCGATGCGCTGGATGTGGGCGCCGCCGACCGCTTCTTCATCCAGTTTTTCATGGTTACCCTGGTCCTCCAGGGCGGCCGACGCCTGCAGCATTCGCAAGGTGCGGTCTGACCAGGCCGCCAGCTGCGCGGCATCGGCAGCGGTCGCCAAGGGGTGGAACTGCACTGGCAGCACGTCGGCGTAGGCCAGTTCATTGTGCAGGATGACGGTGTCGACGGATTCGCTCACGACTCACCTCCGGGCGACTCAGGCAGGCAGCGGCGCCAGGGTCGTCAGGAAGTCGTCGGATTCCCTCAGGGCGCTGCCGATTGCATCAATGCAATCGCCGTGCCGTGCCGCCGAGCGGCTGCGTCGCAGCACCGTGAACAGCTCGCGCCGCTGCAATGCTACCTGTCGGAGTTCGTCCCAGTCGGACGCCATCGCCTGCCGGACGATCGCACGCGTGCAGTCATCGATGGCATCCATCAGGAAGCGCTCGCGCGTCACCGGCACTACGGTGCCACAGGCGGCGATCTTCTGCCTCACGGACCGGTCGTCGCACGCCGCACTGCCCGTGCCGCCGGCGGGAGTGCGGTCCAGGCGCCGCGGATCTCGCTCAGCAGGTGCGACACCTCGTCAAGCAGCGCGGTACCGGGATCCAGATGGGCACGCAGCACCTGACGTGACATGTAGTCGTACAGCTGGTCGAGGTTCGCGGCGATGCTGCCCTGGCTCAGGTCCAGGCTGTGGCGCAGCTCGTCGAGGATTGCGAGCACCCTGCCCAGCTGCACGCTCTTCTCGGCAGTCGCGCCGCGGACGGCCAGTCCGCGCGCCTGGGCGAGGCGGCCCAGCGCTCCGTCCAGCAGCATCAGCACCAATCGATGCGGATCCGCTGCAGACACGCCGCCGTGGGTTGCGACCATCTGATAGGCCGCCATTCCATTCGAACTCGAGGGCACGCTCATTGCCGGGCTCCAGCGACGCGCAATCTGGCGTCGATGAACTTAACGGCCGGGGCACGGGCAGCTTTAGCCGGCCGCGGCCGCGGCCTCGGACAGCGCTACCGCGCCGGCTTCGGCAGGTTGTCGAGCTGCTGCGTAAGGTAGTTGCCGGTGGATTGCAGCTGGGCCAGCAGTTTGTCCATCGCCACGAACTGTGCCCGGTAGCGCCGCTCGACCGCTGCCATGCGCTGGTTGAGCGCCTCGCGCTCCGTCTCGATCGACCGCTTGTTGCTCTGCAGATCGGTGCTGCGTGTGGTGATCTGCCCGCCGGTCTGCAGCGGCAGATCGACCGCGGCGTACAGGCGCGTGGCCACGCCCTGCTCGCCGCCGAACATGCGTCCGACGGCGTCGAAATCCGCGTTCAGCGCAGCGGTGAGCCGTGTCTCGTCGATGGTCAGCTTGCCGTCGGCGCCCGTCCGGATGCCGATCGCTGACAGCGAACTGTACTGTGCAGCGACGCCCTCGGTCGGCTTGGAGGTTTCGGAGCGCAACCGCGACTCTATGGTCCGCAGCATGGCGTCGCCGAGCAGCGGCCCCTTCTCCCGTGTCGAGGCATCGAATCGGCGCAGCTGCGCCATCGTACCCACCGCCGTGTTGTAGTCGGCGACGAACTTGCGGATCTTGTCGGTAGTCTGCGCCGCATCCGTGCCGACGGTGACCTGTACGGTCGTGCCAATCTCGGCCTCGCGCAGGCTCAGACTGACACCCTCGATCGCCTCGCTGAGAACATTCGTGGCGCTGGTTACGGTGAACCCCTCGATCCGGACCTCGGCGTCGCGCGCCGGTGAAAGTTCGCTCAGATTGCTGAGCACGCCGGGGTTGTAAACGAGCGCATCGAGGCCGCCGTCCCCGCCGCTTGTGGTCACGCGCACCGCGCCGACCAACCCGGACTTGCTGGAAGTCAGCACCAGGCGGGCGCCGTCGACCGCCTGGATCAGCGTCGCCTGCACCCCGGGATTGCCTGCGGCGCCGTTGATGGCATCACGAATGCCCGTGAGCGTATTGTCGGGCGCGGCAATTGCCACATTGAACGCGGTGCCCGCCACGGTGATAGAGAGCGTGCCAGTGCCCACGACGCTGGCGGCGCCGGAGGCGAACGGGCCCGAAGCCAGGCGCTGCACACTGGCAAGCTGGCGCACTTCGACGTTGTAGCGGCCGTTCGCCGCGGAGGCGGCGGCCGTGGCCGTCAGGATCGAGTCGTCGGAGACCTCGGCCTTGCGGCCCTGGAATGCACTGGTCGTACGGACTGAACTCAGCGCCGACTGCAGGCCTGAGAGAGCGCCGCGCAAGGAGCCGACGGCGGAGATCTGGGCATCCACCTGCGACTGGCTGCGGTTCAGCCGCCGCTCCTGCGGCGCGCGCTCAGCCGCAACGAGCTGCGAGACCAGGCTGTTGGTGTCGATCCCCGAGCCCACGCCGCTCGCCTGGATTCCTGGCATGGGTCAGGACCACTCTTCCACGAGCACGCCGGACCGCGTACCCATGTCGATGATGCGTTCCGCCATCGCCATGAATGCCGCATCGGGAATCTGCCGGATCAGCTCGCCGGTCTGCGGGTTGCGGATGTTCACGACCACCTGGCCGCTGGCTTCGTCGACGCGGAACTCCAGTTCGCGGCCGGCGTCACGCATGAAGGACTCGATCTGCCGAGCTGCCGCGTCCAGCGCCCGCTGGGCGTTGCCGGCGTCCGCACCCGCAGACCGTGATCGGTCGGCCGTCGCTGGCGGCACGGCGCGGCCGCCAGGGGTTTCGGCACGGCCGGACTGGCCGCCTGCGCGGCCCACCGGAGTCGCAGGCGCGACGGCCTGGGTTGAGGTCTGCGCCGCGGAGGTCGGCCCGATGGCCGCTGCAAAAGAACTGCTCATGGCGGATCTCCTGCGAAAACGACAGCAGGCGGCGGCTCCTTTCGAAGCCGCCGCCCGCCATCAGGACCGGGTTCGCGAACCGCGGTCATGCGTCTATCTCGTACACGATTACCGCAACAGCGTCAGCACGTTCTGCGGCACGGCATTGGCCTGCGACAGGATCGCTGTGCCCGCCTGCTGCAGGATCTGCGCCTTCGTCAGGTTCGCGGTCTCCTCGGCGAAGTCAGCGTCCTGGATCCGTGAGCGCGACGCGGACAGGTTCTCGACCGCCGTCTCGAGGTTCGAGATGGTGGATTCAAACCGGTTCTGGATCGCGCCGAGCGAACCGCGGCTCGAGCTGATCGAGGTGATGGCCGCATCGATCGACGAAAGTGCCGCGTTGGCGCCGGCCAGCGTCGAGATGTCGATTCCCGACACCGCCGTGCCCGTCGCGGCAGGCACGTCGGCCGCGGCCTCGTCCGCGTCCGGTACGGCGACTGTGACGGTGAACGGCCTGGCCATCTCGGTCGCGGGTATCACCGGCGGCGCGGGTCTCGGCGCCAACCGTGCGAATGCGGTCACGGCGATCAATGCCCAGTCGGCGGCGACCGGCGTGGTTGCGACGGACACTGGCTCCGGTGTGAGCCTTGCGGCCGCCGACGGTCGCAACATCACGGTCGCGTACGCAGCCGGGACATTCACGGGCTCGGGCGTGGCGGACTTCGGCCTTGCGGCCGCGGCCACCACCGGCGCGACGCTCAATGTCCGCTACTCGGCTCCCACCGGCATCACTGGCAACGTGGTCT
>JANPDV010000280.1:0-8973 GCA_031431655.1 Gammaproteobacteria bacterium | reverse complement strand
GCGATAGCGTTGCCCGGACTGGGTGCTGAGCCATGCAAGGTAAGCGAGCGCATCGTTCGGAGTGATGCAGCGCGCGGGCGACGCGGGGGGTGACGCCGCGTCGAGCGTACAGGGCCAGCGTGGTTGATGCGCCGTGGCGCGCGCGAAAGCGCCGAACTCGGCCCGCGTGACCTCGAAGCGGCCGAGGGCGAACGGTCGGCGGATTCGGACGTTGATCGGCGGGGTTTCGCCGGAGGCGACGTCGTGTTCGTAGGCGTCCGTCGAGGTGCCGAGGGACAACGCCCCAGCCGGCACCGCAATCAGCTCCGGACAGGTCGCGCAGTCGCGGAAGGACGCAGCCGCTGCCAACGCGGGTACCGGGCCCGTCACCGCAACCGGCACGGTTGGCACCGGGGGCGCGGGTGCCACTTCAGCCGGCGCGGGCACGTCCGCCGCCAGGTCGCGCACGACCCGAAAGCCGGCGAAATCAGAGCGATCGTCCGCGTTGCCATCGCCGTGGAAACCCGCCCGGCTGCGCTCCGGACCGGTTATCCAGCCGCCGCCGCGCTGCACCCGCCGCTCGCACCCACCGTCCCAGATCCAGGCGCGCCGGTCGGTGGGTCGGCCGAAGTAGCTGAGGCTGGCGCAGTCTTCGGCCCACTCCCAGGCGTTGCCGATCATGTCGTACAGGCCGAATGCGTTCGGCTTGAGACTGCCGACCGGAGCGATGTCGGCATGGCCATCGCGGCAACGCACCAGGGTCCATGAAAGCGGATAGCGTTCGGCGGTCGAGCGGTCGTTCGAATTGGCGAACGCGCAGCCATCGTCGGCGGAATTGCCCCAGTGATTCAGCGTGCTCGTGCCGCCGCGCGCCGCGTACTCCCACTCGACCTCGGTTGGCAGTCGGTAGCGCTGGCCGGTTCGCTTCGACAGCCACTCGGCGTAGGCGCGCGAATCGTGCCAGTCGATGCAGGTCGCCGGGTGACTGCCCTGGGGCTTCGCGGGCACATTGGGCGCGTCCCAGGAGATGTCGAGATCGCGGAAACCCTGCACCGCTTCCACCCAGGTGCGGCAGCGCACGGCCTTGCCCGTGCGCGCCGTTTCGCGCGCGAAAACCTGGTACTCCGCGCGCGTAACCTCGTAGCGCCCGATCGCGAACGGCCGCGTGACACGTACCCGCAGCGGCTCGAGTTCGGCCGGGATTTCTGTGGGCACCTGGATGGCCTTGGGCGTGCCCAGCAGGAATTCGCCGGCAGGCAGGCGCACCATCTCCGGGCAGTCCGGGCAGTCGCGAAACACGGAGAGGGAAGCGGTCGGCGCGGCGCTGGCGGAGGTGCACGCTGCCTGGGGGGCCAAACCCAGCAGTGCGAGCGGCAATGCGTGGACGAAGCGGCCGGATCTCTGCAGGAGGCGACGAAGCATCATCAGGGCGGGGACGGTGCACGCGTTCCAGCGGCGGGTCAAGGATGCCGCCCGTGCCGCATCGTGCGGTGGACGCAGTTCGCCGCGATCTTTAGTATTCAACGGTTTAGGCTCGCTTCTGCGTTTACCCCATGTCATCAATTTCGTCGCCCCCTGGTTCCTCCGGTAGCTGGGTCGTACACAAATTCGGCGGTTCCAGCGTTGCGGATGCAGATTGCTTCCGGCGCGTCGCCGCGATTCTCGACTCGCTGCCGGCCGGCCGGCTGGGCGTCGTGCTGTCGGCGTGCAAGGGCGTTACCGACGCTCTGCTGAACCTGGTGGCGGCAGCCGAGAAGCAGGACGCGGGCTGGCGTGCAGCCCTCGACGCGCTGCGTACCCGCCACGACACCATCGCGCGCAGCACGCTCGGACCGGACGCGGCCAGGCTCTTCATGGCTGGATTCGACCGCGACTCCCAGGACATCGCCGGCATTCTGCAGACCGTGCGACTGACGCGCTCCGCGGCAAAGAACGTCGTGGATCTGATCGCAGGCTACGGTGAAATCTGGTCGACGCGTCTGTTCCGCGAGTTCTATGCGAAGACGACCATTCGCCCGGGAGAGGTGCGCTGGCTCGACGCGCGTGAAGTCGTGGTCGTCGAGTGGGGGCCGCTCGGTCCGACGGTGCTCTGGGACGCCTCGCGCGAGCGCATCGCCCGCATTGTCGAGGCAGGTTTCCAGGGCACGCTGATCATCACCGGCTTCATTGCCGCCGATCCGCGCGGCGTGCAGACGACTTTAGGGCGCAATGGCAGCGACTTCTCCGGATCGATCTTCGGCTCGCTGCTGGACGCGGCCGAGATCCACATCTGGACCGATGTCGACGGCGTGCTGTCGGCGGATCCGCGGCGCGTGCCGGATGCGCAGGTCATCGATGCGCTGTCGTACAACGAGGCGATGGAGCTGGCCTATTTCGGCGCCAAGGTGATCCATCCGCAGACGATGGCGCCGGCGGTGGGCCGCGAGATTCCGATCTGGATCCGCAATACCTTCGCGCCGCAGAATCCGGGCTCGCTGATCTGCGCGCGTCCCGCGTCCAAGTTGCCCGTCAAGGGCATCACATCGATCGACAACATCGCCGTCATCAATCTCGAAGGCGCCGGCATGATCGGTGTGCCCGGCACCGCACATCGCCTGTTCGGCGCGCTGCGAGAGGAGGGCATTTCGGTAATCCTGATTTCGCAGGGCAGCTCCGAGCACTCCATCTGCTGCGCCATCCCCGCGGCCGAGGCCGAGCGCGCGGCGCGCGTCATCAAGGCTGCATTCGCGCGCGAGCTGGAGGAGAACCAGATCCAGTCCGTCGAGATCGACACGGATCTCGCAATCCTGGCGGTCGTCGGCGACGGCATGGCGGGTATCCCAGGCATTTCCGGCAAGGTGTTCAACGCGCTCGGTACGGCTGGCGTCAACGTGCGCGCGATCGCGCAGGGCGCGTCCGAGCGCAATATCTCGGTCGTGGTTCCAGGGAAGGCCGCAACCCGTGCGCTGCGCGCGGTGCACGCCAGTTTCTATCTTTCCCCGCACACGCTGTCGATCGGCATCATCGGGCCCGGCACCGTCGGGCGCGTGCTGCTCGACCAGCTCGCATCGCAGAGTGCGCGGCTGCAGCGCGATTTCAAGCTGGACCTGCGTATCCGCGGCATCCTGTCGTCGCGCCAGATGCTGCTCAGCGAGAAGGGCGTGGCGCCGGCGACGTGGCACAAGGAGTGGCAGTCGGCCAACACGCCGCCGGACCTGGATGCCTTCGTACGGCATATCGGCGCCGACTATCTGCCGCACCGCGTGATCATCGACTGCACTGCCAGCAGCGAGGTCGCCCGGCACTACACGGACTGGCTGGCGGCCGGTATCCACATCGTCACGCCGAACAAGAAGGCCAACAGTGCCGACCTCGCGTCTTTCCGCGCGATGCACGAGGCGCGCCGTGCGGCGGGCTCGCATTACCTGTACGAGGCCACCGTTGGGGCCGGCCTGCCGGTGATCCAGACCCTGCGCGACCTGCGTGAAACCGGCGACGAGATCACCAGCGTGGAGGGCATCTTCTCGGGCACGCTGGCCTACCTGTTCAATGTCTACGACGGCACCCGCGAGTTCAGCGACATCGTGCGCGAGGCGAAACAGCGTGGCTACACCGAGCCGGATCCACGCGACGACCTCTCGGGCACCGATGTTGCCCGCAAGCTGACGATCATCGCGCGTGAAATGGGTGTGATGTTCGAGATGTCGGACGTACGCATCGAGAGCCTGGTGCCCAAGGGCCTCGAGGGCGGCTCGATCGACGAGTTTCTCGCGAGCCTGCCGCGCCACGACGGCGCGATGCGTGCGCGCTTCGAGGCCGCACGCGCGCGCGGCAAGGTGCTGCGCTACGTCGGGCGCGTCACCGCAGCCGGCGAAGCCACGGTCGGCGTGGCCGAACTGGACTCGAAACATCCGTTCGCCAACATCGCGCTCACCGACAACGTGGTGCGCTTCGCTACCAGCCGCTACAACAGCAACCCGCTGATCGTGCAGGGCCCGGGCGCGGGTCCCGAGGTCACTGCCGGCGGCATTTTCGGTGATCTGCTGCGTCTGTCAGCCTACCTGGGAGCACGCATGTGAGCACCAACAACGGTCTGCATTCCGCCACGGCATTCGCGCCGGCTTCGGTGGGCAACGTCGCCATCGGCTTCGACATCCTCGGCTTCGCCGTCGACGCACTCGGCGATCGCATTACGGTGACTCGCTCGGCGACGCCGGGCGTGCGCATCACGGGTTCGTCCGGCGTCGTCTCGGACCTGCCGACTGAACCGGAGAAGAACACAGCCGGGTGTGCCCTGATTGCGCTCAACGTCGCGGCGCAGCCGGATTTCGGTTTCGAGATGCACATCGAGAAGGGCATTCCGCTCGGCTCCGGGCTGGGCGGTTCGGCGGCCTCGGCGGTCGGCGCCGTGGTCGCGGCGAATGCGCTGCTGGCCGAGCCACTGCCGAAGCTCGAATTGCTGAAGTTCGCGATGCAGGGTGAGGCCGTGGCCAGCGGTTCGCTGCACGCCGACAACATCGCGCCGTCGATGTTCGGCGGCCTGGTGCTGACCGTCGGCATCGACAATCCAAGGGTGAAGCAGATTCCGGTGCCGCAGGGCCTGCAGGCCGTCATCGTGCACCCGCACATGTTCCTGTCGACCAGGCAGGCGCGCGCGATCCTCAAGCGCGAAGTGCCCATGGCTGATTTCGTCTGGCAGACCGCGAACCTCGCGGGCTTCATCTCGGGCTGTTATACCGACGACTTCGACCTGATCCGCGAGTGTCTCAACGACGTCGTGATCGAGCCGCAGCGCCGCCAGCTGATTCCCGGTTTTTCCGCGGTGCGCGCCGCCGCGATTGCGGCCGGTGCGCTCGGCTGCTCGATCTCGGGCGCTGGCCCGACGATGTTTGCGTGGGCTCCGGAGACGGCCGCAGAGACGGTCCGTCAGTCCATGGTGAAGGAGTTCGCACGCAACGGTGTCGCGACCGACCACTGGCGGGTGCCGGTGCAGTCCGATGGCGCGCGCGTCGTTGCCCAGCACAGCCTCTGAGGCCGGGCGCGCGATGACACCGACAGCAGCGTACGTCAGCACGCGGGACCCGGGCGGGACGTCGCTGGGCTTCGGTGCGGCACTGCGCCAGGGGCTTGCGCCCGATGGTGGCCTGTACGTGCCGACCGAGTGGCCCCGCTTCGAAGCCGGGCAACTGGTCGACCAGGCCGATGACCTGGCCGCATTGGCAACACGGATGCTTGCGCCTTTCGCGCGCGGTGATGCCCTGTCTGGCTCGCTTGCTTCGATCTGCGGCGATGCGTTCAATTTTCCTGCGCCGAGCGTCGCGTTACAGCCGGACGGCCGCTACGCCGTGCTCCAGCTGTTCCACGGGCCTACAGCGGCGTTCAAGGATTTCGGCGCGCGTTTTCTTGCAGCGTGTTTCCAGCGCCTGCAGGCACCCGGCGCGCGCACGGTCAACATTCTCGTTGCGACTTCGGGCGACACCGGCGGTGCCGTCGCTGCGGCGTTTCATCGTCGACCCGGTCTCGCGGTCATCGTGCTGTTCCCGAAGGGGCTGGTGTCGCCAACGCAGCAGCACCAGCTGACCTGCTGGGGCGACAACGTTCGCTCTTTCGCTGTGCGCGGAACGTTCGACGATTGCCAGAAGCTCGTGAAGCAGGCGTTCCTCGATCCGGGGCTGCGCGCGCGCGAACAGCTGTCCTCCGCGAACAGCATCAACCTCGGCCGGCTGCTGCCGCAGATGGTCTACTACGCGGCGGCGAGCCTGAGGATCTGGCGGCAGACTCGCGAACCTGCGTCGTTCATCATTCCAAGCGGTAACCTTGGCAACGCGGTGGCCTGCATCTGGGCCCGCCACATCGGCCTGCCTATCGGCCGCATCGTGCTCGCGCACAACGCCAACCGGACGGTACCCGATTTCCTGGCGAGTGGAGAATGGCGACCTCGACCCAGTGTTGCGACACTCGCGTCGGCCATGGATGTCGGTGATCCGTCGAACATGGAGCGATTGAGGCAGTTGCTGCCGGACCTGGGCGCAATGCGCGGCGCAGTAACGGCGTGCTCGATAGAGGATGCGGCTATCCAGGCCAGGATCCGTGCGGACCATGCGGATCGCGGCCAGACCTGGTGCCCGCATACTGCGGTCGCCGCGGAGGCCTGGGCGCGTCTGCCGGCAGCCGAGCGCGCCGCAGACTTCTGGAGCATCGTTGCGACGGCGCACCCGGCAAAGTTCCCGGAGATCGTCGAGCCGCTGATCGGTGCGCGCGTGGCTGTCCCGCCTGCGCTGGCCGAGCTGTTCGGACGGCCTTCGAGTTTCCTCGAGATCGACAACTCTTTCGCTGCGCTCGGTGCGGCACTGGTGGCGCGAACGTGAGTGGCCTGACTTCCCTGACTCCGCTGACCCAGGCCCTGTTGGCCGCCGGTGTCGGCATCGTGCTTGGTCTCGGGATTGCCTGGGCCTGGAAATGGCTGCGTCTGCGGCAGACCCGGCGCGCGCTGCGCAACGCGGTGACCGCGATCAGCGTCGACCATGTGCAGGACCGACTGGTCCCGGATGGCAACGGCGGCGTGATGCATCTGGACTACGCCCTGCTGACTCCACGCGGCATCGTGATCGTCGACCTGCGCGACGTTGGCGGCAACGTGTTCGGCTCCGACCAGATGGCGGAGTGGACCCTGATGGACGGCGCTCAGCGCTATACGTTCCCCAACCCGCTGAATCTGCTCTACGACCGCATCGCCGCGGTCAGGGCGGTCGCGGGCAGTATTCCGGTGGAAGGGCGCATCGTGTTCACCAGTCGCGCCGCGTTTCCCAAGGGCTTGCCGCGTTTCTCGGTCGGACTGGATGCGCTGCCGATCGAGTTTCCGGTTGGCGACCGTCAGACAGCGGAGCAGAGTGCCGGGCAGTTCCGCGGTGACTGGGAGCGCTTCAAGGCCCAGCTTTCCCCCAGCCCGCTGGTGAAGCACTGACGCCTGGACCAAGAGTAAATTTTTATTTATCAGTTAGTTACAGAGTTTTTCTCAAGTTAGACCGAAGAACTGAATTGCCGTCTCAGTCGTGTGGCGTGCAAGCGTCTCCAGCGACTCGCCGCGCGCCGCGGCGATGGTCGCTGCGATATGCGGCAGCCACGCCGGCTCATTGCGGCGGCTGGCGGGCTTCGGATTCAGGTCGCGCGGCAACAGGTAGGGGCCGTCGGTCTCGATCATCAGACGGCCCGCGGGTATCAGCGGCACCAGTTCCTTGAGATGCGCGCCGCGCCGTTCGTCGCAGATCCATCCCGTGATGCCGATGTACAGCCCGAGATCCAGATAGGCGAGCAGCTCCCTGCGGCCGCCAGTGAAGCAGTGGGCTACCGCGCGCCGCAGCCGGCCGAGTCGGGGCCTCAGGCAGGCGACAACATCGTCGTGCGCGTCCCGCTCGTGCAGAAACACAGGCTTGCCGAGCGCGACCGCAAGGTCCAGCTGTGCCTCGAACGCGGCCCGCTGTGCCGGCCGGGGCGAGAAGTCGCGGAAGTAGTCCAGTCCGCATTCGCCCAGCGCGACGACCGCCGGGTCGGATGCGATGCGCTCGAAGTCCGCCAGCACCGCGGGGGTGCAGTCGGACGCGTGGTGGGGATGACAGCCGGCCGTGCTCCAGAGCCGACCGGGATGCGACCGCGCCAGCTGGAGTGCGCCAACCGTGCTCTCGGGCGAGGCGCCGGTTACGATCATCCGCGTGACACGGGCGGCCTCCGCCCGGGCGAGCACGGCCGGACGATCTGCGTCGTAGCTGTCGTGGGCCAGATTGATGCCGATATCGACGAACTGCATGGACTGGCTTACCACGCCGTCCTGGGGAGAGTGACCGTGCCGGAATCTGCCGATACCGAAGCGCCACGTTCGCTGCTGGAACGCGTGCTGATGATGCTGTTGTTCGTACTGGTTTTCGCCGCACTGAGCTGGCTGGTGACAGCCACCGCGATCGTGCAGCTGGCGCGTCGGCTGGCGCTTGGCGCGCCGCACCCGAAACTGGGTCGGTTCGGCGCCGGTCTCGGCCGGTACTTCGGCCAGGTCGTGGCCTTTCTCTGCTTTGCGACCGAGCGCGAACCGTTTCCGTTCAGCGATTGGCCCGACATGACCGAAGGCATTACTCCCGACCACCTCAAGGACCTGTAGTCACCGCCGCTGGCGCGCACGCTAGCGGCCCAGTCCTGCCAGCGCGCTCGCCAGGGCTGCCACGTCCGATTCGCGCTGGTTCCACGACACGACCAGTCTTGCCTGTCCCGAATCCGCTGCGCCCCAGTCGTAGAACTTGAAGCCGGCAGGATGCGCGCGCAGCGACGCGATGCGCTCCGGGCCGAGCTGCAGGAACAGTTCGTTTGCTTCGACCGGGTGCATCAGCCAGGGACGCGCTGCTGAAGCGAGCTGTGCGGCAAGCCGATTGGCGTGGGCCGCCAGTTGCAGCCACAGTCCGTCTTCGAGCAGTGCGAGCAGCTGCGCCGAGACATAGCGCATTTTCGACAGTAGATGACCTGCGCGCTTGCGACGCCGCTCGAACTCGCGCGCCAGCGCGGGGTCGAAGAACACGACGGCCTCGGCGCCGAGAGCGCCGTTCTTGGTTGCGCCAAAGCTCAGCACGTCGACGCCGGCTCGCCAGGTCACTTCAGCCGGTGAGCAGCCGAGACTCTGTACGGCGTTGGCAAAGCGAGCGCCATCCATGTGCACGCGCAGATTGTGAGCATGCGCCACGGCCGCGAGCGCGGCGATTTCAGACGGCCGATAGACCGCACCGAGCTCGGTGCACTGGCTGATCGATACAGCCGACGCGGCCGTCGTATGCACGCTCTCCGGATGCCCGGCCAGAGCGGCGCGCAGTGTGTCGGGGGCGAGCTTCGCGGCGCTGCCCGTCAGCGCGACGAGCCGCGCTCCGCCTGTCATGAACTCCGGCGCCGTGGCCTCGTCGCGCACAATGTGTGCTTCGGTATGCGCCAGGATGCTGCCCCAGGGTGGCACCAGGCAGGCCAGTGCCAGCGAGTTCGCTG
>JANPDV010000279.1:0-9744 GCA_031431655.1 Gammaproteobacteria bacterium | reverse complement strand
TGAACCTCGTCAGCACGGGCAATTTCCTGCAGCGCACGCCCGAGACGCAGGTCAGTGCCGGTGTCGACTTCACCACCGGCTTCGGTCAGTTCGCGGACGCACTCACATTCAGTGTCAACTACAGCTACCAGAGCGACCTGTTCTGGGCGACGGACAACATCGCCAAGGAAAAGGCCTACGGTCTGCTCGACGCCAGGATCGCGCTGGCGCCGAACGATTCGAAGTGGTCAGCCGCCCTGTACGGCAAGAACGTCACTGACGAGCTGTACCGCGTCAACATCATCCACTTCTTTGGCGAGGAAGTTTCGCAGTTCGGCGCGCCTCGCACCTACGGCCTCGACTTCAGCTACAAGTTCTGATCGGGCGGGGGCGGTGCACCGCGACGTGCATCGCCCCCACTTCTCCGACGTACATCGCCCTGCGCCGCGGTGGAAACCACCGGCATCTGCCGCTTCTGCCACGCCACCTGTGGCCTCAAGGTCACGATTGAGAATGGCCGCGTCGTCAAGCTGATCGGCGACCTCGAGAACCCGGCCTATCGCGGCTACAGCTGCGTCAAGGGACGCAACTATCACGAGTTCCACCGCGATCCTGCGCGTGTGCTGCAACCGCTCCGGCGCGATGAGTCGGGCGAACTGCGCCCAGTGGGCGTCGACGCCGCCCTGACCGGTGTGGGTGACGAGTTGACGCGCATTCTCGCCGCGCACGGGCCGCGCTCCGTCGCGATGTACGGCGGCACCTTCAGTCATTTTTGCCCGGCCGGCGTCATGCTGCGTGATGCCTTCATGGACGCCATCGGCTCGCCGATGCGCTTCACCAACGCGACGATCGACCAGCCCGGCAAGCCGATCTCCATGGCCCTGCATGGTCGCTGGGGCGCAGGTCCCCAGGCCTTCGCCGACGCTGGCGTGTGCCTGCTGGTCGGCGCCAACCCGCTGGTGTCGATGTGGGGTGGCATACCGTCGTTCAACCCCGCCAAGCGACTGCACGAGGCCCGTGCACGCGGGCTCAAGCTCATCGTCATCGATCCGCGCCGGACCGAGACCGCGCGCAAGGCGGACCTGCACCTGCAATGCCTGCCGGGGCATGACCCGGCCCTGCTGGCGGCGATCCTCAATGTGATCCTCACCGAGGGCCTGTACGACCGGGAGTTCGTTGCCAGCGAGACGCGCGGCATCGAGGCGCTGCGCGCCGCGGTCGCGCCCTTCACCGCGGACCGGGTCGCGGCGGTCGCAGGAGTGAACGCGGCGCAGATCGTCGCGGCCGCACGCCTGTTCGCCGGCGCGGGACGTGGCAACGCCACCAGCGGCACGGGGCCGAGCATGGCGCCGCACGGCGTGCTGATGGACTACCTCGTGCTGGCGCTGAACACCGTCTGCGGTCGGTGGATTCGTGCCGGCGAGCCCGTGCCGAATCGCGGCGTACTGTTCCGGCAGTTCTCCGGCGTGGCGCGCGCCGAGAAGCCGCGGCCGGCCGCCGGCTTCGGCGAAACGCTGCGGGTGCGCAGTCTGACGGATACGGCGGCGGGGCTGCCCACGGCAGCGCTGGCCGACGAGATCCTGACGCCGGGCCCCGGACAGGTGAGGGCGCTGATCGTCGTTGGCGGCAACCCGATGCTGTCCTGGCCGAACCAGGCGAAGACGCAGCGCGCGCTCGAATCGCTCGAGTTGCTGGTGGTGGTGGATCCACAGGTTTCAGCGACCGCGCGCTTCGCGCACTACGTGATCGGGCCGCGCTTCGGCTTCGAGACGCCGGCCATCACGTTCGGCAACGAAGGCATCACCACCTACGGACTGTCGCTGGGTTACCCGGAACCGTACGCGCAGTACCAGCCGCAGCTGATCGAGCCGCCGGCCGGTTCCGAGGTGCTCGAGGACTGGCGCATCTTCTACGAGCTGGGGCGCCGGATGGGACTGCAGCTGAGCTATCGCGGCCAGCCGTTCGACATGGCCAACCCGCCGACGACCGACACGCTGCTGGAACAGTTCGTCAGGCGCAGCCGTGTGCCGCTGGAACGGATCAAGCAGCATCCGCACGGGCACCTGTTTGCGGATCCGCAGCCGCTCGCTGAAGCCCGCGACCCCGGCTGGCCGCATCGGCTGGAGCTCGGCAATGACGCGATGATCAGCGAGCTGGCGGCGGTCGACGCCGACATGCGCAGGCTCGTCGAGGCACCGCTGGCCGCGCGGCGTGCGGACCGCGCCGCTGGGGCTCCGACCCTCGACCTGCTGCTCGTCAGCCGGCGCGAGCATGCGGTCTACAACTCCGTCGGCCAGAACCTGCCCGCGCTGCGTCGTCGCCGGCCGTTCAATCCCGCCTATCTCAACCCCGCGGATGCCCTGCGACTCGGGGCTGCAGACGGTGGGACGATCACGATTGAATCCGCGGTCGGCGCGGTCACGGCGGTGCTGCAATGCGCACCGGATGTTCGCGAGGGCGTCGTGTCGCTCGCGCATGGCTTCGAGGGCCACGCCCAGGGACCGAGTCAGGCAGCGGGCGAGCGTGGCGAGCGCGGGAGCGTGGCGCGCGGCGCAAGCACCGCGACGCTGGTCGATGATGCGAACGACTTCGACGCCATCAGCGGGCTGCCGCGCATGAGTGCGATTCCGGTCAGGGTGCGGGTGGCCTCGTCGCTTGCGCCTGACCGTCTGCGGTCCTGAGGCGTACCGAAGGACCTCTCAGGGCGCGATCGACCCGCAGACCGGCGCCTGCCAGGGCAGGGTCTGCTGCTCTGCGATCAGCGCGTCGATTCCTGCCGCAAGGCTTGGCATCAACGGCGCCGCGCGCCGGGTGCGCAGATCGGCGCCCGTGCTGAGGTACTCGAATGCGCTCGAAAGCACGCCACGGCTGCGGTTGACGATGAACATCGCGCCGTGGAAACGCTTGGCGCTGCGCGCGATGAAGCGCGCGTGCACGCTGACCTCGTCGCCGACGTGCAGTTCCGACAGGTACCAGATGTGGTGCTGCAGGTCGAACACACCCTGCAGCTGTTCCTTGAAGTACCGCTCGTCTACACCCAGCGTGGCGAACAGCGGCCAGGCGGCCTGGTCGTACAGCTCGAGGTAGTGGCGCACGTTGATGTGCCCGTTCTGGTCCTGCCACTGCGGCGGCGTCGTGACGACGAGCAGTGCGGGCAGCATCGCCACCTGCTCGGCCGAGGGCATCTGCGGCCGCATCAGAAGCGCTCGCGTCGCAGCGTGAGCCCGGCGCGATCGCGGTCCCAGGTGTCGGCCGTGACGCCCTCGTCGCGGAACACGACCTTGCGGGGCTTGTTGGTCTCGGTCTTCGGCACCGCCGCCACGACGCGCACGAAGCGCGGCACCATGAAATAGGGCAGGCGCGGGATCAGGAACTCGACCAGCGCGCGCGGATCGAGCGTGCGCCCGGGCCTGGCGCTGACCGCGACCAGCACTTCCTGCTCCTCGATCTCGCTCTGCACGCCAACCGCGACGACCTCGTCGACATCCGGATACGCGCGCACCGCCTCTTCGACCTCGAACGACGAGATGTTCTCGCCGCGGCGGCGGATGGCGTCCTTCTTGCGGTCGACGAAATGGTAGTTGCCGGCCTCGTCCATGCGCATCAGGTCGCCGGTGTGGAACCAGCCGTTGCGCCAGGCCGTCGCCGTGGCTTCCGGCAGCCCGTCATAGCCCGCGTTCATGGACCACGGCGTATCGGAACGCACGATCAGTTCGCCGAGCGTGCCGCACGGCACCTCGACGTCGTGCTCGTTGACGATGCGGCAGGTGATGCCGGTGCGCGGCCGCCCGCAGCCGCTTGCGGCGCTGGCGTTCAGGTCGCTGATGAGTGGACTGGAGACCTCGGTCATGTTGAAGCCGGTGAGGTAGTCGATGCCGAAGCGCTGCGTGAGCTCAATGGTCTGCTGGTTGACCGGCGCCATCGTGACGCAGCGCAGTGGATGCTCCCGCTCGCCGGGCTGCGGCGGTGACTTGGCGAGGAACGCCGCCATGACGCCAATCAGCCCGGACGTAGTGATGCAGTTGCCTTCCCGCACCTGGTCCCAGAAGCGTGTAGTGCTGAAGCCATCCACCAGATAGAACGAGCCGCCGCAGGCGAGCGCGCAATAAGTCGGGCTGGTGCCGCCGACATGGAACATCGGCAGGTTGATGAGGATCGACTCGCCTTCGCGCATGTAGCCGTAGTTGACGACGGCAGTCGTATAGAGCTGCAGGTAAGGCGACAGCACGCCCTTGGACGGGCCGGTGGTGCCGGAGGTGTAGATGATCGACTGGATGTCCCAGTGATCGATGCTCGCGCTGTCGTCGAGCGTCGCGGCATCCGTCTGCAACACCGATTCGGGCAACTGCCGCACGCGCCCGCCCGCAGAGGCGGGCCCACCGACCACGACGATCTGTTCCAGGGCCGGCAAATCCAGTCCCTCGAGGCGGCCGAGGAGGCTGTGGTGCGCGATCATCGTCGCGGCTCGCGCGCTGTTGATGACGTGTTCCAGTACCCGGCCGCGGTAGGCGGTGTTGAGCGGCACGTAGATCGCGCCGAGATAGTTGGCGGCGAACCAGCCGAGGACCTGCGGCATGCCGGTGGGCAGCCAGACGAGCACGCGGTCGCCCTTGCGTACACCCAGCGACTGCAGGCCGGCGGCGGCTTCGCGCACGCGCTGGCGGCACTCGGCGTAAGTCCAGGAGCTGCCATCCTCGAACAACGCGACGCGCCGCTCCCCATGACGCGCAGCGCGGGTATCCAGGATGGACTTGAGTACGCAGTCCTCGCGAGCCGGGACCGCAGGATTGAACCACCGGGGTCGCACGGCTTCGGCGCTCATCGCGGTCTGGCCGGTGATCGGAGCGTGAGCAGGGGTCAGCGCCCGGACGCCGCGCCGCTCGCCTGGGGGCGTGAGCCGTCGAGGGGCAGGTCGAGCTGGCGCAGCACCGTCTGCAGGTCGAAGTAGTCGCGCCATTCGCGGATCAGGCCGCGCTGGAACAGGAACGTGGACATGTACGGCAGGCTCACCGTCTTGCCATCCTTGACGTAGTTCTCCACGCCCTCGACCACCGCGACGTCGCCGTCGACGATGATGCGCTGCACGTCATAGCGCTTGCCCGACATGCCACGCCCGAACTTGTTGAAGAAGCTGCGCACGGCAGCCTTGCCCTTGATCGGGCCGATCGGCACGTTGACGGCGACCAGGTCTTCGGTGCACAGGGCAAGCACGGCCTCGAGGTCGTCGCGTACCCATGCGGCGTAATAGGCCCTGACGGTATCGGCATGGGTCACGGCAGCTCTCCCGCTTGTGGCGCTGAACCGGGATCGTAGCGGAACGTTGCCATTCGTTCTATAGTGAAAGTGACTCCCCACATCCAGCCCAAGACCCCCCCAAGAGGCCCTGCCATGTGGAACGACCTGCTCCGGCTCGCGCTGGCCGACGCGGCCCTGGTGTTCGGTTCCTTCATCGCCCTCTGGTTCATCAGCATGGCGGTCAAGGACTCGAGCCTGGTGGACATCTGGTTTGCGCCGTGCATCGCGTTTGTCGCCCTGCTTGGATACTTCATCGGCAGTGGGGTCGACGAGCGTCGCTTGCTGATGGCCGTGCTGGTCGGCATCTGGGGTCTGCGTCTCGGGGCCTATCTGCTGTGGCGCAACTGGGGCCGCGAGGATCCCCGGTACGCGCGGATGCGCAAGCACGTCGTTGAGCAGGGCGGCAATTTCGGCTGGCACAGCTTCACCCGCATCAACCTGTACCAGGCCGCCATCGTGTTCGTCGCAACGGCGCCGATTGTCGTGGCGCAGACGGTGCCGTCGCCCGCGGCGCTCGGGCCGCTGGCCTTCGCGGGCGCCGCGCTGTGCCTGGTAGGCGTGTTCTTCGAAGGCGTGTCGGACTGGCAGCTGGCGCGCTTCAAGGCCAATCCCGGCAACGCCGGCAAGGTGCTGAACTCCGGTCTCTGGCGCTACTCGCGGCACCCCAACTATTTCGGCGAGACCTGCGTGTGGTGGGGATTCTGGCTGGTCGCCGCGGAGCATCCCTGGGGCTGGTTTACCGTGTTCGCGCCGGCCCTGATGACCTGGTCGATCCTGGGGATGATGGGCAAGGCACTGCTGGAGCGCCGCATGCTCAAGAAGCGCCCGGATTACCAGGCGTACATCGATCGCACCAGTGGCTTCTTCCCCTGGCCGCCGGGCAACCCGAAGCCTCGCCAGGATCAACCGACGGGAACGACCCCATGAACCTGCAGCAATTGAAAAAAGTCGCGGCCTTCTACGGCCGGTTCACCCTCAGCTTCACCCAGGTCGGCTACCGGGCCCGCCGCCTTTCCTGGCCGGCGGACCGGTTCGACTTCTCGGGGCAGCATTGGCTTGTCACCGGCGCATCCGGTGGGCTGGGGCGGCATATCGCACTGGAGGCGGCGAGGGCGGGCGCCACCGTAACCGCGTCGGCACGCAGCCCCGAGAAGCTGGCGCAACTGGAATCCGACGCCAGCGCGCAGGGCATCAAGGGCATCGACAGCGAGGTCTGCGACTTCTCGCTGCAGAGTGACACCGCGCGACTGGTCCGCAAGCTGGCGGACTCGGGCCGCAAGCTCGACGTCCTCGTGAACAACGTCGGCGTGCTCAACGACGATCATTCGCTGACGAGCGAGGGTCGCGAGTCCTCGTTCACGATCAACTTCCTCAGCCACTATCTGCTTACTGAAGGGCTGATCCGGCGTGGCGTGTTCTCAGATCGCAGGCCGCTGGTCATCAACATGACCTCGGGCGGCGGCTACAACGTGCCGCTCAGCACCGCGATGCTCAACGTGACCAATCCCGCGAAGTTCAACGGCACCGTGGCCTACGGCTTCCACAAGCGCGGCCAGATGGTCCTGAACCAGTACTGGCGCGACAAGTATCGCGACCGTGGGTTCACGTTCTACGTCATGCATCCCGGCTGGGCGGATACCGATGGGGTGAAGCGTTCGTTGCCGCGGTTCCGCAAGATCCTCAAGTCGATCCTGCGCGACGCGGCATCCGGCGCCGACACGGCGCTCTGGCTCGCCGCCGCGCGGCCGACGCAGGAAGAGAAGGAACTGGTCTGGTTCGATCGCGAGCAGCGGTCCGCTCACGCCTATGCGCGCACGCGCGTCACGAAAGACACCCCGCAATCCCTGGTTGCTTGTCTCGAGAAAGAGCTCGCGCGATTCCCGGACGCGATGCCGTGACCAGCCCGGCGCCGGGCAAGCGGCGCGAAGTGCCGCTGGACTTCGACGGCCTGCGCCCGCAGTCGCCGTTCATGACGGCCGAGCACGACGCGTGGCGCACGCGCGTGCGGGCGTTCGTTGACGCGCATGTCGTGCCGCACATCGATGCCTGGGATGCGGCAGGCACCTTTCCCGATGCGTTGTACGTCACGGCGGCACGCGAGGGCCTGCTGGGTTTCGGCTTTTCCGAGGCTTTCGGCGGCCACTCGGAGCAGGCCGATCCTTAGTACCGGATCATCTTCGCGGAAGAGCTGCATCGCCTCGGCACCGGTGTCGTCTTTGCCGATCTCGCCACGCACTGGATTGCGCTGCCGCCGGTCGCGCGTCTTGGCAGTGCCGCTCTGCACGATGAAGTGGTGCGACCCGTTCTTGCAGGCCGGAAGCGCATCGCATTCGCCGTGACCGAGCCGTCCGGCGGCTCGGATGCCGCCGCGATCGCCACTTCGGCCCAACCGCATGCGGACCACTGGATCGTCAACGGCGGCAAGACGCTGATCTCCGGTGCGCTGCGTGCAGACTACCTGCTGACAGCGGTACGCACCGTGGTGGACGGCGCCGCGGGCTTGTCGCTGTTGCTGATCGATGCGGATGCGCCGGGGGTCACGCGCCGTGCAGTACCCGGCCTCGGCTGGTACAGCGCCAGCAACGGCTCGATCGACTTCCGCGATGTCGTCGTGCCGCGCGCACGGCTGATCGGGCCGGAGAATGCCGGGTTCGCGGGGCTCACGAGTCAGTTCAATGTCGAACGTCTCAGCAGCGTTGCCGCAACACTGGCGATGTCACGGGTTTGCCTTGCCGAGGCGATCGCGTGGTGCCGGCAGCGCGAGACGTTCGGCAAGCGCCTGATCGATCACCAGGTCGTGCGACACAAGCTCGTCGAACTGGTGCGCCTCACGCGGCTCGCCTATGCGTATCTCGACCAGTCTGTCTGGCGGATCCAGTCTGGCGAGATGCCGGTGGCGGACATCGCCATGCTGAAGGTCCAGGCCACCCGCACGCTGGAGCGCTGTGCCCGCGATGCGATGCACCTGCTGGGGGGCGCGGCCTATGCGGGCGGCAGCCGGGTCGAGAGGGTCTATCGCGAAGCGCGCATCTTCGCGCTCGGCGGCGGCACCGAGGAGATCCTCGATGACCTTGCCGGCCGCCAGCTCAGATTCTGATTCCGACTCAACCAACCAGGGGAACGGCGATGTCGCTCAAGACCGATACCTTGAAGGCGATCATGCGGGCGAGCGAGGCCCAGGACACGGAGGCTTTCCTGAGCCACCTGACCGACGACATCGAGTATCACTACCACATGAGTTCGCGCCCGCTGCTGGGCAAGGACTGGGTGCGCCGGTTCATGGTGAAGTACCGCACCTACACCGCCAATGTGCTGTGGCGGGTGGACCGAATGGCCGAGACCGGGGACTGCCTGCTCGTCGAAGGGTACGAGGAGTACACCGATACCCGCACGGGCAAGCGCGTCGCTCATCCGTACATGGGCATCATGGAGTTTCGCGGCGACAAGATCGCGAAGTGGCGCGACTACTTCGAGATGAAGCAGGACGTTGCTGCTGCCGGCTAGACCACGTGGGTGTCTTGGGAGATCGGCGAGCGCGGCGGATGAAGACGAGCCGTGCGGTCGTTCACCGGCTGCTCGATGAATCCGATTCCTCCGTGACGGTCGCGAGTTGATGGCCGGCGTCCTCCCACTGGGCAGGCATGTTGCGATACCTGCCGGTCAACGCGGCGCAGCCGTCCGGTGCTCCTGTTGCGAAAGCGGGCCAGCTCGTCGGGTAGGGCAGGGCGTGCGGCGGGGAGAGCGCGCAGCCGCTTACGAGCATTGCGATCAGCACGACTGCGGCGCTACGCGTAACGGACACGGAACCTTTGCCGTCTTGCGCGAGTCTGTTCGCCATCCACCGTCGCCACGTGCGCGCGGGCGTCGCTGTGACCCTACTGGCTGGTCGTCCCGCGCCAAGGAGAAGGCGATGCCGCTGAAGACCGTGCTCACCGTGCTCGTGCCGGAGCACCTGGCAAGCTTGATTCGCAATCACGCGCGCGACACGCGTCGGCGTCTTCAGCCGACCTTGCTGCGGCTGCTGCAGGCGGGCCTGGTCTACGAGTGGCGCGGGGGTCTGCAGGGCACAGGTGCGCGCCAGAGCGCTGCGCAGCCCAAGCCCAAACGAGCACCCCGCGCCCGCAAGTCGACCGCGAAGCGTCGCACGCGGCAGGGGGCTGCTCGCTAGCCCGCCGGCGGTCGCCACCGCGTTACGGCGCCGCATTCACCCCTCCAATCGACAGCTCCAACGCGATCGTGGGGCTGCGCTCCAGCCCGCCGGGTGGCGCGGGTAGCGGCGACGACAGGCGGATCGCTTCCTCGAGGATCGCCGGCTCCAGGGTCGGATCGCTGCAGCGTTCGATCTGCACGGAATGCACCTCGCCGCGCGCAGTCTCCTCGATCACGACCCGACAGTTTTCGCGGCGAGCAGGCAATCGCGCGCCCAGCAGCTCGTGCCACATCCGCTCGATTCGCGCACGGATCTGCCCG
>JANPDV010000278.1:0-5610 GCA_031431655.1 Gammaproteobacteria bacterium | reverse complement strand
GTGCAGCACGATGTCTTCGCGCACCCGAACGTTAGGAAACACCTGCGCCCAGAACGCGGCGAGATAGCTGTCGGCGACGGCCAGTGGCGCGAGGCCGGCATTCGCCATTTCCAGCACGTCCTCGGTCTCGAAGTGCCCGGGGACTTCCCGGATCCGGATGGCCGGCAGGCCGCGCGCGCAGGCGTACATTCAGCGCCTGCAGATGCTCGTAGTAGCTGGTCGATTTGTTGACGTAGACCTCGCGATTCGCGAGATCGTCGAGCGAGCGGATCGGCGGCGCGCCCGGGCCGGTCACCAGCAGTTCCTTGACACCGCGCGCGGCCGGCTCGACGAACGCGACCTCGGCGCTGCGCCGCGGCGTGATCGTCAGGTTCGCGGCAACGACGTCGCCCCGCCCATCGATCAGCCAGCGCAGCAGCTGGTCGCGCGGCACCGGCAGGAACACCGTGTGAACCCGCACCTCGGTCCGCCCGAGCTTGCGATTCAGGTGTTCCTCGAACTGGTGCATGAAGTCGTAGCTGATGCCTCGCTGGCGTCCGCCGAGGTCGACGAAATAAAGCGTCTTGCTGTAGGGCACAAGCACGCGCACATAGCGCCGCTTGACCATTCCCTCGAGATCGCCCGTCCAGGCGTCGTTCTCGAGTTCGATTCCGAGCGAGCGGACGAAGGCCGCGTCCGCTGCACCGGCGTCCGCCGGCGGGTCCGGCGTCTCGACCGGAAGCCCGGTCGCGGCGTGGCTCGCAAGAGGCACGCACGCGACCGCGGCGATCCAGGCCGCGACCCATGCAGGCGGCCGGCGCCGCGTTGGCTGCCCGCCTGTCACGGGGCGGCCGCCCGCGACTTCTCGAGCAGGACGCGCATGTGGGCCTCGGCCTGCGTCCAGCTGCGCTCGAACGCCTCGCGGTACGCGTTCTCCTCGAGCGGCATGTCCAGTTCACGGCGGATCGACACCAGCGCAGGGGGCACCCGCGAAGCCAGGCGCCGTGCCCAGCCCATCACCAGTTCGGCGAAGTCCGTCTTGCTACGTCCGAGTTCCCCGATGACACGCACGAGTTCTTCGCCACCGAGCCCGCCGGAGGCGACCATCTGCTGTCGTGCCACGATCGGGATTCGCGCCAGGCTCAGTTCTGCCTGCGCAGCGCCGAGCTCCCGCGTGAAGGCCATCAGGGCCTCGAGCGTCTCGGCCGAGGCGACGACATGGATCTTGCTCACCGACGACAGGTCGCGCGCAAAACTGTCGGCGGCCTCGGAGAAACTGCGCGAACTGTCGGCCAACTGCAGCAGGGCGCTGAGCGAACGCGCCATCGCGGCCGCGGCCTCCATGTAGACCTCGCGTCGCAGCGCCATCACCCGCGCGATCCGATTCTCCTCGCTCTGCTGCGCCAGCTGGATGCGCAGCTGCCGGCGCGAATTCCAGGCCGTGATCGTCACGCCGAACAGCACTCCGCCGGTTCCGAGCAAAGCCGCAACGACGCTCCAGACCGGAATGACGAGATTGGCGAGAAACTCGGCCGTGCCCTTCATGGCGAAACGAACGTGGTATTCACGCCGGACTTCGCCCGGCGCGCATTGGCTGGCAAGGCGGACGCGGGCACCCGGAAGTAGAAATCGTCGAATACCGACGAGTTGTCCCAGGGTATCTGCGAGTTGGCGGTGGCGGTCGCGACCGAACTGCGCACCCGCTTGAAGACGTCCTCCAGTTTCAGGTCGGCGACGCCGAGCGCTTCGATCAAGGCGCCCGAGTAGGGGCTGTTGCCGCCCTCACCGTCGCTGGCCACCTCGCCCGGCGCGGTGGCGTAGGCAAGGAAGGTGCGAGGCGGCGCGAACGTCTGCGCCAGGCCGGCGCCGACGCTGAACGGTGCCTTGTTGGAAGAACGCGCGATGGAACGGCCGACCTCGATGGCCTTCGTCGTGAACGGATTATTCCGGCAGGCGTCGACGATCACGATGTTCAGGCGGTTCTTCGCCGCGCCCATCAGGTCGAGCACGGTGCCGAGTTCGACTGCCTGCTGCGCGACCTGGCTGGCGAGGCGATCCGCGGCCTTCGCGTTGACGGAGAGCCGCGCTGCGACAGGCACGACGAAGTTGCGCCAGTCGACCTGGGCGGCGTGGCCAGCGAAGTAGAACAAGCCGACGTCAGAGCCGGACAGATCGCGGCCGAACGCCTCGATGGCCGCGAGCATGTCGGCGCGATTGGCGTCGACGCGCAACGTCACGCGAAAGCCGGCGGCCTCGAGCGCTTTCGCAACTCCGCGCGCATCGTTGGGTGGATTGGGCAGGGCGTCGAAATCGGCGTAGGCGCCGTTGCCGATCACGAGCGCCACACGCCGCTCCGCGCGCATGCGTTTCAGGTCGGCGTCTGTCGGCTCCGCACGCGCCACTGGAGCGACGCTCGTCGCCAGCAAAATTGCCAGGATAAACAGAAGCTTCCCGCGCATCTTTGTGAACTTCTTATGCCGCGTCCGGCCCGACGGTGGAGCGCCCCGTCAAACTAGGTTAGCTTATACGGCAAGCCGCGCGCGATAGGTCGATGTGGCAGGCAACATAACAGACGGGGCAGCACGCGAAAGCGTGAGTCGCGCAGGCCGGGGCATCGGGGCTTAGCGGGCGCCCAGACAGGCAGTCAGCAGCATGCAGCGTCAAGGACGAGCGGGTCGTACGGCACACGCCGCGTTGGCGGCCTGTCTGGCCTGTGTCACCGCTGCCACCGGCGCCGGCGCAGCGGAATCGGCGGACCTGGAGCTGATTCAAGCGGCCGGAAAGTTCGAGACCGCCCGCCGTGGAACTGACCGTGCTGCGGCACTCGCTCTCGGACGCAGCGCGCTGAGCCTCGCCGAGCAGGGTGGCGCCGGCGCCCTGGCGCAGCGCATCGACCTGCTGCAGGAAATCTCGCAGTTGCATGACGCCGGAGGCGACTACGCCGAGGCCATCGCCTCGCTTGAACTCGCGCTGGCGTTGCGCGAGCAGGAGCTCGGCGCGGAGCATCCCGACCTCGTGATGTTGCTCGAGCCGCTCGCGTCCCTGCAGCAGCGTGCGGGTCGTCCGAGCGACGCCGAACGAACCCTGCAACGGACGCTGTCGATCCTGCGCGGCTCCTACGGACCGCGGCATCTACGGGTGCGGACCGCGCTTGCGGCCCTGGGTACGCTGTACCGGGCGGATGGACGCGACGCCGACGCGGCGCGCATCGCGACCGAGATCGAGGGCCTCGAGAGGGCGGCGCGGGACGCCGGCACGATCTCGCTGCGCCAGTCGACCCGCAATCGCCGTTACACGCAGACCGATGGCTTCGCCTCCGTGCGGGTGTTCTTCGGCACCAATCGCGTGGCTACTGGAGCCACCGATCCCGCAAAGTTCTATGGAACCAGGCGGGGCGACCTTCAGCTGGGTTACGCGGACGTCACGATTCCGGAGAGCCACAAGGAGGGCGAACTCGAAACTCCGTCACGCTGGTCGATGCTGACGCTCGACCTCGCTTCAAACGCGGCCCGGAAGCGCTTCGTGCTCCTGCAGGACGTGCGGCAGCTGCCGCGCGACCGCTTCCTCGACTCGCTCCGCGCCCACATGGCTGCGGCGCCGTCGCGCGAGCTGCTCGTCTTCATCCATGGCTACAACAACTCGTTCGAGGACGCGAGCCGCCGTACCGCGCAACTCGTCTACGACCTGGATTTCGACGGCACACCAGCGATGTTCAGCTGGCCGTCGGCCGAAAGCACCACCAGCTATACGGTCGACGAGGCGACGGTCGGCGTCAGCGGCCGGCGCCTCGCGGACTTTCTGCAGGTGGTGGCCACCGAAGCCGGCGCGACGCGCGTGCACATGATCGCCCACAGCATGGGAAACCGCGCGTTGCTCGATGCCCTGTCTCTCTACCTCGCCAGGCGCACGCCGGAGAAGCCGGGCTCCCGCCTCGGCCAGATCGTGTTCACGGCACCGGACGTGGACCGCGACCTGTTTGTCGAAGCCGTTCCCGACATAGTCGGCGCAGCAGACCGGCTGACGCTCTACGCTTCGGACAACGACAAGGCGCTTCGAACCTCGGAGCTGCTGCATGGCGCGCCCCGCGCGGGGCTGGCGGGCAAACGGTTGATCACGCTCCGCGGCCTGGACAGCATCGACATGTCGTCGGTCGAGGCGGATCTGATGGGCCATTCCTATTTCGCCGACAACACCGGCGCGATGTACGACCTGTTCCGTCTGCTGTGGCGCGGCGATCCGCCGCCGCGGCGCTGCGGCATGGTCGGACGCGCCGACGCCCCGGCGTCGTCGAGCTGGAAATTCAATGTTGCGGATTGCAGCGGCCAGGAGATCCTGCTCGCCGGGGTTCTCTTCAAGCGGTTCGGCAACCTCGCTTCCGGCCTGGTGCGCGCCCGCATCTCCGCCGTCAAGGAGCCCGAGCAGAAGGAAGAATGGAGCCGCATCCTTTCGCGCCTCGACTACGTCCTGCGGACGGGAGTGGCGCCATGAGCGCGGCGCCCGTGACCAATCGCGCGTCGCTCGTGTCGATGACGGCGCTGGTTGTCTGCCTGGTCGGCGTGGCGGCCGCGGAGCGCGGCGTCGCCGCGCCGCCGTCGCCGCCGTCGCCGCCGTTGGAGTTGCGCGCCTTCGTCAACGACCGCTGCATCGTGGCCGACGAGCCCTGGTACCGCCCGGAAGGGTCAGACAGGACGACGGATCGTTCGCTCACACTCTTCGGCATGCTGGCCACCAAGCTCGCCGGGGTGTTCCTGCAGCAGGCGGTCGGCGCTGCAGCCGGTCGCATCCAGGCCCGTGCCGCGCGCCAGGACACGCGTTATGCCGTCGCGAAGCAGGCCAGTCTCTATGTGGCGGACCTGGCGCCGGCACCCACCGTTCACCTCAATGGCCGCCTCGGTTGCCTGACGATCGTCGCTGGAGCCTTCGAGCCCGGCGACCCCGACTGCCGCGCGAGCTACCTTCCGCGGACGCTCGACGGGGAGTCCGCTGCGCTTTCGCAGGATCAATGGCGCACGGACCGGACCGATGAATCGCTCGAGAACGTACTGCGGCGCGCCAACGTCTGCATGACGCAGGTGCGGGCCACCTATGAGGCACGCTTCGATTTCTCCGACGACGGAACCGCATGGCGCCTGCGTAATGCCGGGTACCGCATCGAACGGCTGCTGACCACCGAGCGGGCCGAGTCCGAGCGCAGCCTGTTCTACACGCTGGATGTGCGTGCACCGGGGCGCACCCGGGAGCCGGAACTGCTCTCGACAGCATGGGTCGACCTCGGCCGCGTCAAGGCGGGCGCGCGCGATGCGGGCGGCGCCGGCCCCGAGTTGCCGTGGCTGCGGGTACCGCCGCTGTCGGACGAAGCGCGACGCTTCTACAACGAGACGACATCCGTCCACCAGGAGACCGCGGCGCAGGTGCAGGCGCTGCAGCGCGCGTTAGCCCGCAACGAGATCGTGCGGGCGACGCTCGAGCAGCGGCGGCGCAAGGCCACCGGCGCCCTGGCGCAGTCGCTGCGCGCCGAGATCGTCAGAACGCAGACCCAGGGCATCACGCTGGAGGCGGAACTCGAAGCCCGCCGTGCCGAATACGCCGGCCTGCGGCAGGACGCGCTCGACCTGATGCCCGTCTCGATCG
>JANPDV010000277.1:0-8578 GCA_031431655.1 Gammaproteobacteria bacterium | reverse complement strand
TTGGGGTTGTAGTCCCAGTCACCTGAGTCGTAGCGCAGTCGCGCGAAGACAAACTCCGACGCGCGGGGCGGGGCGATGTGTTGTGCCGATGTCGCGCAGCCCGCGCACTTCGATCGCGAGTGCGGAGGCCGCACCAGGCGTGTTCCGCAGCATCCGGGTCAGTGCGCGCTCAGTGCCCGCAGCATTGGGCAGCCCGGTCAGGTCATCGCGAAAGGCTGCGGTGGCCAGTCGCTGCTCGCGTTCCGAGATACGGCTCTGCATCGCATTGAAGCCAGCAGCCAGGCGTGCGAACTCGCGCTCCCGCTCTGCTCCCAGTGCGACCGTGTAGTCGCCGGCTTCGATACGCCCGGCGGCCGCAACCAGGCGGTCGACGGGCCGAACCGCGAGTCTGCCGAGCCACATTGCCAGCAACGTCGCGGCGAGCAACGCCACGCCACCGATTGCAACCAGCGCGTTACGCACGTCGTAGTAGGGTCGCAGGACCAGTTCCATGGGCTCGTGCAGGGTCACTATGAGCGCCGAAGAGCCAGCGGTCTGCAGGGCACGATGCGACAGCAGCTCGCTGGGCTCATACTCGCGCGTGAGCGTCGTGCCGAGTCGCCGCGCCCGCCCGCGACTCTCGTAGTCGAGCGACACGTTGTTGCCGGTGATCGCGCGAATTTCCTGCGCGAGTTCCGCATCGACGGCAAAGCCCATCGCCACCCAGCCGATGATCTCCGGCGCTTTGACGGGCGCCACGTACAGCTGGATCGCCCCGTTTCCAAGCAGCAGCGCATGCGGCCGCCCGGGTGCGTCGGCGTCCTCGGCCAGAATGTGCGGCAGCGCGCCCCGGGCCATTCCCAGCGTCGATGACGTCGCCGCGACCACCTGGCCGTCCGTATCGAACACCGCAATGAAGGTCGCGTCGATCCGGCGTCCCTGGTTCTGGACGGCCGAAAGAATCGTGGGCTTGTCACCCGACGCAACGGCCTCGCGGAACCCGAAGTCGGCGGCCAGCAGGCCGACACCGCTGGAGAGCTGCGCGTCACGAAAGCGGATCAGCTGTCGCACGCTCGCTCCCGAGGCCTGCAGCTGCGCGATGGCGCGCGCCTGCACGCTGCTGGACGTGCGGGCCAGCACCGCGAACAGCGTCACGGTCTGCGTCACGACCACGAGGCCGAGCAGGAATAGCAGGATCTTGTGGCGGAAACTGTGCATGGAGCCCGTCGCCGGTTTCGCGCGCAATGTTAAGTATCTGCGTTGCCGAAAACGTGCACGGAGATCGCAACTTGCCCCAGCCAGGTGGACGAGGCCGACAAGGCGTGCGCTGCGTCGCAATTGCGCTGCTGTGCGTGGTGGGCGCGCCCGTGGCAATCGCCGCCGGCGGCGGCACGCTCGAGGTGCGTTTGCTCGGCGCCGATGGTGCGCCGGTGACGGGCGCAGCGGTGACCGCAAGCGCGATCGGACCGCAGACTCTGCCGGCGGCGCCGGTCGAAGCCCGAATCGACCAGATCAACATGGAGTTCGTACCGAAGCTCTCCATCGTTCCGGTCGGGTCGTCGATCGCTTTTCCCAATGGCGACACCATCAGCCATCAGGTCTATTCGTTCTCGCCCGCGCGGCGCTTCCAGCTGCCGCTGTATCGCGGTCAGCCGCATGCTCCGGTGCGCTTCGATACCCCGGGTGTCGTCGCACTGGGCTGCAACATCCACGACTCGATGGTGGGCTACGTACTGGTGACGACTGCGGCGCACTACGGCGTGACGGACCAGGCGGGCATGCTGCGCCTGAGATCGCTCCCGCCCGGCGAGTACGAGGTCCGGATCTGGCATCCGCGAATGCGCGAACGCGGCGAGCAGCAACCGCAGCGTGTACGGCTCCCGGCCGCGGCCGGATTCACGCTCGAAATCCGGCTGAGCGACGCTCTGAAGCCGTCACCGGGAGCCTCGCGGGCCAGCCGATGGGATTACTGAGCGCACTCCAACCCCTCGCGGGCCGAGCCGCAGGAGTGCGGCGCTGCCATCCGTTGCTGTTCGCGGTGGCGCTCGCGCTGCAGTCTGCGCCTGCGGCAGCGGTCGATGTCGAGCTCGTCGCCGATCTGCGCGTGCAGGCGGCGGACGCTGCACCCTCGTTCCTGCAGGGTGGACTCGGCAAGCTGCGCGCGGACGACGACCTTTCGATCGCGACCAGTCGCTTGCGTCTGGGCCTCGCACAACCGCTGGGCGAGACCTGGCGCGCCGTCCTGGATGCCACGTTCTCGGCCGACGATCCGGACGGTTTCAGCGATGTTACCGAGGCGTTCCTCGAATATCGGCCGTACCCGAGTGAGGGCTGGCGCACGCGCGTGAAGGTCGGTGCCTTCTACGCGCCGATCTCGCTCGAGAATCGCTCGTCGGGTTGGGAGACGCCCTATTCGCTCAGCTCGTCGGCGGTCAATGCATGGATCGGCGAGGAAGTACGCACGCTGGGTGCCGAAGTGCAACTCGACTGGCTGGGAACGCGAATGGGCCGCGCGTTCGATGCCGGGCTCGTTGCTGGCGTGCACGGCTGGAACGATTTCGCGGGCGCGTACCTGGCGGCACGCGGCTTTCGCGTACAGGATCGACAGACGGCGATTTTTGGTGTCGTCGCAGAGCCGGGCCTCAAGGCCTACAGCCGCGAGCCGTTTCTGGAGTCTGACGACCGACCGGGCTACTACTTAGGCGTGCGCTGGCACTACGCCAACCGACTCGAGCTGCGTGCGCTGCACTACGACAATCGCGGCGACGGGACCGTGTACGTATCGCGCGTCGACGACTTCATCTGGCACACGCGCTTCGATGCCATCGGCCTGCGCCTCGAAACGAGCAACGGCTGGACGGTGATTGCACAACGCCTCAGTGGCGACACCGCGATCGCACCTGGTGGTTTTCTGATTCTCTGGGACTACGATGCATCGTTCGCCTTGCTCAGTCGCGAGGTGGGCCCGCGCCACCGCATCAGTGCGCGCTACGACGATTTCAGTCTGGGCCGTCGGAATCCGGGCTATGCGCCGTCCAACAGTGACAAGGGCGATGCATGGACGCTGGCCTGGCTGTATGAGCCGCGGCCCGACTGGCGACTGGCAGCAGAGTGGCAGCGAATCCATGGCGAGGTCAGCAAGCGCCAGTTGCTGCTGGGCGAAGCGCCGGGTCTCACGGAGACGCGGCTCGAGCTATCTCTGCGGCGCACTTTCCGCAATCACTGAGCCGGCTCGTTGCGGGCCGCGGGGCACGTTCTGTCAAACGCGGTCGCTGCATTCCGTGATCGGCCGCACGGTTCACGTCTGGCCCCGACGCCCGGCCCGCTGTATCCGGTCACACTGCACGACGCTGAGTCCGGTTGTTTGCCCGGACCCCGTGCCGACTCACTTGCTGAACGCACGTTCACCGCGTGCGGAGGATCGTCCCATGCGCAACCTCGAATCCCGACGTTCCCGTTCGCTTGCGGTCGGCCTCGCACTGCTTTGCGCCGGCCTGGGCTTTGCGTCAGCTGCGGCGCAGGCAGCAAGCCGCGCGGAGCTCGAGGCCTATTCCACCGAGGCCATCAAGCAGCTCTACGCCGAGTCCCCGGCGGCGCGCGAACTGGCCGCGCAGTCGCGCGCGGTGCTGGTGTTCCCGCGTGTGTGGAAAGGCGGCATGGGGTTGGGTGGCGAGGTCGGCGAGGGCGTGCTGCGAATCGGCGGCCGCTCGGTCGACTACTACCAGCTCGCCGGTGCGAGCGTCGGGTTCCAGCTCGGGCTGCAGCGCAAGGCCGTGGTCGTGATGTTCATGGATGGCGAATCGCTGGCGAAGTTTCGCGACAGCGAGGGCTGGAAGGCCGGCGTCGACGGCAGCATCGCGATCGCGAACCTGGGCGCAGGCTCGAGCCTCGACACCAACACGGCGAAAAAGCCGATCATCGGCTTCGTGGTCTCGAACAAGGGCCTGATGTACAACCTCTCGCTCGAGGGCAGCAAGCTCACGAAGATCAGCAAATAGCGGTCGTGGCGAGTCCCGCTACTTGTTGAGCTCGACCATGTAGTCGACGCCGAGGCGGATCATGTCGTCGCCAATGTCCGGACGACCGCCCTTGGCCGGCATCACGCCGCCCTTGCCCGTGTAGCCCTGCACGGCGTGCTTGTAGAGCGTGTCCTTGCCCTGTGCGATGCGCGGGCCCCAGTTGGCACGGTCGCCCGACTTCGGCGCGCCGGCAATACCGGCGCTGTGGCAGGTAGCGCAGACTGCCTTGTAGGTTTCCTCGCCGGTGGTCGGCATTGCCATCACCACGACCGGTGGCGGCGGGCCCTCGACCTTGATCGCCAGGGCCGCGTTGTCCTGACCGGCCACTGCGACGCGCACCAGCGGGCTGATGCGCTCCTGCACCTCGGCGACGTATTTGGCGTCCTGCAGCACGTGCACGCTCTGCGTGTTGTGCCCGACGGCCCGTGCCACCCCGAACAGCACGATGGCGATAGCCACCAGGATGCCGAGTACTAGGCTGAAAAGATTGAAGAACTGGGAGTCTTTCTTGCTCACGCGAGGTATCCGTAGGCCCGGGACCGGGTAGGCCGATGCAGCAGCGAATTATAGCGGACGGGCCAGCCCGACCGCGCCTGGCGCTGCGCGGGTCCCGAGAGGCGGCCGTACAGGTGTCGGGCGGAACCACTACTGGATGGATTATCAGGTTCGAAATTTGCAGACTCGGCACTCGATGGATGCCTCGCCCCCCGCCGTGCCGTTCCGCTGCCCGATCTGCCGCTGCCAGGTCTACAAGCTGTTCGCGCCCTCGCCGAAGGCCGCGCCGCGCTCGCCGGTCTATGAATGCCATGGCTGCAGTGTGCTGTTCACCGACCCGGAGCGGTTCACGCGCTTCGACCCGCACCCCACCGCCACGCTGCACCCGGCGCCGGATCTGACGCGCGGCTGGCGCAGCTAAGGCGGTGCCGGGACCGGTTTGGCGGTGGAGCCCGCTGGCGCGGCCGTCGTGGACGGCAAGGCCACGGGCGCTGTCGGGCCGACCGCGGCGGGTCGGAAGCGCAGCAGGCGGGCCGCGCGCTCATCGGTGAGCACGTAGAGGAATCCGTCCGGACCCTGGCGCACGTCGCGCACGCGCTGGCCGACACGCACCGCGGTTTCGCCCAGGACCCGGCCCTGCTCGTCGAGGTCGATGCGCCGCACGTCGAGGCTCATCAGTGAGCCGGCGAACAGGTCGCCGCGCCATTGCGGGAACGCGCTGCCGTCGTAGACCAGCAGTCCGGACGGCGCAACGGAGACTTCCCACAGCACGACGGGATCGTCCATTCCGGGCCGCGACTGGGCCGCCGAGACCGGCGCCCCGGTGGTGTATTCGCGCGTACGACTGACGAGCGGCCAGCCGGAGTTGCCGCCGGCGCGCGGCCGGTTCAGTTCATCGCCGCCGAGCGAGCCGTGCTCGGTGGACCAGACCTGGTTACGCGTGCGGTCGTACGTCAGTCCCTGGATGTTGCGGTGGCCGTAGGCCCAGATCGCGGGCTGCGCGCCCGCGGTCTTCGCGAACGGATTGTCAGGCGGGACCGTGCCGTCATCGCGCAGCCGCAGGATCTTGCCGAAGTGCCGGCTGAGGTCCTGCGCGTACTCGCGCATGAAGCGACCATCGAGCGAGGTGGGCGGGTTGCCGCCATCGCCGATCGACAGCAGCAGCGTGCTGTCCGGCAGCCACGCGATCCGCGAGCCGAAGTGCGCGCCGCCGGACTTGGTGTGCGCCACTTCGAACAGCACCTGCACGTTCTGCAGCCGATTGCCTTCCAGCCGCCCGCGCGCGAGCCGCGTGCGATTCGCCGCCTGCGTGCCGTGGCTGTAGGTGAGATAGACGAAGCGATTGCTTGCGAATTGCGGGTGCAGCGCGACGTCGAGCAGGCCGCCCTGGTTCTGCGCGAACACCGCCGGTACGCCCGCGATCGGCTGTGGATCCAGCCGGCCGTCGCGCACGATGCGCAGCCGCCCGGGCCGCTCGGTGACCAGCAGACTGCCGTCCGGCAGCCAGGCCATCGACCACGGATGTTCGAGGCCTTCGACCACGATCTCGCGCTGCGTGCCGAGTTCGATCGGCACATTGCGGTCCGAGACGCGCGTAGCGACCGGACTGCCGGCGGCCGCGGCGGCAACGGACGGCAGGGCGCCGCAGATCGCGGCGCCAAGGACGATGCCGGCGCAGGTCCGGACAGGGGCAGGCATTTGAGGCATGGCGGGTTCCTCCTTGAACCGTATCCAACCGTGCCGCCGATGCTGCTTGAGCGGGGCGCCCCGGGGCAAGGGATTTCCGGTCGTCGCGAACGATACTGTTTCCGGCCTGCAGCGCAGACGACGCGCCCGGACTACGATGGAGCCGTCGGTACAGACGGCCGCGAGCAGCAACAAGAAGATGGCCTTCTCAATGACGAGCTACCGGGTGCTTCGCAGACTCCACGGCTGGCTGACCGCGATGGCGCTGGGCATCGCTGCAGCCGGCGGCGGGGTCGTCCAGGCCAGTGGCGCGGACTGGCCCGCTTTCGGCAATGACGCGGGCGGCAGCCAGTACTCACCGCTGCGGCAGATCGACGCCCGCAATGTCGGCCGGCTGGAGCTCGCGTGGGTGCATCGCTCGGGCGACGTGGCGGCGCCCGGCAGCCCGCTCGGCGCGACCTCGCTCGAGGCGATTCCGATCCACGCCAACGATACGCTGTACTACTGCACGCCGCTGAACCGGGTCGTGGCGCTCGATCCGGCGAGCGGCATGACGCGCTGGATCTTCGACCCGCATCGCGGCCGCAGTGGCGCGCCACCGCTGGTGGCCGCGCCGCGCAAGTCGGGCATCTGCCGCGGCGTGGCCTACTGGCAGGCCGCGGCGCCGCGGCCGGGCGTGGCCTGCGAGAAGCGCGTCTTCAAGAGCGACGTGCACGGCCACGTCTTCGCGATCGACGCCGACAGCGGCGAGTCCTGTCGCGACTTCGGCTCGGCCAGCGGCCACCCCGGCTATGTCACGCACGCGGATTTCGACTCGCGCGGCCGCGACGACGGCGCGCGCGGCATGACGTCGCCGCCGCTGGTGCTGGGCGACCTGCTGGTCGCGACGTCTGGTGCGCGCGATTCACTGGTCGACGCCAACGATGGCTTCGTCCGTGCGTTCGACGTGCGCAGTGGCGAGTTGCGCTGGGCGTTCTCGCCGATTCCGGCCGAGCACGCGCACCAGACCGGCGCCGCGAACGTCTGGTCGACGCTCAGCGCCGATCCGGCGCGCGGCCTGGTGTTCGTGCCGACCACCAGTCCGTCGCCGGACTTCTTCGGCGGCGGGCGCCTGTTCGACATGCCGCTGGTCGATGCGACGGTGGCGCTGTCGGCGGCCACGGGTGAGCCGGTGTGGCATTTCCAGGCCACGCGCCACGACCTGTTCGATTTCGACCTGCCCGGACATCCGCTGCTGGTGACGATTCGTCATCGTGGACAGTCCATTCCGGTCGCGATCCAGCAGACCAAGCAGGGCGTCGCGCTGGTACTGCAGCGCGACACCGGCAAGCCGGTGTTTCCGATCGAAGAGCGCGCCGCGCCGTCGTCCGACCTGCCCGGCGAGCGCGCGGCTGCGACGCAGCGGTATCCGCTGCTGCCGGAACCGTTCTCCAGGCAGCGACTCACCGAAGACGACATCTGGGGGCTGACGCCGATCGATCGCGCCTGGTGTCGGCGCGAGTTCCGCAAGCTGCGCTACGAAGGGCCGGTCACGCCGCCGAGTGAGCGCGGCTCGCTGGTGTTCCCTTTCGGTGGCGGCAACTGGGGCGGCGTGGCGTTCGACCCGGCGAACAACCTGCTGATCGCGAAGGGCACCAACCTTGCGTTGCGCGTGCGCATGCTGCGCAAGACCGCCGCCGCGACCGCCGGCAAGGCCGACGGCCCGTTCGGTCGCACCGATGTGCCCGGTACCCCGTGGCAGTACGAACTGCAGCCTTTCGTCTCGCCGCTCGGCGTGCCGTGTACGCCGCCGCCGTTCGGTACCGTCAGCGCGATCGACATGGACACCGGCCGGGTGCGCTGGCGGGTGCCGCTCGGCCAGTCCCGGCGCTGGGGCATCACCGCGCCGGCATTCCTCGGCTGGGGCTCGCCTAATATTGGCGGCCCGATGGTCACGGCGGGCGGGCTGGTGTTCATCGCGGCGAGCATCGATTCGAAGCTGCGCGCGCTCGATGTCACGACCGGCCGCGAGCTGTGGCAACAGCGTATCGCGGCGCCCGGCATGACCGTTCCGATGACTTACATGGCCGGCGGGCGCCAGTACATCGTGATCGCCGCCGGCGGCAATCCGCGGCTCGCGCCCGAACTTTCCGACACCGTAATGGCCTTTGCACTGCCCAGGGAGAACGCACCGTGACGACGCCTGCTTCGACAATGTCCGCCGCCGCACCGCAGAGCGCGGGCGATGAGTTCCGGCGCGGCTGGCGCGCGCTGCTGGCGTGCAGCATCGGCAATGGCACGGGACTGAGCGGGCTCGCGTTCTACACCTTCGGCGTGTTCGTCGTGCCGCTGGTGGAGGCTTTCGGCTGGGCGCGCGGCCAGGTGACGATCGCGGCCAGCTTCCTGATCATCGGTACTGC
>JANPDV010000276.1:0-2179 GCA_031431655.1 Gammaproteobacteria bacterium | reverse complement strand
GAGAGGCCCAGCAGGCTGATCTGGTTCAGCGTGAAATCCATCGCATACATGAATGCGTAGGTCGGGATCGCTGAAAGCGGTATGGCCAGGGCCGCGATTGCCGTGGAGCGCCAGTCCCGCAGGAACAGGTAAACGACCAGGACCGCAAGCAGCGATCCCTCCAGCATCGCCAGCAGCGACGAGCGGTATGAGCGTTTCGTATTCTCGACGGTCGTGAACACGCGCTTGACGGAGATGTCGGGCGACTCCTGCTGCAGGCGCGCGATTTCCTTCTCGACCCGCTCGAGGGTGGCGACGTCGGAAGCGCCGCGGCCTTTGAACACGCCGAAGTTGGTGGCGGCGCGCCCGTTGAGGCGTGACAGCGATCGTCGTTCGCCGATGCCGTCACGCACATCGGCAATATCACGCAGCCGGACCAGCGTGCCACCGGCCAGCCGCAACTGCGCGTCGCCAAGCAGTTCAGCAGTGCCGGCGCTGCCGAGAACGCGGATCGCCTGCTCGCCACCGCCCAGTTGGGCGCGGCCGCCAGCGGAATCGAGGTTCAGCTGGCGCAGCTGTTGATTGACCTCCACGGCGGTGATGCCGAGTGCCTGCATGCGCGTCGGATCCAGTTCGACGCGGATCTCACGTTCGACGCCGCCGCCCCGGGTTACCTGGGAGACGCCCTGCACCGCCAGCAAGCGCTTGCTGACGGTATTGTCGACGAACCAGCTGAGTTCCTCCTCAGTGCGCGAGGTCGTGCCCACCGCGTAGTAGGCGATCGCGCCGCCCACGACGTCGATGCGCTGTACCCGTGGCTCCTCGATGCCGTCCGGCAGGTCGCTGCGCACGCGGGTAACCGCGTCGCGCACATCGTTCACGGCACGATCGAGGTCCGTCCCGATCTGGAACTGGACGTTGATGCTGGTGAAGCCTTCGATCGCGCGCGACGTGATGGTGCGCACGTTGCCGACGCCGGCGACCGCCCCCTCGATCTTCTGCGTGACCTGGGTTTCGATCTCGCTCGGAGCCGCGCCGGGCTGGGTGACCTGCACCGTGACCAGCGGAAATGTGACGTCCGGATCGAGATCGATCGGCAGCCGGACAAAGGCAACGATCCCGACAAAGCCCAGCACCACGAACAGCACCAGCGGGAAGATCGGGTTGCGGATTGCCCAGGCAGACATATTTTTCATGGCTGAGCTCCGGCCGCCACCGCCGCGGGTGCATCGGGTGCGAGCCTGACCTTCTCGCCGACACGCAGGTATGCGGCCGCGGTGGTCACCACACGCTCCGAACCCAGCAGGCCGCTTTCCACCACCAGCCCGCCCGCCCGGGTTCCGCCGAGCACCACATCGAGTCGCTTGACCGTATCGTCAGGGGCGATGACCAGGACGTGACTGCCGCCCTTGTCCGCGAGCACGGCGGTTTGTGGCACAACCACCCGCTGCGCGCGGGACACCTCGATCTCGGCGCGCGCAAAGGCGCCCGGCCGCAGATTGCGATCGGACGGCAACGCGATGCGCACCGAACCGAGCCGGGTCTGCGGATCGATGACCGCGCCGAGCAGACGCACGGTGCCATTGAAGGGCTGAGCGACCCCGGTAACGACAACTCGGGCACCCTGCCCCACTGCGAGCTTGGGCAGGTCCTGCTCCGAGACGCGGCCGCGCATTTCGACGGCCCCGCCCCGGCCGAGGCGGAACATGGGCTCGCCGCCGCCGCTGACGGTCTGGCCGACTTCAACCGACCGCGTCAGCACGAGACCGTCCTGGGGCGCGGTGATGTCCGTACGCCGTAATCGGGCCCGCGACTCTGCAAGCTGCGCCTCGGCGACGCGCACGCGCGCGCGCGCGCTCACCGCCTGGGAGCGACGCCGCTGGATCTCCTGGGCCGCCAGCGCGCCGGAACTGGCAACGGCCTGCGCGCGGCTGAAGTCGCCCTCGGCCAGCTCCGCGTTGGCGCGAGCCTCCTCGAGCGCCGCCAGCAGGCTGCCAACCTGAGGTGCCGCCACGGCCGTGTCCAGCCGGGCCAGGACCTGCCCGCGGCGCACCGCGTCGCCGACTTCGACCAGGATGGCGGCTACACGCCCGCCCTCACCCACGACCGTGATTGGCATCTCGTCACGCGCCGAGATCGCTCCGGTAACAGTCACCTGGGTGACCACCTCCCGCATGCCTGGCGCCGCGGCCGTGACCAC
>JANPDV010000275.1:0-3159 GCA_031431655.1 Gammaproteobacteria bacterium | reverse complement strand
GCGCTGGCGGCGCGCGGCATCGGCATTGCGATCGTCAACGAGCTGTTGGCTCGGCCGTATCTGCGCGAGGGCCTGGTGGCGCGGCCGTTCCGGCCGGAGCTGCGGCACGACTACGCGTTCGTCACCGCCGCCGTGCCGGGTCCGACGCGACTCGCGCGCGAGTTCCTGGTGGAGACCCGTGCGTGGTTTGCACGCGCCACTGCAATGGATCGGCGCTGATCCAATGATCATTGCGGTACTTTGCATTTCTTGACCGTTCTTGTCTTGTTGAAACTCCTCGCGCTGGGGTTCCATGTCCGCCCTGTCTGCTGTCTCGCGAAGGGGTGATCGTGATACGAATTCCAACTGTTGCAGCTGCCTTTCTGGCATGCCTGAGTTTCGCGGGCTGCGGTGGCGGCGGTAGCGGCTCAACGGCGTCGGTAGCTGTGGCGCCGGCCAACACCGTTCCCGGCGCGCCGACCATCGGTGCAGCTACGCCCGGCAACGCATCCGCCAGCATCGCGTTCACGGCACCGGCGTCTAACGGGGGCGCTGCCATCACCGGCTATACCGCCACCTGCGTCGGCGGCGCGGCCACGGTCACGGCGACTGCAGTGGCCAGTCCGATCACGGTCAGCAATCTCACCAATCTCGCGGCCTACAGTTGTTCCGTGACTGCCACCAACTCGGTCGGAGTCAGTGCCGCTTCCGCATCGGTCGGGGTCACGCCGACGGCCGGCAGCCAGGCGGGCATCTCGACCGCGGCGGTGCTGTGCTCCTACAGCCAGACCACACCCAACATCACGCTGACCACCGGAGTCGTCGCGACCAGCACGTCGAGCTGGAGCTGCTCCGGGACGCTGCGCTCGCTCAGCGCCAACGGCGTTCCAAACCACGTCATCGGCACTTTTCCCAACGCCAACAATCCGACCGCGCCGACGGCCCAGACGGTCACCTTCTCGGCCAAGCTGACTCCGTTGCAGGCGTCGGCGAACGTCGTCGGCATGCAGCTCGGCTATGCGCTGAACGGCGTCAAGTTCGATCCGGGAACCGGCGGCACCTGCCCGAGCACGGCGACGCGGGCTGCCGACTGCGCCGCGATCGGCCAGGACACCTGGCGGCTCGAGGCCCTCGGCCAGACGTTCTTCAGTTTCGGCACCGATTCGAACAACGCCCACGTGCAGCCCACCGGCGTCTATCACTACCACGGCATGCCCGAAGGGCTGCTGACGTTTCTCGGCGTCTCGAGCGCCAGTCCGCGGATGGTGCTGATCGGCTGGGCGCCGGACGGCTATCCCATCTATGCGCGCTATGGCCGCACGGTTGCGAACGATGCCGGCAGCACGATCAAGGTCATCCGCTCCAGCTTCGCGCTCAAGACCACGCCGGACACGGGGCGGCCCTCGACGACTAACATTCCGCTGGGAGTGTTCCTGCAGGATTACCAGTACGTCGCCGGCTCGGGCGACCTGGACGACTGCAACGGGCGCGTCGGAGTGACGCCGGAGTTCCCCGCTGGCATCTACCACTACTACGCGACCGACACCTGGCCTTACTACCCGCGCTGCTGGAAAGGCACGGTCAACTAGCGAACGCCCGGTGCGCGTGCTGATGGCGGTGCTGCTGCTCGCGGCGGTTGCGCCGGCGCGCGCGCACCTGATGCCCGAGAAGCAGGGCACCGTGAATGTCGTTGGCAACAACGCGTACATGGTGGTTACGGTACCGACCGCAGCGCTGCGCGGCTTCGACGACAACCGCGACGGCATGATCGACGTGCCGGAGATCGTCCGGCACGGCGATGCGCTGCGTTCCCAGGTGCTCGCTGGTTTCGCGGTCACCGATGACCGGCTGACGCCGACCGGCAGCGTGACGTGGCTGCTGACACCCAATACCGGCGATACCGCGCAGGCGCCATCGGACTACCTGCTGGCCATGCAGAGCCTCACCTTTGCGGCGGCGCCAAGGCACCTTCGCATCCGCTATGCGCTGTTCGGCACCAGCGGCAGTGACCGGCAGCTCACGCTGACCGCAACCAGCGGCGCCGTCCGCGAGGTCGTGATGCTCAGTCCCAATCACGCGGAGAGTCGGCTGTTCCGCACTGGCTTCGAAGTGTTCATCGACTTCGTGCGCGTCGGCGCGGCCCACATCCTCGGTGGGCTCGACCATCTCGCCTTCCTGCTGACGGTGATTGCCGCAGGCGCCGGTGCAAGGTACTGGTTCGCCGTGATCACGAGCTTCACCGTCGCCCACAGCATCACGCTCGCGCTCTCGACCTGGGGCGTGTTCAGCCTGCCTGCGAGCATCGTCGAATCAGCGATCCTCGCCAGCATCGTGCTCATGGGCATCGACGCCATCGTCAACCGCAACCGACGACTGTGGGTGCGCACGGCCCTGGTGTTCGCCTGCGGCCTGGTGCACGGGCTCGGCTTCGCCTCGGCGATCGGCGCGCTGGCCGTCGACGCGCAGCACCGGCTGCCCAGCGTCGCCGGCTTCAATGTCGGCATCGAGATCGGGCAGGCCGCGTTCGTCGGTGTCTTCATCGGGCTGCTGTCGATCGTCAGGCGCGTTCGCAGCTCACCCTGATCCGGCGTGGGCCGGTTTGACCCGACCCACGCCCGCGCGGCAGTGCTCTGAACGCCCGGCCACTCGCGAAGGCACGAGCGACACAGCCAACCGCGATTAGCGAAGTTCCTGGAGCGCGCAAGCCCGGCCGCCATCGGCAAGCCGGGCACCGCCGTTCGTAGCAGATTCCGCAGTGGAATTGCCTCTCAGGTTACGACCTAAGTAATCGCTGTAACCCTAGGCGCCCAGCGTCGCCCGCGCGCCATCATGCCGCAACCGAAACCCCAGCCGTCCGCTCAGGTCCGCAACCCGCGCCAGTGTCGCGCGTGATTCATCCACGGTGGCCGGCGACGGACGGCCGCGGGTGACGAGATCCTGCGCGCCGCCGGCGCCGACGCTGGCGAGCTGCACTGGCACGAGCTGCGCCGCGACGAAGCGGCCGGCCTCGAAGCGGCATTCCGCGACCAGGCTCTGCCAGTTCGACTCCGCGTAGGCGTCCTCCCCCTTGCGGGTCTGGAAGATGAAGCTGCCAAGCCCATGGAACAGCGGCGCGCCGCGATGCATCTCGATGCCGTGCAGCAGCGGTGGCCCGTGGGCGGCAAAGACGCTGGCACCGGC
>JANPDV010000274.1:0-9838 GCA_031431655.1 Gammaproteobacteria bacterium | reverse complement strand
GGAGCCCTCTCCATCGAAGCTGGACTCGTTGCTGAGTCCGGCTTCCAGCAGAGGTGTCCCGTTTAGCGTCACCGGACGGCCCGCAATCGTTGGCCCCGGCAACGTGGCCGAACTCGACTTCTTGGTCGTCGTGTTCGAGCTTTTCGATGCGCTGGTGTTCTCTACCAGCCGGATCACCAGCACGTCGCCGATGCGACGCGCCACGGTGTTCTCGAACAATGGGATGTCGTAGCCGGCCTGGCAGATGGCGCCGTTGGCCGCCGGCGGCGGCAACGGCGGTTCCGCCGCAAGGTTGATCGCGTCCGCGGCGCCAGCGCCTCGCAGCGCTCCGCAGCCCTGCACCTGAGACGCGACAACGATCGCCACGGCGATTGTGGTGATCAGCTTCACTCAGAGCCTCGTCGTCAGGTATTCGAGCATCTGGTCGGTCGTGGAGATGGCCTTGGAGTTCATCTCGTAAGCGCGCTGGGTCTCGATCATTCCAACCAGCTCCTCGACCACGTTCACGTTGGATGACTCGAGCGCCCCGGACTGCAGGCTGCCAAGACCGCTGAGCCCGGCCGTACCGGTCTGAGCCGCCCCGCTCGCCGCAGACTCCAGCAGCAGGTTCTCACCGCGCGCCTGCAGGCCGGCGGGATTGATGAAATCCGCCAGCTGCAGCGTGCCCACCTGGGTCGGTGCAGTCTGACCAGCGACCTGCGCGCTGACCGTGCCGTCGTTGCCGATGGTGATGGACTGCGTACCCTCGGGAATCGAGATTGCCGGCTGGACGACGTAGCCTCCCGACGTGACGAGTTGACCCTGCGAACTGACCTGGAAGCTGCCATCGCGGGTGTATGCCTGCGTACCGTCGGGCAGCAGTACCTGGAAGAAGCCACGGCCATTGATCGCCACGTCGAGTGCGTTGTCGGTGACCAGAATGCTGCCCTGGGTGTACATCTTCTCGGTGGCCACGACGCGCGCGCCAGTGCCCAGCGAGAGGCCCGACGGCAACTGCGTGTCCGCAGCGCCTTGTGCGCCCACCTGGCGCAGGTTCTGGTAGAGCAGGTCCTCGAACGCAGCTCGGCCTTTCTTGAAGCCGGTGGTGCTGACGTTGGCGAGGTTGTGTGCGGTGACGGTCATGCGCGTCTGCTGCGCGTCGAGTCCCGTCTTGGCAGCCCAGAGTGCGGATTCCATGGTTAGTCCTCAGTTTGATCTTGGGTAATTCTTAGCCGAGCCGCAGCAGGCTGGCGGACAGACGTGCGTTCTCTTCCGCGGTCTTCATCGTCTTGACCTGCATGTCGAATCGCCGTGAGAGCTCGATCATCGTCACCATCGCTTCGGCTGTATTCACATTGCTCGATTCGAGCGCGCCGACCGCCACCTTCACGGCCGCATCCGCTGGTGCGTCACTGCCGTCCTTCATCCGGAACAGGCCGTCCGTGCCACGCTCGAGTTCGGCGGCGGGCGGGTTTACGAACTTCACGCGACCGACGCTGGCGATGGTCTGTGGTCCCTGTCCCAGCGGCACGATCGACAACGTGCCGTCGGCACCCAGCAACAGGCTGGCGTTCGCCGGCACGCTGAGCGGCCCGGCATCCCCGAGCACTGCGTGGCCTGCGCCGTTGCGCAGTGTTCCGTCCGTATCCAGTCTCAAGTCGCCGGCGCGCGTATAGGCTTCGCGTCCATCCGGGGCCTGCACCGCGATCCAGCCCTCGCCCTGTATTGCCATGTCCAGATCGCGGCCGGTCGAGACCACCGCGCCTTCGCTGCGATCCCACCCGACGCTCGATGTCGTCGCGTAGGCGCGCGAATCGAAGCCCGGACCCTCCAGTGCACGACTCATGAACGCGGTCAGGTCCGAGCGGAATCCGGTGGTCGAGGAGTTCGCCAGGTTGTGCGAGTTCGACGCCTGGGCGCGCAGCGTTTCGCGCGCCCCGGACATCGCGACGTAGAGGTATCGGTCCATTCCTCACTCCTGTTCCGTTATGGTCCCGGAATCAGCGGATGTTGATGATCGTCTGGGTGATCGCGTCGCTGGTCTCGATCATCTTCGCGTTGGCCTGGAAGTTGCGTTGCGCCGTGATCATGTTGACCAGCTGTTCTGTGATGTCGACGTTGGAGGCCTCGAGCGCGCCGGACTGGATCAGCCCAAGGCCGGCGTTCCCCGCCTGCCCGCGCAACGCCTGCCCGGAGGCGAACGTCTCGGCCCAGCTGGTGTCGCCGAGCTGCTGCAGGCCGTTGGGGTTGGAGAACTGCGCCAGCGCAATCTGCCCCAGCGATATCGAGCGGCCGTTGGTGAAGCGCGCCTGGACCACACCGGAGGATTCCGTATCGATGCCGATCAGGCGCCCGGTGGTGTAGCCGTCCTGCGTCACCGCATTGACGCTGAACGAGCTGCCGAACTGCGTGGTCGTGCCGAAGTCGTAGGTGAGATTGATCGGCTGCGCGCCATTGATCGGGGCGAACGGCGGGAAAGCCAGGTTCCCGGTGGCCGGCACGACGAGGTCTCCGGTGGCGGAGTACTGCAGCGTCTGCGGCGCGCCTACCGCCGTGCCGTCGACCGTAAGGCGTTGGTCCCAGCTGTTGGCGACGGCCGTCTTGACGAAAAACAGCGTGGCAGTGTGGGCCGCGCCCAGCGAATCGTAGACCGTCATCGACGTCGAGTGATTGTAGGTGTCTGGATCCGCCGCATTGAAAATTGCAATCGGCGGCAGTGCCGCACTCGCCGGCAGGTTCGCGACGATCTCGACGTTCGCCGTGGCCGCCGGCGGACTCTCGCTGGTCACGAGCCGCAGGTCGCTCAATGCGCCCGTATTGAAGCCGCCCTGTGCAGTCGGCGGAAACACCTGAAGCCGCTGGTCATTGCTGTTGACGACGTAGCCCGCGCGGTCGACCTGGTAGGCGCCGGCACGCGTATAAGCCAGCGCGCCATTGTCGCTGAGCACGAAGAACCCCTGCCCGCTCACGGCGAGGTCGAGGCTGTTATCGGTGAAGTCGATGTTGCCCTGGGTGAACTGCTGCGCGACATCGGACACCCGCACGCCGTTGCCGGTCTGGATGCTGCTGACGCCGGTAGCGGACACCGAGAACAACTCCGCGAACTGCGCTCGCGAGCCCTTGAAGCCCGTGGTCGACGTATTGGCGATGTTGTTCGCGGTAACCGCAAGATCTGCCGACGCAGCATTGAGTCCGGAAAGTGCAAGTCGAAATGCCATGGTCGATTACTCCTGAGTGCCGTTGTTCCGGCCGGTTACATGATGCGGCGCAGGTCGTCGAGTGCGACCGCGCCGGAGTTGGTGTTGAGCGTGAGGCCACGCCCCTGCGTGTCGATCGAGACGCTGCCAACCCGTCGCTGCAGCATCATTTCCAGCGATTCGGTGCTGCCCCCGACGAGGGCGACCGCCTCGACGCGGTAGGTGCCGGGATCGGCGCGCACGCCTCGATCCGTGAGGCCGTCCCACTGGAAGTCTGTAAGGCCGGCGGTCTGCGGCACGAGCTGGATCGTCCTCACGAGCGCGCCCGTGGCGTCCTTGACCGCAACATCGATGCGCGCGGCGCCGTCGGGTGCCTGTATCGCGCCGCGCACCGTTTCGCCACCGCCGAGTCGCAGCTCGCCGCCGGCGGCCAGCACGTTGCGGCCGACGAGAGTCGCGCCCTCGGTAACCCGGGACGAACGCAGCGAGTCGGCCAGGTTGCCAACCGACTTGTTGACGTCCTGCACACCGGTGACGGTGCTGAACTGTGCCAGCTGGCTGAGGAAGTCCGCCGGGTCCTGTGGATTCAATGGGTCCTGGTTCTTCAGCTGCGCCAGCATCAGGGTCATGAAGTCCGTGGAACCCAGATTGTCTGCGGTCGCCGCCGACGACATCGCCGGCGTGCTTTCACGATTGATCGTTGCGAGCGTGTTGGTTGCGAGCATGCGCGTACTCCTCAGGATTGCCCGAGACGCAGCGTCGCGAGCAGCATCTCCTTGGACGTGTTCATCACTTCGACGTTGTTCTGGTAGGAGCGTGAGGCAGAGATCATGTCGACCATCTCCTCGACCGCGTTGACGTTCGGCGCGTATACGTACCCGGAAGCGTCGGCCAGCGGATTTCCCGGCTCATAGCGCGCCAGCGGTGCGGCATCGTTCTCGACGATGCCGGTTACACGCACGGCGGCCTGGCCCTGCGAGGCCCCCAGCGCGTCGCGAATCGCCTCGAACACCGGGTGTCGCGCGCGATAGACCTTCGACGGATCCCCGCTGACGCTGTTGGCATTGGCGAGGTTGCTGGCCACGGTGTTCAGGCGCACGGATTGCGCTGCCATTCCGGAACCTGCGATATCGAACACTTTGAATGTAGACATGCGGGCTATCCTGCTTTCACTGTCCGGTGAGCGCGGTCATCAGGCCGCGGAAGCGCGAGTTCAGGAACGACAGCGTCGCCTGGTAGTGCACGGAGTTCTCGGCAAACGCCGCCTGCTCTATCTGTACGTCGACCGTATTGCCGTCCAGGGACGGCGCGAGAGGCGTTCGATAGCGCAGCGCGCTTTCGACCGCCGTATTGGTCGCCGGGTTGGCGCTTCGGTCGCCGATATGCCCGCCCTGGCTCGTGGCCAGATGCAGCGCACCATCGGCGCTGCCGCGGGCATTCGCCATGGCAGCGCGAAAATCCAGGTCGCGCGCCTTGAAGTCGGGGGTGTCAGCGTTCGCGAGGTTGTTCGCGATGAGTTCGGCACGCTGCGACCGCAGACGCAGGGCATCGGCGTGTACGCCGAGGTGAGCATCGAGATCGAACATGATGGAATCCTCCGCCAGACGAATGTCGTCGAGCGAGAGGTAGCAAGCCCCGTGCCAACGGTGTTGCGACGGATTTGTGCCAGAAAGCCGCGATTCCATGTGACGCGGTTCGCGGCGGCGGCGGCGGGTTGCCGGCAAGCAGGCGGCCGCGTGCCGCCGCGCGCCCTGGCCCTGTCGGTTTATCGGCGCAAGTTGCCTTCTACTTTAGCCGGCACCCGGTTTCGTCGAACTGGCACGCGGATTGCTTCTCTCCGCATCACATGCGATCCCAAGACACTTTTCTGGCGCTGCTCATCTGCCTGGGCTGCGCGACGAGCCAGGCGATGTCGCCCGAGGCGCCACAGTCAGCAGCAACGCTGCGCATGGCTGCCGAGCGGGCGATCCGAAGCGGGCTGCCGGAAGGCCGGGTCCATGTCGAGGTGGCTGCTCCGGACCCTCGGCTGCGGCTGGCGCAATGCGGCCAGCCGCTTGACGCCACGGTTACCGGGCGTGGAACGGAACGTTCCACCGTGCGCGTCAGCTGCGGCGGGCCCGCGCGGTGGTCCGTCTACATGACGGCGCGGATCGAGTCCGAGGTGACGGTGCTGCGTCTGTTGCGCAGCGTGCAACGAGGCGAGACGCTGGGCGGCTCCGACGTTCGGCCCGAGACGCTGAGGGTGCCAGGGGTTTCTGTAGATTACGTCACGCAATTAAGTCAGATCGAGGAGCAACATCTGCGGCGCTCCCGCACCGCTGGAAGCGTACTGATGCGTGGCGACTTCCAGGCCGACCCGGTGATCAGGCGCGGCGAGTCGGTGGTCCTGGTCGCCAGGATCGGCGCTATCGAGGTGCGCGGCAACGGTCGCGCCCTGGCCGATGCCCAGGCGGGCGGTCGGGTGCGGGTTCAGAGCGAGGCGTCACTCAAGGTTGTTGAAGGACGTGCCGATGAAGAGCGGAGAGTCTGGGTGACTCCGTGAAGCGGCATTTGACAGTTTGGCGGGAACCCTAAGGGTTCGACGTAAAGAAACGCCGGCGGCCGCCGTTACAGGTGATGCCCTCGGTAGTAAAGAGGCGGATATGGCTAACAAGATCAACGGATTGGACTCCCGGCCCATAGGGGTGAGCGGCGGCGCGCCAGTGGCGCGCGTACGGGATGCCAGCAGCGAACGCACCCAGCCGGAAGGCGCGGCACCCACGGACGTGCGCATCACCGAGGCAGCGCGACGCCTGGCCACGCTCGAAGGCATCATCGATGCGATACCTGAAGTCAACGCCGGTCGCGTCGCGGACGTCAGCCGCGCGATCGACCAGGGCACGTTCCAGATCCAGGCCGAACGCATCGCCGAGAAGCTGCTGCGGCAGGATTACGAACTCGCGGCGAACCAGCGCGCGAGCGACAAAGCGAGCGCCGAGTAGTGGACCGGAACCAGTGCCGCGAGTTGCTCGCGCGGCTGATGAGCGAAGAAGCCGCGACCTTGCAGGAACTCGAAACCCTGCTGTCCCGCGAGCACCAGATCCTGCAACAGAACCAGCATGCGGAGGCGCTTGAGGACGCGTGCGCCGCGCGCCAGATCTGCATGGGCACCCTGCTGCGCATCCAGGAAGAACGCCGCGGCCTGCTGCGCGCGCTCGGCCTGCGCAACGAGCCCCAGGGAATCGGTGCCCTGCTCGACTACTGTGATGCCGACACTGCCTTGCGCTCCCGCTGGGCTGCTGTGGCCGGCGCTGCGCAACGCTGCCGTGACCTCAATGATCGCAACGGCGCGCTGGTGCAGTCGCGCATCCGTCGAGTCGAAGGCATGCTGGAGATCCTGACGGGCAGTCCGCGTTCGCCGCGGGTCTATGGCCCCCAGGGCCAGTACGGCGACAGTCGCGCGGGCCGGTTGGTGGCCGCAGAGGCCTGATCGATCCCTAGCGAAACCCAAGCCCGCCCGGGTTGAGCGCGCGCGCCGGGTCCACCGCATCCTTGATCTGCGCGAGCAACCGGGCCGCGCCCGGCTCCATCAGCGAATGGTAGCCATAGGTCTTGCCGATCTGGTTCGACGCGGCGCCAAGGTCGGCGAACACGGTGACCAGCACCTTGCGCAGTCGCTCCACCAGGTCCCTCGCCTGCGGATTCGGCTGCGGCCGCTTGAACCCTGCCAGGGTGGCGGGACTTGCCGTTCGCTCGTGCATCGGCAGCCATTCGTCGAACCAGTGGAACACCGGCTCGAAGCTGAAGGCCTGGCTGCCGATGGCGATCAGCAGGTGGCTCATCCAGACGTCGTGTCGTTTCATCTCCGCTTCGTATGGCCTGAGCGCTGCGGCACAGGCGCGCATGATGCGCGGCGCGTCGGAGTGCGCCACCTTGGCATTCAAAGCGGCCCAGCGATCGCCGCGCGGACCCAGCACGCCGTCGGGAGGCGGGAACAGATTCGCCCGCACCGCCTTCGGGATCGAGTTCGGCGCTTCCGTGCCCCCCAGCTGCAGGCAGGCATTGCGACACGCGTCCAGGTCGGCCTGCAGCGCCGCTTCGCTCCGGCCCGTGCAAACGACATGTAGTGAATAGGCATCTGGCGGCAGGAAGTCCTTGCCCGCTGCGATCAACTGCAGGCCTTCGCGCAGGCCTTTCAGAAGGCTGGCCTCGCCTCGCACCACCTTGACGACCGTCCGGACGCCATCCTTCATGTCACTGGCAGCAAGGTTCTTGCGGGTGGTCTCCGGATCGAAAACATAGGCTTCTTCCGCAGCGCCAGTGCGTGCGACCTCGGAAAGCGCGCGCCCGGCGGCCTCGATGCCATCGAACACGAATGACGCAAACCCGGTGTGCTCCGGCATGCGGATCAGGCGGAAGGTCGCTTCGAGTTTGAGGGCGAGCGAGCCTGAGTCGTGGATGAAGAGGCCCGACAGATCAGGACCGAACGTGCGGTAAAACGGCTTGGTGCTGTTGCGGAACGCCAGCTGTCCGGTGCGCAGCAGCGTGCCATCGGCCAGCAGCAACTGCATGCCCAGCATGCAGTCAGCCGCCGTGCCAAAACGTGCGGTGCCGAGGAACAGCGCGCCGTTGGACAGACCGCCGCCCGCCGTGGCTTTTGCGCCCGAGAAGGTTCCAAAGAACGGCAGGCGCAGGCCGAGTGGCTTGAGCGCCTCGTAGATGCGCTTCCAGGTGACACCCGCTTCGACCGTGATGTAGAGATCCTCGGCGCTGATCTCGAGGATACGGTCCAGGCAGGCAAGATCCACCACCAGGGTGCGGGCGCGTTCGGGGATGTAGCCGCCGGTGTAGGACATGCCGCCACCGCGAGTGACGATGGCATAGCCAGCCGCCGAAGCGACTCGCACCGCCCTCGCAAGGCGCTCACGGTCAGCGCAGCGGATCACGGCGTCGGCCAGCACGCCTTCACTATAGACATCGCCAGACAGGGCGCGTCGTTCGCCGTGCTCCAGGATCAGTTCACCTGGTTGCAGCACACCCGCCAGCAGGGCGGCAACCTCGGAACGCTCGGGGACAGGAACAGGCTGAGCCATTGCCGGCAACCTCGTATCGACGGACACGGCTCCGACTCTATCGGGTGCCCGTGTGCGCTGTCACGCCGAGCCGCAGTCGCGGCACTCAGTTCGCCGGGGCTGGCGCGGGCGGTCCCGGCTCCGTCATCGTTGCGGGCGTCGATGGGGATTCCGTACCACGAGCGATCCGGCGCGCGTCCGCTTCTTCGCGCAGGCGTATTGCGGTCAGTGTCTGGCTCATGCCGCGGCGGCCCGCGGGATCGCCCGGTCGCAACCGCTCGGCCTGGCCAAACGCCTCGCGCGCCACCTCCAGCCGACCAGCACCCAGTGCCACGTACCCCTCGCCGATACTGCGACCGTAGTCGTCATCACCAAGCTGACTGCGCGCCTCGCGCAGGTCGCGCTGCAGGGCCGTACTTTGCGGCGCGGCGGCAGCCGCCTGTGAAAAGCCCTGCACTGCCCTGGCATTGTCGCCACGACGTGCTGCATCGCGTGCATCCCGAACGATTGCCGCAACGCCCGCAAGCCGACGGGCGCGCTCGAGCCCGTCCTGGGCGCGACGGGACCCTGGAGCCAGGGTGAGCGCCTGCTGGTACGAAGCGACTGCCGCGTCGACGTCGAGTTCCGACAGGCGCGCATCGCCCTGGGCAACCATCGCCGCGGAGGAGTTCGGGTCGAGCGGCGGGCGCACCACTGGCCTTGGCTCGACGGGTTTGGATGCCGCCACAGTCCGGGTTGCCGCGGGATTCGGCGCGCGCGGCAACGGCGCCGCGACACTCCGCGGCGCGTCGGGCGACGTGCGGCTCGGCAGGATGGCCGCAGGGGGTTGCTTCGACGGCACGGACTGCGCTGAAGGCGCTGGCGGCGTCGCTGGCGGCACGGAGCGAGCGGCCGCAGGGGCCACTGGCGCAGAGGCGTCACGTGACGTTTGCGGCGCAGTCACGGCCCCGGCCACCGTGGGTTTTGCTGCCTGGTTTGAGTTCTGTCGAGTCCACATTGCGAGCAGCGCCAGGCCCACTACAGCCGCCACGGCGAACGGCTGCCAACGAAACCCGGGCACCGCGGCCGTCGCTGCGTCCGAACCGTCCCACGCGTCGTCATGCTGCGGTCTCTTGCCCGGCCGCGGCGGCACTGCGGCGACTGGCACCGGGCCGGTGGCTTCGAGCGCCGCAGGTGCCATGCCGACCTTGGGCGCCCCGCTCGCTTTCCGAGTCGGTGGTCGCGTCGCTGCAGCCGGTAACGAACGCGTGGCAGGCGCAGGCGCCGGGGTGCCCGGCGCGGAAGAGTCCGCTTGCGGATGCCCGGCAGCATCGCGCCTGGCCTGCGTGACGACGGCCGAAACCACGCCGTCACTCTCGGGTCGAGCCTGAAGCTTGCCTCCGGCATTGGTCGGCCCGGCAGTCGTCCCGCGACTCACGAGGGCCAGTCGCGGCGCAGCGGATGGTGTCGGGGCAGCTGGTGTCACGGACCAGTCGCTGGCGAAAGTGTCCTCCAACGCCTCGCGCAGCTCGGCGGCGATGTCGACCAGAGTCAGTCGCGACTTGGAGCTGGCGGACCGATTCTGCAGCCTTTGCAGCAGGCCGCGCACGCGCGGCGCGGCGCCACCCGCGG
>JANPDV010000273.1:0-9025 GCA_031431655.1 Gammaproteobacteria bacterium | reverse complement strand
GCTCACGGTGCTGGGGCCGAAGACCACGCTGCTCGATGCGTTCAAGAGCGCGAACGAGGTGCTGCAGGGCGCCGTACAGGGCATCGCGGAACTGATCACGCGTCCGGGCCTGATCAACGTCGACTTCGCCGACGTGCGCACCGTGATGGCGGAAACCGGCATGGCGATGATGGGCTCCGGCGTCGGACGCGGTGAGCACCGCGCGCGCGAAGCCGCCGAGGCTGCGATTTCGTCGCCGCTGCTGGAGGACGTCAATCTGCATGGCGCACACGGCATGCTGGTCAACGTCACGGCCGGCATGGACCTGTCGATTGGCGAGTTCCAGGAAGTCGGCACGATCGTCAAACAATTCGCGTCGGAGGATGCCACCGTGGTGGTGGGAACCGTCATCGACCCGTCGCTCACCGACGAGCTGCGTGTCACGGTCGTCGCGACCGGTCTCGGCCGCCCGCAGGCGGCTGCTGCTGGCCGTCCTGCGCTGACGGCAGTCGGTCCGCGTGGCATGTCCGGCGCTGCTGCCACTGCGGCGGCTGCTGCCGGCGAGCTGCCGATGCGGATGGTGCGCCGCGGCGGCCCGTTGAACCCGGGTGACTACGCCCAGTTTGACAAGCCGACGGTGCAGCGCAAGGCGGTAGGCGATGGCCTGCGCCACGAGCTCAACTCGGACGACATCCTCGACATCCCGGCCTTCTTGCGGCGCCAGGCGGACTGAGGCAACGAGGTTGCCGAGGCGTGCTCAAGCCCGGCTTGTGGTAACTTAGGCAACCTTTTGTTTCGGAAGGGACTGGGTCGCGAGGGGAGTCTCGGCCCAGTCCCTGCTCGGGACGCGAACAATGGTCGGACAACGCACCCTCAAGAACTCGATACGCGCTACCGGAGTCGGTCTGCACAACGGCAAGAAGGTCATGATGACCTTGAAGCCCGCGCCGCCCGACACCGGCATCGTGTTTCGCCGCACGGACCTGCCTGAGCCGGTCGATGTACCCGCGCGGGCGGAAAACGTCGGCGAGACCACGCTCGGTACGACGCTGGTGCAAGGCGACGTTCGCGTCTCCACGGTAGAGCACCTGCTGTCCGCATTCGCGGGCCTCGGCATCGACAACGCCATCGTCGAGGTCGACGCGCCGGAGATTCCCATCATGGACGGCAGCGCGGGCCCGTTCGTGTTCCTGCTGCAGTCGGCGGGCGTCGAAGAGCAGCGCGCGCCCAAGCGTTTCATTCGCATTCGCAAGACGGTGCGAGTCGAGGACGGCGACAAGTGGGCGCGCTTCGATCCGTTCGACGGTTTCAAGGTGAACTTCGAGATCGAGTTCGACCACCCGATCTTCAAGCGGCACGCGCAGCGCGCTTCGATGGATTTTTCGTCCACATCCTTCCTAAAGGAAGTGAGCCGCGCGCGTACGTTCGGCTTCATGCGTGACATCGTAGGCCTGCGCCAGCGCAACCTCGCGCTCGGTGGCAACCTCGACAACGCGATCGTGCTCGACGACACGGGCGTGATGAATGCGGATGGGTTGCGCTACGAAGATGAGTTCGTCAAGCACAAGATCCTGGACGCCATCGGTGATCTCTACCTGCTGGGCTACAGCCTCATCGGTGAGTTCAGTGGCTTCAAGTCCGGGCACGGACTCAACAATCGCCTGCTGCGCAAGCTCCTGGCCGACCGCACGGCCTGGGAAGCGGTGGTGTTCGAGAAGCCCGAAGACACGCCCATTTCGTACTCGCGCACGGCTGTGCCTCTCGCGGTCGCCGCCGGCTGACCGGTCGACCTGCGGCCGGCAATCAGGGTCGACCGGGCCGCACTCGTACCACCGTGTGGGTGACTGATCCGCCGAGTTCCGCCACGGCCGGCAACGGCAGCCCTGCCACGGCGAAGCGCAGCCTCGCAGCCCAGGCTGCCGAGCGGCAGATCAGCGTCAGCTGGCCTGCTTCCAGCGCCGCGGCGACCACCCGGTCGCGCAGCTCCTCGGGCAACAGAGCCCGGACCCGAAGTAACAAAACCTGTTTCTCATCAAGGTATTGCTGGCCTTTCGTCAAAGAAAAAGCGGAAGAAGCCAGCAAGTCTTTGACATTAAACGACCTCGCCTTTCCATAGCCCGGCGAGGGTTCAGAAGCTGGAACGTATTTCTTGTTTCGGCGCAATCGTTTAGGCATAGTCCCGCCGCTGCATCAGGGCAAACCCGCTGAAAGGCGGGGACGCAAAGCCACCGGTCTAAAGCGAGGAGCTATGACAGCGGGGTTACCGGCGAAGCGCAAGCGCTCTCCTTTTGAGCGCTTGTGGGAAATGGACGGCTTGCTTACGCAGGCCGAAGATCGACCACAGCCACTCGTTCGGCAGCTGTCTGCCGTGCGACTTCGCAGGTATTCATGCCGTCCGATCAGCGCGCCCCTCGCAACACAAGTTCCCATTCGAAATTCGCGTCAATCACGACCCGGGTTTTCGATCCCCGGCGGCTGCAGCGCATGCAGCTGATCCTCTTCAACCGCCGCGACGGCAAGACGCACACGCTGCATCTTAATCGCGGTGCATTGTTAGCAGGCGCATCTGCCGCCTTGATGCTCGTCGTGGCGGGCGCGTTCTCGCTTGGCATGACGCTTGGTGAACGCTCGGGCGTGCGTACCGCCAACGGCGATCCTTCGCAGTTTGCGCGCGCCGTGGCTTCGCAGCAGCAGGAACTTGCGCAGCTGAAACTGCAGGTGCAGGCGCGCATCGACGCGTTGTCGGCGCGCATGGGGCAGGTCAACGCGCACGTGCTGCGCATCGACGCGCTCGGCAAGCGACTCACCGAAATGGCGAACATCGACAGCCGCGAGTTCGACTTTGACTCGCAGCCGGCGATCGGCGGTCCCGAGAGCGACGGTGTCGGTGCCCAATTGCCGGACCTTTCGCGGATGATCGGGGTCATGGAAGAACGCGTCACGATGCGCGGGGTGCAGCTCTCTGCGCTGGAGAACGTCATCCTGCAGCGCGAACTGCGTGAACAGATCGTTCCGGAGGGCCGGCCGGTGCGTCGAGGCTTCATCTCGTCGCAGTTCGGCGAGCGCCAGGATCCTTTCACGGGTCACCAGGCGTTTCACAAGGGCGTCGACTTCGCCGGCACCATGGGCGCGGAAGTCGTCGCAGTGGCCTCCGGCGTGGTCACTTACGCGGGTGAGCGGTCCGGCTACGGCAACGTGGTGGAAGTCAGCCACGGCAATGGCCTGGTGACGCGGTACGCGCACAACCAGAGCAACCTGGCGACGATCGGCGCAACCGTCACCCGCGGCGACCCGTTGGCGCTGATGGGGTCGACCGGGCGCTCCACCGGGCCGCACGTCCACTTCGAAGTGCTCAAGGACGGCCGTCAGGTCAATCCGCGGAGCTTCATCGGCGACTGACGCCGGCCGGCCAGTTTCGCAGCACGGGTTCGCCGCGCGAACCATTCGCGGCGCTGCACGTCTACCCGTACAATACCGCTCCCAGCATTCGCGTCAGCGCGCCTATGCTGTTGTTTTCACACGGATTATTCGAAAATCCGGATCCCAACATCAAGGTGCGATGGTGTCCAATTTCCTGACCCGCATATTCGGCAGCCGTAACGACCGCCTGCTGAAGACCTATGCGCCGGTGGTGCAGGCAGCGGCGCGAGCCGAAGCGGCGCTGCAGGCGCTCACGGATTCGCAGTTGCAGGCCAGGACGGCCGAGTTCCGCGACCAGTTGCAGGGCGGCAAGCCGCTCGCCGAGATCGTGGGCGAGGCTTTCGCCGTGGTTCGCGAGGCGGCGCGGCGCACGCTCGGCATGCGGCATTTCGACGTGCAGCTGCTCGGTGGCATGGCGTTGCACGACGGCAAGATCGCGGAGATGCGCACCGGCGAGGGCAAGACCCTGGTGGCCACGCTGGCGGCGTACCTGAACGCCCTCGGCGGCAAGGGCGTGCACGTCGTCACCGTCAACGAGTACCTCGCGCAGCGCGACTCGGACTGGATGGGGCCGATCTTCAAGTTTCTCGGCCTCACCGTCGGTGTGATCCGCAACGCACAGTCGTCCGCCGAGAAGCGCGCGGCATACGCCTGCGATATCACCTACGGCACCAACAACGAGTTCGGCTTCGATTACCTGCGCGACAACCTGGCGTTCCGCCTCGAGGATCGCGTCCAGCGCGGCCTCAATTTCGCGATCATCGACGAGGTGGATTCCATCCTGATCGACGAGGCGCGCACGCCGCTGATCATCTCGGGTCCGGCCGAAGAGAGCACCGACCTCTACCTTGCCATCAACAAGCTGGTGCCCCGTCTGGAGCGGCAGAAGCAGGAAGACGGTCCCGGCGACTACTCGGTCGACGAGAAGCAGCGCCAGGTGAACCTCACGGAGGCGGGCCACGAGCGTGTCGAGCAGCTGATGATCGAGGCCGACCTGCTCAAGCCGGGCGAGTCGCTGTACGACGCGGCCAACATCCGGCTGATGCATCACGTCAGCGCGTCGCTGCGCGCCAACGCGCTCTACAAGCGCGACGTCGAATACATCGTGCGCAATGGCGAGGTCGTCATCGTTGACGAGTTCACCGGGCGCACGATGCCGGGCCGCCGCTGGTCCGAGGGCCTGCACCAGGCCATCGAGGCCAAGGAAGGCGTGAAGGTGCGCGAGGAGAACCAGACGGTCGCCTCGATCACGTTCCAGAACTACTTCCGCCTTTACGGCAAGCTCTCCGGCATGACCGGCACGGCCGACACCGAGGCGCCGGAGTTCCTGCAGATCTACGGACTCGAGGTTTGCGTGGTGCCGACGCATCGGCCGATGGTGCGCCAGGATCACTCCGACTTCGTCTACCTGACCCAGAAGGACAAGTTCCAGGCGATCGTCGAGGACATCAAGGATTGCGTCTCGCGCCTGCAGCCGGTGCTGGTCGGCACGACCTCGATCGAGACCTCGGAGCTGCTGGCCGGCGTGCTGCAGAAAGAAAACATCACCCACGAGGTGCTGAACGCGAAGCAGCACGAACGCGAGGCGCCGATCGTCGCCCAGGCGGGCCGGCCCGGCTCGATCACCATCGCGACCAACATGGCGGGTCGTGGCACGGACATCGTGCTCGGGGGCAACCTCGAGGCGGAGCTGCACGCGTTGCCGGCGGATGCCGATGACGCCGCGCGCGCCAATGTGCGCGCACAGTGGCAGCAGCGGCACGACCAGGTCGTCGCGGCCGGCGGCCTGCACATCATCGGCACCGAGCGGCACGAGTCACGCCGCATCGACAACCAGCTGCGTGGCCGCTCTGGTCGGCAGGGCGACCCTGGAAGCTCGCGCTTCTACCTGTCGATGGAAGACAACCTGATGCGGATCTTCGGCGATCCGAACTTCACCAAGCGGCTGTTGACTGTCGCCGGCATGAAGGAAGGCGAGGTCATCGAGAGTCGCATGCTGTCGGGCCGCATCGAGAAGGCGCAACGCAAGGTCGAGTCGCATAACTTCGACATCCGCAAGCAGCTGCTGCTGTTCGATGACGTCGCGAACGACCAGCGCAAGGTGATCTACCAGCAGCGCACCGAGGTCATGGGTGCGGACGATCTTTCGGGCGCAATCCGCGGGATCCGCGCCGACGCGCTGGGCACGCTGCTCGACACGCACCTGCCCAGCAACGTACCGCACGAGGACTGGGATCTGGCCGGTCTCGCCGAGTCGGTCGGCAAGGACTTCAACACCGCGATCAATCCGCAGGACTGGCTCGCCAGGGAGCCTGAGCTCGACGAACAGTCGTTCCGCAAGCGCGTGATCGACGCAGTCGACGCGCAGTACGACGAAAAGGCCAGGCGCTACGGGCCGGACCTCATGAAACACGTCGAGAAGGACGTGATGCTGCGCACGCTGGACCAGCACTGGCGCGATCACCTCGCTGGCATGGACTATCTGCGACAGGGCATCCATCTGCGCGGCTACGCGCAGAAGGACTACCGTTACGAGTACAAGCGCGAGGCGTACGAACTGTTCAGTGCCATGCTGGATCGGGTCAAGTACGACACCGCCTCGGTACTGACACGACTCGAGGTCCGCACCGAAGAAGACCTGCAGCGCGAGGAAGAAGAACGCGCGCGCCGCATGATGCAGGCCCTGCAGGCACAGCATGCCGAAGCGGCTTCGGTGCTGGGTGGCGCCGGACTTGCCCCTGGCGACGACGGCCAGGCGGTTCTGACCGGCGAAACCGCGGCCTCCGGTGCACCGGCGATGCGACCGCTGCGCGCCGGCGCGGGCCTGGGAGCCGGGCTTGGCGCGGGCGCGGGCATGGGCGGCGCTGGCGGCAGCGGGCCTGGTGGCGGGATGCGGCCGATGGGCCAGCCGCTGGCAGGCAACGACACACCCTTTGTCCGTGGCGACCGCAAAGTCGGCCGTAACGAACCCTGTCCCTGCGGTTCCGGCAAGAAGTTCAAGCACTGCCACGGCGCGCTCGAGGGTGCAGCCTGAGTGCCGCCGCGCGCCAGGCTGTCCGGGTGGTCGCCGGCGCATTGTTCGATGCCCGTGGCCGGGTGCTGATCGCCCAGCGTCCTGCGGACCGGCTGCATCCCGGTCGATGGGAGTTTCCGGGCGGCAAGATCATCGATGGTGAAACCGAGGCCGTTGCGCTGGCGCGCGAGCTGCGCGAAGAGCTCGGCGTCGAGATCCATCGCCACAGTGCCCTGATGCAGCTGACGCACGACTATCCCGAGCGTCGGGTCGAACTCCACCTCCACGTGGTCGAGTCGTTCCGCGGCGAGCCGCGCGGCCTGGACGGCCAGCGGTTCAAGTGGGTGCCGCTCGATGCGTTGCACCACGAAGACCTGCTCGAGGCGGACATTCCGTTCGTCCAGGCTTTGCAGCGCCGCGGCGCTCCCGCAAGATAGCGTGATGGCAACTCCCGCATCGCAGGTTCCCGCAACACCGGCCGCGGCCCATGGCCGCGCCATGTCGGGCGAGCGCTTTGCGGTTCGCAACCCACGAACCGGCGAGGTCGACTACCACTTCAACGCGCCATCACGCGCCGAGCTCGAGGCAACGGCGCGCGGCCTGCGGGCCGCCCAGAAGACCTGGCGCGAAGCCGGCATGGCGCACCGCATCGCCGTGCTGCGGCGCTGGCGCGAGGCGCTGCAGGCCCGCCAGGGCGAGATTGCGCGCGATCTCGCGACCGACACCGGCCGCTACCTGATCGCCACCAGCGAGGCCCAGTCGATCCTCGGCATGATCGACCGCTGGACCGCGCAGGCGCCGCAGCTCGCGCCCGAGGAAGAAGGGCGCTCGAAGATGGCGCCGAACCTGTCGTTCCGTTCGCAGTATGTGCCGTACTCGCTGGTCGGCGTCATCAGCCCGTGGAACTTCCCGCTGTCACTGTGCTTCATCGATGCGATTCCTGCGCTGCTGGCGGGCTGTGCGGTGCTGATCAAGCCGAGCGAGGTCACACCGCGCTTCTGCGGGCCGATCCGGCGCTCGATTGCAGCGGTGCCGGAACTCGAGGCTGTGCTCGCAGTGCTGCCGGGTGGCCGTCAGACCGGCGAGGCGCTCGTCTCGCTGTCCGATGTCGTGTGCTTCACCGGCAGCGTAGCTACCGGCCGGCTGGTCGCCGAGAACGCGGCGCGACATTTCATCCCCGCGTTCCTCGAGCTCGGTGGCAAGGATCCGCTGATCGTCACCGCGAGCGCGGATCTCGAGCGCGCCACCGATGTGGCGCTGCGTGCCTCGTGCCTCGCCACTGGCCAGGCGTGCCAGTCGCTGGAGCGCATCTACGTCGACCGGCGCATCTATGACGCCTTCGTCAAGCGCCTCGTCGAGAAGGCCGCGCGCGTCGAGCCGAACTGGCCCGACCTGCATGCTGGCACCATCGGACCGTTCATTTTCGGCAAACAGGCCACGATTGTCGCCGAGCAGATTGCCGATGCCTGCGCGCAGGGCGCGCGGGTGCTCTGCGGGGGCAAGATCGAAGACCATGGCGGCAAGTGGCTGCGTCCGACCGTGCTGGTCGACGTCACTCACAAGATGAAGTTGATGACGGAAGAGACCTTCGGCCCGGTGATGCCCGTCATGCCATACGACAGCATCGAGCAGGCGCTCGAGTTCGCCAACGACGGGATCTATGGCCTCTCGGCCGGCGTGGTGGCTGGCACGCTCGAGGAGGCCGAGGCGATTGGCCGCCAGATCGATGCGGGCGGCATCAGCCTCAACGATGGTTCGCTGACGGCGGCGATGCACGAGGGCGAGAAGCACTCGTTCAAGCTGTCTGGCATGGGCGGCTCGCGGATGGGTCCTGCCGGCTTCACGCGTTTTTTCCGCAAGAAGGTGTTGATCCGACAGGAAGGTCCTGCGGTCAGCATCGACATGATCGCCGAGTCGCTTGCGCGGCCGGTCCCCTGATTTTTCACGAAAGGCAGATATGGCCGCTCAAGACCTCGGATTGCCCGAAATCAAGTTCGACACCAGCGGGCTTTACCGCGAAGAGACCTTCACCGATCGTCGGGCCGGCACCATCCGCCGCATGACGCCGGTGCTGGTCGACGGCTCGCTCGATGCCGCGCGTCCGACGCTGTTCGCGGGCCAGACGCAGTTGCTGACCCCGGGTGGCGTACTGCCGCTGATGTTCGAGATTCCGGCCAAGGATCTCGCCGACGCGATCGAACAGTTTCCCAAGGCGGTCCATGTCGCCCTGGAAGACGCCATCGAAGAGGCCAAGGAGATGCGCCGTGAGGCTGGCTCGCGCATCGTGGTCCCGGAGATCGGCGGTGCGCCGCCCGGCCCTCCCGGCGGCGGCGGTCGCATCAAGTTCTGAGCCCGGTCGCGGCGCGGCCGCGCGTTCCAGCCCGGGTTGCGATCCGGGTCACAAACCGGGGTGCCTGTCAGCAGACATAATGCGCGCTGAATGTTGCGCGCTGCCCACCAACTGTCACCCGGTCCCGCGGCCGGAATCCCGTTGCTGCCGGCGCTGGCGTTCGCGCTCGCTGCGGTTGCCGTGTGGCTGGCGTCGCACGAGTACCTGGGCATCCGCCACGATGCGATCTTCTATTCGTTCCTGGCGCTGGCGCGACTGCACCC
>JANPDV010000272.1:0-9154 GCA_031431655.1 Gammaproteobacteria bacterium | reverse complement strand
TCGACCTGGAGCGGATGCGTGAGACGCTGAACCGGCTGGGCTTCGAGAATCGTCAGATCCATACGCTGATGGACGAACAGGCGACATCGACCGCCGTGGTGCGGGAGTTTTCCACCTGGCTGCGTGAGGGCGTAAAGGCCGAGGACCGCGTGGTGTTCTATTTCAGCGGCCACGGCAGCAATGTGCCCGACGTGGACGGTGACGAAAGCGACCGCGCCGACGAGGTCCTCGTAACCCATGACATGCGTCGCAGGACCGTGGCTGGCCGATCGAGCCTCGACGGCGTCGTCACCGACGACCAGATTGGCGCGTTGATCGCCCGGATCGCGAGCCGGAATGTCATCGTCCTCGTCGACGCCTGCCACTCGGGCACGGTCACGCGCTCGTTCACGCTGGAGAATCGCAGCCTGGCGCGCGAGCCGGTGTTCGTGAAGTCATTCGTGTATCCAGGCATGCCGGAGGGCCGGTCGAGCTTTACCCGCGATCTTTCGCCGCGTGCGGAATCGGGGCAGAACTTCGTCTCGCTTTCCGCCGCCGGCGATGGCGAGAAAGCGATCGGCACGATGAGCGGCGGCATCTTCACGACGGCGATCACCCAGGCGATTGCCGCGAGCACCACGGCGCGTGCGCCCATCACTCTCGCGGAGCTGCGCGACCGGGCCGGCGAGTACATCCGCGCCAAGGTGGATGCACGCGAAGTCCATCACCCGCAGCTCTCGGGCAACCCGGAGCTCGCGGGACAGGCGCTCATGGGCGGCACGACTCCCGTGGCGCGAGCGCCCAACCGAGAGCGATTGCTCGAACTGGCGGCAGCGCAGCGCAGGCAGTTCAAGATCCGCACGGCCCGCGACGCGTACGCGCTCGAAGAGCCCGTGAAACTGGACATGACGCTGCCCGCCGGCGGTTACCTGAACATCGTGACCGTCGACGCGGACGACACGGCGACGGTGCTGTTTCCCAACAAGCTGCACCAGGACAACGCTGTGCCGGCAGGGCGGTTCTCGTTCCCGACGGCGGACATGCGTTTCGACCTGCTGGCCTCGGAACCGCTGGGCCGCAATCTCGTCGTGGCTTTCCTCAGCGCCGACCCGATCAACTTCTACCAGGAAACGCTCGAAGACCGCGACGAAAAGGGCAACATCAAGGTCGATTTCCCGTCGCTGTCGAACACCGCGACCCGCGCTGTCCGCAATGCGCCAGCCCGTGACGCCGTCTGGGCAGGCCGGGTCGAGGTACAGATCGTTCGCGCCGCCGGCGCCACGTCGTCGGCACCCTGACACGGACGGAGCTGCGCCCATGATCCGACTCCCCGTGTTCGTCGCCCTGGTGACGCTGGCCACGGTCGGCTGCTCGGCTCTCGACGGCTCGCCTGCCATCGACACTGCACCGTTGGCCGCCGATGTGGCCCGCAATCCGCAGCAGCAGGACGTTGCCGGTCCCGCTTCAAAACGTGCGCTGCCCACGACGCCGGCCGCCGCCCGCGGCCTGCCGAAGAATGCCATTCATCTGCAGCCGGCCGTGATCATCGACGCCACGGGATTCGAACAGCCGATGGCCGCGACCACGCTTTTCCTGCCGTACGGCTGGCGCACGCAGGGGGGCGTGTACTGGGGCCGGGAGGCGCTTTGCACCAACGGCTATGTATTCAACTGGAGCGCAAGCTCGCCTGACGGTCGGGTCGCCATCGCCGTGCTGCCGCAGGACCGCTGGGAAACGAACAACTACGGCGCCCCGGTATCCACACCCGGCTGCCGCCAGGCCCCGTTTACGAACGTCCGTCAGTACCTCGAGTGGGTGGCCCGGCAGGTCCGGCCGGGCGCGGCGATCCGGGGCTTTCGCCCGCGCCAGGACCTGCAGCGGCAGTTCTCGGGCTTCAATTCCTACACACCGACCGCGATCGGCGAGATGCGCACCTGGGTTGAAGCAGGCCAGGTCTACTTCGGCTACACCGAGAACGGCGTTGAGATGCGGGCACTCATTGCCGCCGTCGCCATCTTCAGCCTGCAGCGCTCCAACGTCGGTACCGGCCAGATGGACGCACTGACAGGCTCGACTTTTCCGATGTGGTTCGCGAGTGCGCCGACTGGCTCGTTCAACGAGGCGTTCTTCGAGGGCTTGCGCAGCGCGATGAAGGGGAACCCCCAGTGGGAGTCGCGCATCAACGGTCACAATGCCGCTATCGGCCGCGTTGCGCTGGAGGAGAGTCGTAAGCGCAGCCAGATGATCATGCAATCGAACGCCGAGATCGACCGGATCCGCCAGTCCGCCTGGCAGTCCTCCCAGGAGAGCGCCGACCGGCGCGCCGCGCGGTTCGGCGAACTGATGCGCGGCGTCCAGACTTTCGACGACCCGAACGCGCCGGGCGGACAGGCGCAGCTCTCAAACCTGTACAGCCAGGCCTGGCGCCTGAACGACGGCAGCTACGTACTGACCAACGAGGCGGGCTTCGACCCGTGGCGCGACCTGCAACTCGAGGGGCGCAAGCTCGAGCTGACACGGCGCTGACGCCGCTCAGTCCTCACTGACGGCGCAGCAGCAGTTCGTCGTCCAGGGCGAGCGGCGCGCGCAGTGCTACTCCGACTTCTTGCCCACCGTGAAGGCGTACTTGAGGTCGAGCCGCGCCCGGGTCACGGTCTCCGAGAAGTCGTTGGCCCCGCGGATGCTGGACTTGAACGTGTATTCCGAGCGGTCGACGCCGATCGTGTAGGAAAGGCGCTCGAGGCGCGCGCTCAGCCCGCCCAGGTTGCCGGTCCACGACACACCGAGATTGAGTCCCGTGGATTTCCCCCGTCCGGCCTCGATCGTTGTGTCCAGCCCGGCCGCCGAGGCCGGAATCTGCGCGAGCCCGGTCCCTAAGGGCACCGCGATGAAGACAGCACCGTTATATGTGGAGTCGATCTTGCCGGTCAGGCGCGCGACAGAGGCTTGAATGCCGAACGAACCGCGCCAGCGCTCGACCGGGGCCGAATAGCTCGAGCCTATGAATTCACCCTTGTAGCTGAACTCGTTCTGCTGGTCGCCGATGAGGTAGACGTTGCCGAAGGCCACGTTCTGGAAAACCGTCAGATTCGGCAGGAAAGTCGGTACGAGCTGGTTACGCAGGCTGGTCTTCGCGTCCTTGTAGCCGACGAAGATCGACAGATTGGCATTGACACCGAAGCCAATGACGCCATTGAGGTCTTCGCGGGAGAAGCTGGTACGAAGGTTATGAGTCGCGCCGGGGCCGTTGGTGACGTTCAGCGCTTGCAGCAGCAGCTGGATGTCGCGGGGCAGCAGCGCGAAGTTGACGATGTCGGCGCTGATGAACTGCAGTGTGTCCTGCGTTCCCGTATCGGTGCGCTGCCCGCCGACGTCGAAGAACCAGCGACCACTGGCAACCGTCAGGCCGACGCCGTGCAGTTGCAGGCGATCGCCCACCTTGAAGCCGTCACGTGTCAGCGCGCGCAAAGGCAGGACGGGCGCGATGACGTCGAAATAGTTGAACTCGTAATCCTGCGCCCCGACCGTAACGCGCGGCTGCACGGTCACTTCCGCGGCACCGATCGCGGGCAGCAGCGAGACCAGCAGCGCCGACGCCCAAACCGGGCGGCTGGAAAAATACGTTCGCAACATGATCCACCTCTTTGGTTCTTCTTGCGGATCGCGGACTTCGAGAAACAAGGCTTTATGCCATGCGCACCGCGGTCAACACAACATGAAAGCGGCCATCCTGGGGTCCCGGCGCGAAGGCGGCGCACCGGGTGCAGCCAATCCGCGGTCAGCTCGCGTACTGCGCCAGCACCGACTTGCCCAGCGCAGCCATGTGCACGGCATCGGGTCCGTCGACGATCCGGCAGTAGCGAGCGTAGTTGAATGCCTCCGCCAGGAAATAATCCTGGCTCAGGCCGCCGGCGCCGTGGATCTGGATCGCGCGGTCGATGACGTTCTGCGCCATGGTCGGCACGATGATCTTGGCCATGGCGATCACGTCGCGCGCGGCCTTGTTTCCCAGGGCGTCCATCCGTTCGGCTGCGTGCAGCGTCAGCAGCCGCGCCTGCGCGAGTTCTGCCGCCGACAGCGCCACCAGCTCGCGCAGGCTGCCCTGCTCGGCGAGCTTGCGACCGAAGGCCATGCGTGAATTGGCGCGGCGGCAGGCGAGTTCCAGCGCACGTTGCGCGCAGCCGATGAGCCGCATGCAGTGATGGATGCGCCCCGGGCCGAGCCGGCCCTGGGCGATTTCGAAGCCGCGGCCCTCGCCCAGGACCAGGTTGGAGGCAGGTACACGCACGTTCTCGAGCCGGATTTCGGCGTGGCCGAGCGGGGCATCGTCATAGCCCAGGGTGGTCAGCGGGCGAACCACGGTCAGCCCGGGCGTGTCCATCGGGATCAGGATCTGCGACTGCTGCAGGTGGCGGTTCGGGTTGTCGGGATCCGTCTTGCCCATCAGGATCATGATGCGGCACAGCTCGTACGGCGCGCCGGTGATGAACCACTTGCGGCCATTGACCACGTACTCGTCGCCGTCACGCCGGATCGACGTAGCGACATTGGTGGCATCGGACGACGCCAGGTCGGGCTCGGTCATCGCGTAGCAGGAGCGGATCTCGCCGTTCAGCAGCGGCGTCAGCCACTGCGCCTTCTGGGCTTCGCTCGCGTAGCGCTCCAGCACTTCCATGTTGCCGGTGTCCGGCGCGTTGCAGTTGAACACCTCGGACGCCCAGCCTACGCGGCCCATAATCTCGGCCATCGGGGCGTAGTCCCGGTTGCTGAGCCCCGCGCCGTGCTCTTCGCCCGGCAGGAACAGGTTCCACAAGCCGGCAGCACGCGCGCGCGCCTTCAGCTCCTGCATCACGGGAGGCACGCGCCACCGCTGACCCGGGCGCTCGAGCTCTTCGCGGTAGCGATGCTCGTTCGGGTAAACCCACGCGTCCATGAATGCAGTGAGCTGCTGCATCAGCTGGTGCGGGTCGGATGCTGCGGTCTTGCTCATGAGATCTCCAGGCGCTCCAGCAGGTACACGGCTTCGCTCAGCGCCGGCACGCCGCGCTGCGCGAACTTGGGAAAGTCGCTGAGTGCATTGTCGCGCTCCAGCAGTTCCACATGGTGCGTGGCGTCGAACAACGCGTGCACCTCATCCTCGGGCACGCTGTGCGGCGGCCCGCTCATGCGCGACTGCTCGTACTCCAGCGTCACCAGCAGCGTGCGCGTGCCGGCGGCGGTCAGCGAGGCCATCTGGGTGGCGTAGCGCTGGCGCAGCGCCGGCGGCAGGGCGATCAGCGCCGCGCGGTCGAACACCGCGGCAACCGGCCCGAGCGCGGCGCTGGTCAGGTCGAAGATGTCGCCGCAGCGCAGGTCGATGCGTGGTTGCGGCCCTTGCTCGGTGGCAAAGGCGGCAACGGCTTCAGGGGCCAGCTCGACGCCGACCACGGCATGTCCGCGTCGTGCCAGCCACAGCATGTCGAGGCTCTTGCCGGCAAGCGGCACGAACACGCGGCTGCCGGGTTGCAGCTGCAGGCGCGCCCAGTGGGCCTCGAGAGCTTTGTGCGGCAGGTCCTGGTGGAAGCCGATCTCGTTGCGCTGCCAGCGCTCGCGCCAGAATTCCGGTTGCATGCAGGCGGCGTCCGATCAGGCGTCGGTCTGCGAGCGGTCGGGTGACCCAGGCTGAAGGTCGCGGTCGCTGCTATCGTCTTCGAGCGGCTCCCCCGGAATGGCGTGCACGCCGGACACCCAGGCGCCGAAGTCGACCAGCCGGCAGCGCTCGGAACAGAACGGACGCTGGGGGAAGTCGTCGGTCCAGGCGATGGGACGCTTGCAGGTCGGGCACTTCACGTGCAGCAGGTCAGTTCGAAGTCGACGTCGGTTTCGACCTGGCGCGCCCTCTCGGTCGGCCCGCCCCAGGTGACGAAGCGCACGCTGGAGCGGTGCTGGCTGCCGCTGATCTCCGGGTAGAGGCCGAGCGCGGCGGGCACGCCAATCCGCAGCAGCTGCACGGGATTCTCGCGTTCGAAGGTGATGTGGAACACGCCGCCACGTGCCGCTTCGGTGCGCGGCCGGCCACTCTGGCGCACCAGCCACAACAGCTCGGAGATGGCGTCGCAAAGCGGCCGCAGCATGCCAAGCCAGGCGCCGAAGGTCTCGGCGCGCAGCGGGGCCGGCTGGCTGAGCCAGTAGTAGAAGTCCGGCAGGTCGAACTCGCAGGTGCCGCCGGGAATGGCGCTGCGATGCTTGATGGCGCTGAGAAAATCCGAATCGCGCAGCGGCTGCAGGTACTGGGCACCAGCCGCGAGCAGCGTGGCACGCAGGCGCAACAGGTTGGAGATGACGGTGCGCAGGCGCGCGGCATCGACCCCGGGGCGCGACTGGAACTCATTGAGCATCGCGAGCTGGCGCTCCAGTTCCTTCAGCGCTTCGGCGCGCGTATCGGAACGCGAAGTGATGGCGATGATGTCGAGCAGGCTGCCGACGGCCGCGCGGCTGCCCCACTGGTTCTGCCCCTGGTTGTGGAACAGCGCCTGGTTGTACAGGAAATCGATCCGCAGGAACGTACGCAGCCGCTCGTTGAGCGGCTGTTCGAAGACGATCTGCGCAGGCAAGCCCGGCGTTGCGTTCGTATTGCCTGCTCGCGCGGTGCCCTGGTCCGGGCCGTCCACTGTCATCGGGCTATTCTGCCATGATGCTGCGCCGCGGCCAGATACCGTGCGTGGAGCTCGGCGACCTGGCGGCCGAGGTCGGCCAGGCCGCCTTCGTTGCGGATCACGTCGTCGGCGGCGGCCAGGCGCGCGGCGCGGCCAACTTGTGCCGCGAGTACCGCGCGGGCGCTGGCCTCGTCGACGCCGTCCCGCGCCATGACGCGTCGGACCTGCGTGGCCTCATCGCAGTCCACTACCAGCACGCGCTGCACGCGGTCGCCGCGCCCGCCTTCGACCAGCAACGGAATGGCCAGGATCTGGTACGGGCCGCCCGCTTCGGCGGAGCGCCGATCCATCTCGGCCCGTATCGCGGGGTGCGTGATTGCCTCGAGATCGCGGCGCGCCGCCGGATCGGCGAATACCCGTTCGCGCAGCGCGCGGCGGTCGAGTTGCCCGTCGGGCAGCAGGATGCCGTCGCCGAAGCGCGCGCGGATCGCCGCCAGCGCGGCAGTGCCGGGTTTGACGACGTCGCGCGCGATCTCATCGCTGTCGATGACCGGGATGCCGCGCGCCGCGAACTCACGGGCCACGGTGCTCTTGCCGCTGGCGATTCCGCCTGTCAGCCCGACGCGGTAGATCCGCCGCATGTCTCAGCCTGGCGGCCGCCACAGGCCGAGGTAGCCGCCGACGATCTCCGGCCCCCACATCAGCATGATCCAGCCCGCTGCCGCCAGGTAGGGGCCGAAGGCCATCGGCACATTTCGATCCCGGCCGTAGCGCGCAATCAGGGCGACGCCGACGATTGCACCGACCAGCGCCGACATCAGCACGATCGGCAGGATCATCTGCCAGCCGAGCCAGGCGCCAAGCGCCGCCAGCAGCTTGAAGTCGCCGTAGCCCATGCCTTCCTTGCCCGTGACGAGGCGGAACAAGTGATAGACGGACCACAGCGAAAGGTAGCCGGCGATCGCCCCGATGACGCTGGTACGCAGGTCGACCGGAATGCTGGCGGGCGCGCCACTGCCCCACAGCAGGCTCGCCGCGAGGCCCGCCCACAGCAACGGCAGCGTCAGGCTGTCGGGCAGCAGCTGGGTGTCGAGGTCGATGCCGGTGAGCGCGACCAGTACCCAGGTCACGAGCAGGGCACAGGCGAGCGGCGCGCCAAAGCCGAATTTCCACGCCACCGCGGCCGACAGGACGCCGGTGAGCAGCTCGACCAGGGGATAGCGCGCACTGATCGGCATGCGGCAGCTGGCACAGCGGCCGCGCAGCCACAGCCAGCTGATCACCGGGATGTTCTGCATCGCCGTGATCGGCGCCTTGCACGCAGGGCAGGCCGAGCGCGGTGCCACCAGGTTGTAGGGCTCCGCCGCTGCCGCGGGTTGACCCGCAAACTCGGCGCACTGCGCGCGCCATTCGCGGTCCAGCATGATGGGTACGCGGTGGATCACCACGTTCAGGAAGCTGCCGACCAGCAGGCCGAGCAGCGCGACGACGCCGATCAGCAGACCCGGCGCGGTCGCGAGCAGATCGACCACCGAAGTCACGCGCGTGCCGCAGTCAGCAGCTGTCGCGGGATCAGACGACCGAGCCGAGCTTGAAAATCGGCAGGTACATCGCGATGACGAGACCACCGACCAGCACGCCGAGGATCGCCATGATCTGCGGCTCGAGCAGGCTGGTCATGCGGTCCTCCGCGTTGTCGACCTCGGCCTCGTAGAACTGCGCGACCTTGCTCGACATCTCGTCGAGTGCGCCGGATTCCTCGCCGACGGCGATCATCTGGATGACCATGTTGGGGAACATGCCGGTGTTGGACATGGCCTGCTGCAGGCGCTGGCCGGTGGCCACTTCCTCGCGCATCCGCATCACCGCATTTTCATAGACGATGTTGCCGGTGGCGCCGGCTACCGATTCCAGCGCTTCGACCAGCGGCACGCCCGCCGCGAACATCGTCGCCAGCGTGCGCGCGAAGCGCGCCACCGCGGACTTGTGCAGGATCGGGCCGATGATCGGCAGCTTGAGCATGGCGCGGTCGAGGAACTCGCGCATCGCCTTGCTGCGCTTGTGGAAGTAAAGGAATGCATAGACGGCGCCCGCCAGCACGATGCCGATGAAGACGCCCTGGTCCTGCATGAAGCGGGACATGTTGATCACGAACTGGGTGAACGCGGGCAGGTCAGCACCGAAGCCCTTGAACAGCGACTCGAACTGCGGGATCACGAAGATCAGCAGGATCACGGTGACGACGATGGCGACCACCATGACCGCCGCAGGATAGAACAGCGCCTTCTTGACCTTCTTCTTCAGCGCCTCGGTCTTTTCCTTGTACGTCGCGATCTTGTCGAGCAGGTTCTCGAGCGCGCCGGCCTGTTCGCCGGCCTCGACGAGGTTGACGTAGAGGTCGTCGAAGTACAGCGGGTGCTTGCCGAGCGCTTCGTGCAGCGAGCTGCCGCCCTCGATGTCGGCCTTGATGTCGAGGATCAGTTTCTGCACCGCCGGCTTGTCATGACCGTTGCCGACGATCTCGAACGCCTGCACCAGCG
>JANPDV010000271.1:0-8573 GCA_031431655.1 Gammaproteobacteria bacterium | reverse complement strand
CGCGACGCCGGCACGGCGGCCGACTGCGGCACGGCAATCGACGACGCCGCAGCCGCGCGAGTCGGCGCTGCGGCGTGTTGCACTGGGGCAGCGGCGGCGGCCGGAGCGGCCACCGGCGTCGGCCGGGCGTCCGGCAACGGTGACGACTTTGCGGTCAGCGCCGGCGCAGCCGGTTTCGGCTCCGGCGTCGGCCGCGTCGCAACCGGTGCGACGGAAGCGGCCACAGCTGGCGCCGACGCGGCCCGCGGCGCTGCGTGCGACGAACTCGCTGCAGGAGACGATGTCGCTGCGTGTGAAGATGTCGCTGCGGCTGACGATGTTGCTCTGGCTGACGACACGGCCGGGTTCGGGCGCAGTCGTCGGCCGGGGGATTCCCCCACCCAGGCGGCAGGGTAGACGTCGCGCACCAGCTCGAGCATCTGCTCGGCCTCCTCGCGCGTCGCGAAGTACCCCATGTGCAGCCGGAATCTCTCGCGCCCGTCTTCACGTCGGCGGCTGACAAAGAACGTATAACGAGCCAGTGCGGGATCGGTGGGGCGCGCCAGGGCCATCGGCGTGGTCGAGGCACTGAGATTGATGACGAATGTCGGCTCCGGCACCGCCGTACCGCTGCGCACGCTAGCGTCGAAACCCGGCTCCGTCGCCTCCGAAGAGTGCGGATTTCCGCCCAGGGCGGATGGTTCAGTCATGTTCTTGTGTCCGTCGGCTGCCCTGGTTGAGAACCGCCCAGCGTGCAACACGGACAGGAGTGGGGACGACCGCGTCCAGCGGATCCACGGGGGATCGGCCGGTTGGCAACCCCGCTATCCCCTCGGGCACCGGCGCAGTGATGCACCGTCGATGGGACCGGAAGCTTTGCGTCCCCGCCTCGCGGCAGGTTTGCCCTGAGCAACGTCGCCTAGTGTTGGAGGGTTGCAGCCAGTCGTCAAGAGACGACAGATGCGGTTCATTTCATAAGCACGCGGATACACTAGATTATTGCATTGCACAATCCGATTTCTGTGAGGCCGGTGCGCGGCTAAGCACTCACTGGAAACGGCCGGCGGACACCAGACGCTCGGCAAACCAGGGCTCGTCGAGGCGATCGCTGCTCACCGGCCGGCCCGAGCGCGGCGCATGCACGAACTGGCCCGCGCCCACGTAGATGCCGACATGATCTATCGCGGCTCGCGGCCCGCCGCTGGCGAAGAACAACAGATCGCCGCGCTGCAGGCCCGAGCGCACGACCGGGCGCGCCGCGAGCATCTGCCCGGCCGCAGTCCGTGGCACGGTGATCCCGGCGATGCCATGCACATAGAGCACGAGGCCGCTGCAGTCGAATCCCTGCGGAGAAGCGCCGCCAAAACGATAGGGTGCGCCCAGCAGCGATTCCGCCAGCTCAGCCACGCGCTCGAGCCGCGGATCTGCAGTGACCTCGTTAGGCGGCGGCGCGCCCGCAGACGGCGGCGGGATAGTCGCGGGAACCGGGGTCCCGCCGGGCGCGTCGCGCAGCAGCGAGCATCCGCCGAGCAGGGTCAGGGTCAGTACGCCGAGCGCGAGCCGGGCGGCGATCATCCGACTTCGCGCAGCCGCTCCACGGCAGGACCATCGCGGCGCTGCTGCAGTACCTTGGTCATTTCTGCGGCTGGCATCGGGTGTGCGAGGTAGAAGCCCTGGGCGTGATCGCAGCGCCGCTCGCGCAGGAACTGCATCTGTTCTTCGGTCTCAACGCCCTCGGCGACGACTTCCTTGCCGAGCGCGTGCGCCATCGTGATGATGGTTTCGGCAAGCGTGGCCGACGCCGGATTCATCGGCAGGTCTTCGAGGAACGAGCGGTCGATCTTCACGACTTTGATAGGGTGCTGCCGCAGGTAGTTCAGCGAAGAATACCCGGTTCCGAAATCATCCAGGGCGAGTCGCACGCCGAGATCCGCCAGCTGCCTCAGCACTCCGCCTGCGACCTCGTCGGCGAACACGGACTCGGTCATCTCGATCTCGATCAGGTCCGGCGGGATGCCGTGCTTGTCGAGGATGCGCCGGACACTGCGCGGGAACTCGGCGAACTTGAGCTGCTCCACCGACACGTTGACGGCGAGCCGGCCTGGAGAGACGCCCTGCTCGCGCCACAGCGCCAGCTGGCTGCAGGCCGCTTCCAGCACCCAGCCGCCGATGTCGACGATCAGGCCGCTGGCCTCCGCGGCGGGAATGATGTCGGCCGGCGGGCGCAGCCCATCCCGCGGCGATTCCCAGCGCAGCAGCGCTTCGATGCCTACCAGGCTGCCGTCCGCCAGGTTGAACTGAGGCTGGTAGTACAGCGAGAACTCGCGTCGGCGCAGCGCTCGATGCAGTCCGGACTGCGTCGGGTCGAAGCGGTTCGCCATCAGGCGTCGGTCGAAGAATACGGCGCGATTGCGACCGCGATTCTTGGCGAGGTACATGGCCCCGTCGGCGTTGCGCATCAGCTGCTCGACCGACTGGGCGTCGTCCGGGAACAGCGTGATGCCGATGCTGGCGGGCACGTGATGGTCCCGGCCAGCGACGCTGATCGGGATCTTCAGCGCTTCGATCACCCGCTCCGACACCACCGATGCGTACTCGGGATCCGAGACGTTCCGCAGGATCACGGTGAACTCGTCGCCGCCAAGGCGGGCCACGGTGTCGCCTTCCTTGACGCAGGCGCGCAGCCTTTGCGCCACGATCTGCAGCAGCTGGTCACCCGCGGCATGCCCCACGGTGTCGTTGACCTTCTTGAAGTGGTCGAGGTCGATGTACAGCAGCGCGCCGCGGCTGCCGGACCCGACCGAGTTGGCGAGCTCCTGCGCGAGTCGATCGCGGAACAGCAGGCGGTTGGGCAGCGAGGTCAGCGGGTCGAAGTGCGCCTGCCGGTAGAGGTGTTCGTCACGGGCGGTCTTGGAGAGCGCGATCGCAAGACGCCCCGCGAACTCCGAGCCATGACGCGCGAAACGCGGATCCTGCACGGGCGCAACGGCGAAGCCGGCCGCCAGCACGGCGACCAGGCGCTCGTTGCTGATCACCGGCCACACCCAGAAGAACTGCGAACCCAGGTCGAGCATCGGCTTCAGGAAGCTGTGGCGCCCCTCCTCGCAGCGGGCAATCGTGACACCCTCCTCGGACGAGGCCAGGTGCGACACGATGTCCAGGTCAAACTCCACCCGCGTAACCGGCTGCGGCTGCCCGTCGTGGGTCGAGACGAAGACGCGGCCCAGCGCCAGTGAGTCGGTATCGAGCAGGGCAATGCCGACGGTCTGGCAGCGCGTTACGACCGTCACCCGCTTGAGGATGGCGTCCATGACCGGCTCGAGCTCCGTGGCGCCGAGCAGCAGACGGTCGATCTCGCCAAGGGTGTCCAGTGCCACCAGATCTTCCTGGATCCGTGCGCCGGACTCATCGATGACGTTGGCGAGTTCGGCCAGCGCTGGCAGGCGCGCTTCCTTGTTCACCGGCTTGAACTGCGGTGTCCCCACGCCCAGCAGCGCACGCTGCAGCTCGAGCAGCGCCCAGCGATAGCGACGTCCGACCGACGCGGCCAGCAGCGCGCCGAGCAGCACCGCGAGAAGCGCGACCGTCAGCACAGCGGAGCGGACCGGGGCGAGCGCCGCCATTCGACCGGGCGCGACCTGCGCCACGGCGATCAGCCACGGCGCATCCGAGACGATGGCACGGGAGAAACGCACTGGGGCGAGTGCGCCGCGCCACTCGCGACCCTCAGCCTGCCACGTGAGTCGCGGCACGTAGTCGGCGGGCGCGACCGCGCCGGGGATGTTGCCTGCCCCGACCTGCGCGAGCACCACGCCGCTCGCATGCGCGGGGAAGGTCGCCGGCCTGAACAGCACCGAGGAATGAGCGTCCAGCACCAACGGCATCTCGAAGCCGGACCACAGCCAGGTGGACGCAAGCTCGAAGTACACCAGCACGTCGCGGTTGCCGACGCGGGCACGACGTGCCAGCCAGGCCGCGTTGACATCGGTGCGGGTTGGCGCGGAGATCAGCAGTGAGCCGCGCAGCTGGCTGGTATCTCCCGCGTCCGAAACCGCCGGACCCATCCCCGGCGAGCCGTCCGAGCCGCCCACCAGCACGCGCCGAAACAGTCCGGAATCCGCGGCTGCGCGCCGCAGCGCATCCGGTATCGCCGGCAGTGCGCCGGCCGTCATCTGGGCAGCCAGCGCATCGGCGGACTCGATGCGTGCAGCCAGCACCGTCGCCAACGCGCCGGCCTGTTCGATCAGGCCGGATTCGAGCGCTGCAACGTCGCGCGCGTGCAACGAACGAACGACCGCCCCGACCATCACCAGCATCGGCAGCAACAGGCAGACTGCTACGAGCGCCGGGATCCGGCGCCCTGCCGCGCCGCTTGTGAGGTTCCAGATCAAACGCATCGTGTCTCGGTCTTTGCCTGAAGCTGCGCGTCGTGACTATCGGCCGGCTGGACGCCGACTGTCGCCATTTGACGATAGACTCAGGGGCAACATGGTGGAGCGCATCACTGATTGGCCAGCGGCGCGGCGCCATGCACGCGGGCGTGTGATCGGGTTCACAGTCACAGAATGCCGGGACCGGCCGAAGACCGCGACGAAGAAGCCGGCTGCGAAAAAGATATAGCCCCCGGCTACGGTTCCATGCCCCGACCGATCGTTGCGGCGCGTCCTGTTCGACGGCGCAACGAGGTCAGGTGTCGCGGACGGCGCGCGCCAGCTTCTGCAACGCGCGGCCGCGATAGCGCGTTACGCCACGCCGGCCGGAACGCGACGCACCGAGCATCGCGCCTGCGAGGTCTGCAACGTCGATACCCCGATAGTCCGCCAACCCGCCGCGCAGCAGTGGGTTGACCCAGGGCATCGCGATCCGGCTGAGCGTCTCCACCGGCCGCGACTCGGCGCGCTCGCCGCCGAGCAGCAAGCCCGGCTGCATGATGTCCACCGCGGCATAGCCGAGCGCCGCGACTGCCGTCTCCATCTCGCCCTTGACGCGCTGGTAGAAGCCGCGCGCGGTGGCATCGGCCCCGATGGCGGAGATCACCAGCAGGCGCGTAGCGCCCGCCGCCTGCGCTGCACGGGCGAACAGCACCACGGAATCGAGGTCCGCCGCCCGGAACGCGGCCTCGGAGCCGGCCTTGCTCAGCGTCGTACCCAGGCAGCAGTAGGCGTCATGGCACTTGTGCCCCGCCAGTGACGCGGCGAGGTTGGCGAAGTCGGGCACGGTGCGGTTGGCCAGCCGGGCGTGCTGCCGACCCAGGGGGCGCCGGGTGATGGCCAGCACCCGGGCGTAGTCCGGGGCGCCCAGCAGGGTGTCCACCAGGGCGCGGCCGGTCAGGCCGTTGGCGCCGGCAATCCACGCGATACGGTCGGGACGGGCATTCATGGGCGTAACGGCATCAGCGACGGTGGCAGAATGGGCGTGCGCCCCGGTCAGGCACGGGGCAGCGCCAACTTACGAGAGACGCCGCCCATGAACAAGACGGTCTTGCGCATCCTTTTTGGTTTCATTTTCGTATCGCTGCTGATGTACACCAGCTGGGCGAGTACGCAGCAGCCCGTCTGGGAGTGGCAGGGTCTGGTCACGCGGCCCGACAGCTGGTGGACCATCGCCACGCTGATCGACGCCTATTACGCTTTCATCACCTTCTATGTCTGGGTGTTCTACAAGGAAATGCGCGCGCTGCCTCGGGTCATGTGGTTCGTGGGCATCATGTTGCTCGGCAATATGGCCATGGCAGCCTACGTGCTGCTGCAATTGTCGCGACTGCGCGCCGACGAACCCGCCTCGGCGATACTCGCGAGCCGCAATCCGTAACCGTCGCTGCGCCACGCCATGAACTCATTCCTCAAGCGCCGCGTGCTCGACCCCCTGCTGGGACTGCTGCGGCAGGGCATCACGCCGCAGAAGCTGGCGCTGTCGCTCGCATTCGGAATCGGCATCGGAATCTTTCCGGTGCTCGGCGTATCCACGCCAGCGCTGGCGGCCCTGGCACTGGCGATGCGGCTCAACCTGCCGGCCATCCAGCTCGTCAACTACCTCGCTTCGCCGGTGCAGCTGCTGATGATCATCCCGTTCATGCGCCTCGGCGAACGCGTGGTGGGCGCAGCACCGCAGCCCATGACCATCGAGTCCGGGATGCAGGTCCTCGCGCAGGGCGCGTTCCAGGCCGTCGTGGTACTGTGGGAAGCGATCGTGCATGCGGCGATCGGCTGGCTCGTCCTCGGACCGCTGCTTATCCTGCTGCTGTATCGCAGCTTTGCGCCGCTGCTCGCACGCGCCGCAATCCGACTCAACCCAGCACCCGCCGGACCCGCATGACCGCCACCGCCGCCCAGGACAAAGCCTCCTTCTCCATGCGCATGCTCGAATCGGGCAAGGTGCCCGACTGGCTGATCCGCAACCGCATTCGGGGCCTGCTCGGGGAACGGCTGCGTGAGGAAGATCGAGGCACGCCCGAAGCGCAGCAGGCCCACCTGATGACCCTGGTGCGTTCGCTGCGCCAGAGCCCGATCGCCATCAATACCGCCGAAGCCAACGAGCAGCACTACGAGGTGCCGACGGACTTCTACCGGCAGGTGCTCGGCCGGCATCTCAAGTATTCCAGCTGCTATTACCAGGACTTCGACCTGACGCGGGCCGCCGCCAACCTCGACGCGGCCGAGGCTCGCATGCTCGCGCTGACCTGCGAACGGGCCCGGCTGGCCGACGGCGAACGCATCCTGGAACTCGGCTGCGGCTGGGGCTCCCTGTCCCTCTGGATGGCCGAGCACTTCCCCAGCGCGCGCATCACCGGCGTATCGAACTCGCGAACCCAGAAGGAGTTCATCGACGCGCGTGCGGCCGAACGCGGACTGCGCAACCTGGAGATAGTTACCTGCGACGTGAACCGGCTGGAGTTTCCGGCGGACACACGCTTCGACCGGGTCGTCTCGGTAGAGATGTTCGAGCACATGCGCAACTACGAGACGTTGCTCGGCCGCGTCGCTTCGTGGATGGCACCCGCTGCGACGCTGTTCGTGCACATCTTCACCCACCGGACTTACGCCTATCCGTTCGAAGTGCGCGACGAATCCGACTGGATGGCCAGATACTTCTTCACCGGCGGTATCATGCCCAGCGACGACCTGCTGCTGTACTTCCAGAAGGATGTGCGCCTGCTGGCCCATTGGCACGTCGACGGCCGCCATTACCAGGCGACGTCCGAAGCGTGGTTGCAGAACATGGATATGCGGCGCGACACCGTGATGCCGATCCTCGAGCGCACCTACGGAGCGGAACAGGCGCTCAAGTGGTGGGTCTACTGGCGGGTGTTTTTCATGTCCTGCGCGGAGCTGTGGGGCTACGGCGGCGGCAAGGAGTGGCTGGTGTCGCATTACCTGTTCGAGCGCCGCTGAGCCATGCCGCCACGCCGCAACCTGGCCTGCGCATGGGTCCTGTGGATCGCCGCGTCCGCGACGCCCGCATGGTCGGTCACCGACGCGGAGCGGATCGAAACCTATCGCCAGTTTCGCGCGCTGTTCGACGCCGGCAACTTTGCCGCAGCGCTGCCGGCCGCGGAGAAGCTTGCCAGCGACACCGAGGCCCAGTACGGGCCCGACAGTCGTGAGCTGGTAAACCCCCTGGCCAACGTGGCCAGCACCCATTTCCGGCTTGGCAACCAGGACGCCGCACAGGCCAGCTTCCGGCGCAGCGTGCAGATCATCGAGGGCAAGACGCCCGGCGCAGACCGTCTGCTGATCCGTCCCCTGCACGGGCTTGGTGAGACCTATCTGGCCAACAAGCAGTACGCCGAGGCGGTCGTCGTGCTGAAGCGCGCCATCGACCTGTCACGCAATCTCGACGGGCTCTTCAACCTGGCGCAGCTCGAGTACCTCGATCCGCTGATCGAGGCCTACATCGGCGAAGACCGTCTCACCGACGCCGAAAAAGAGAGTCAGTACGCCTTCCGCGTGGCGGAAACGGCCTGGGGCCGCGGCGACCTGCGGATGCTGGATGCGCTGGACCGATACGCGCGCTGGTACGAGTTCGTCGGCCGTTACACCACGGCGCGCGGACTTCACGCCCGGGCGCTGCAGATCAGCGAATCCCGCAAGGGCCGCAACGCTGTCGAGGGCGTCCCCGCGCTGCGCGGGCTCGCACGCACCTACTACCTGGAGTTCCTGTTCGGACCGGAAGAGGTGGACGCGAGCGCCGAGGCCAATCCGACGCCCACGCCGGGCGCACTGCCGCAGGTGCAGCCGGCGGGCCCTGAAGCCGGCAGACTCAATCCGGACGGTGAGCGCGCGCTCAAGTTGGCGCTGGACACGCTCGCCAAACAGGTGCCCGTGGATCGGTCGGCGCGCGGTTCCACGCAGGTTGAGCTCGGTGACTGGTACCTCATCGGCAACAACCGTGAACGCGCGCTCGCCGCGTACCGCGAGGGCTGGGCCGATCTGACCACCGTGGGGCCGGAGGCGCTGGCACCGCTCGGTTCGCCGAGGCGGCTCGCGTACCGCCCGCCCGCAGCCTCGATTTCCCGCGCCAAGGTCTCGGACCCGCTGGAGTACGAAGAGCGCTTCGTCGAGGTGTCTTTCAAGGTGGGCGCCGACGGCCGCGTA
>JANPDV010000270.1:0-3400 GCA_031431655.1 Gammaproteobacteria bacterium | reverse complement strand
CTGTTCGACACCGCGATCGATGGCACGGCATTGCTGACCGCGGCCGACCCGCTCGAGCTGACGGGCACGGCGCGCTTTGCCGTTGCGTTGCGCGGTCAGCCGAAGTGGGTCGCCACCGCAGACGTCGACGGGCCGGTGTCGGCGCTCGGCGTGCGTGCGCAGCTGCTGGAGCCTTTCCGCGCGGATGCGCCCAAGGGCGTGCTCGCGATGCTCGGCAACTGGAACTACAAGGGCCGCGCGAGCATCCGCGATTTCGACCTGCGGCGCTTTGGCGGCGGCGGCGCGCTCGGCATCGTCAGCGGGGAACTGGATCTCGAGATCGACCGCAACGGGTATCGCGCCCGCGGCCCGCTGGACCCGGCAGGACTCGCGGCCGACGTGTTCGATACCGAGTTCGACGGCACCTATGCACGTCGCGTCGTCAACGCCCGGCTGATCCGCTTCACCCATCGCAGCTCCGGTGCGCAGGTCGACGCGCGCGGCGCGATCACGATCGCGTCACCGGGCCCGCAACTCGACCTCACCGGCGAGTGGCGCAAGTTCCGCTGGCCGCTGGTCGGCGCCGATCCGCCCGTGCGCAGCAGTGGCGGACGCTACACCCTGCGCGAGACCTGGCCCTATGCCCTGGAAGCCGAAGGCACCATCGACGCGCCATCGCTGGGTATTGCCGCAATGCCGCTGCGCATGGCAGGCCGCCTCGCCACCAACCAGCTGACGGTGGAACGCAGCGAGCTCGGACCGTTCGGCAGCACTACGGCCTTGAGCGGCGTGGCGCAGTGGAGTCCCGCCGAAACGTGGCGCTTCGCCGGCAATGTGCGCGGCTTCGACCCCGGCCGGATTCGGGCGGATCTGCCGGGTTCGCTGGACTTCGCACTGACGCTGCAGGGCGAGGGCTTTGGCGCCGCGAGCCGCATCGACATCGGCGTCAAGGATCTGCGCGGCCGGCTGCGCAACACGGTTGCGCGCGGCGCGGGCCGCGTGCAGTTCGAGCGCGACAAATGGCGTTTCCAGGACGTAACCCTCACCGCCGGCGGACTGCGCGGCGAGCTCGACGGCACGCTGACCCCCACAGCGCGCAATCTCGCCTTCCGTATCGACGCCAGCGACCTGACACTGCTAGATCCGGAAGCCCGCGGCAGTCTCAAGGCGCGCGGTTCGATCGCCGGCACGGCGGCGGAACCCATCGTCAAACTCGAAGGCAGCGGCATCGCGCTGCGCTGGGGCGACCTGCGGCTGCGCAGTGTCGAAGCGCGCGTCGATTTCGATCCGCGGCCCGGCAAGACTTCGGACGTCGTGTTGCGCGGCGACCGCCTGGAACTCGCAGACCGCTCGTTCGACCGGATCGAGTTCCGGCTGCAGGGTCAGTCGGAAGCGCACACCGCAAGCTTCGAAACCTCGGCGGCCAACCTCAAGTTCCGCATGCATGCCCGTGGCGGCTTCGCCCAGGGCGTGTGGCGCGGCACCGGCGACCGGTTCGACCTCGATGTCGGCAGTGAAGTGAAGCTGCGGCTCGTCGATACGCTACCCATGGAAATCTCGACCGACGGCGGTCGACTCGAACGGTTCTGTCTCACTGGCAGCGATGCGCGCCTGTGCCCGAGCGGGCAGTGGAGCGGCACGACCTGGCGCGCCCAGCTCGACGCCGCCGACCTGCCGCTCGCCGTGCTGACCGCGGGTCTCACGCCGCAGATCCGCTACGAAGGCAAGGTGGACTTCAAGGCCAGTGGCAGTGGCGAGGGCGCGGCCTGGCAGAGCGGCGAGCTGCAGGCAGACCTTGCCGGCGCCCAGCTGCGGCGGCGACGGCCCAGCGGCAAGGAAGACCTGGTGAAGCTCGGCTCGGGCCGCGTCACCGCAAGACTGGACGCGGCGGCCCTGAACGCGGACGTAACGCTCGATGCCGGCGAAACGGGCCGTATCTCGGGCGACCTGTTGGCGACCCGCAATGGCGCCGCCCTGATGAACACGCCGCTGCGCGGCTCAATCCGGGCGGCCACCTCGGCGCTCGGCATCATCAACGTGTTCGCGCCGGAGATCGACCGTGCGGCCGGCACGCTCGACGCGGACCTTGCCTTCGGTGGCACGCTGGGTCGGCCGCTGGTCAGCGGGGTGCTCAGGCTCGCGAATGGCGAGCTCGACCTCTACCAGGTCAACCTCGCGCTGCGCGGTGCCACGCTCGAGGCGCGGCTGCTCGACAACGGCCTGCGCTTCAACGGCTCGGCCAAGGCGGGCGCCGGCACGCTGGAGACGCGCGGCGACGTGGTCTGGCGCGGCGGTCTGCCGTACGGCACGCTGAAGCTGAGCGGCGCGGACCTGCTGCTGGTCGACGTGCCCGAGGCGCGCGTCTCGGCGTCTCCCAACCTCGACTTCAAGCTGGACGGCCGGAGAATCGACGTCACCGGCGTGGTGCTGGTGCCCACGGCGCGCATCGCACCGGCGGACCTTGCCGGCGCCGTGATCGCCTCGTCGGACGAGCGCCTGGTCGGCGCGCGGATCGTGGCGCCGGACGAGCGCTTCCAGGTCTGGTCAAACATCCGGCTGGTGCTGGGCGAGCGGGTGATGCTCGACACCTTCGGCCTGTCGGGCCGGCTCGCCGGCAGCATCACTACCCAGACATCACCGGACGGAGCCAGCCGCGGCACCGGCGAACTGTCCGTCACGGAAGGCAAGTACGCAGCACTCGGCCGGCGCCTCGACATCGAACGCGGCAGGCTGCTGTTCAGCGGCGGCCTGCTCGGCGATCCGGCCATCGACCTGCGGGCTACCAAGGTGTTTCCGGAGGTCAAGGCCGGCGTCAACGTGCGCGGCACGCTGCGCCAGCCGCGCATGACTTTCTTCTCGGAGCCCTCGCTGCCGCAATCGCAGATCGTCTCGCTGATCATCGCCGGCGGTTCGCTGGAGAGTGCGCAGAGCTCGGAGCGTTCCGGCGCGGGACGCAACGCCCTGCTCGCCCAGGGCGGCGCGATCCTCGCGCAGCAGCTCGGCAGCCGCATCGGCATCGAGGATGTCGGCATCGAGCAGAACCTGGCGAACGAAACTTCGCTGGTGCTCGGCAAGTACCTTTCGCCGCGGCTCTATGTCAGCTACGGGATCTCGTTCGCGGAGTCCATCAACACGCTGAAGATGCGCTACAGCATCGGCGACCGCTGGACCATCAAGACCGAGGCGGGGCGCGAACAGAGCGCCGAGATCGTCTACACCATAGATCGCTGACGCCCGGCGACGGACTGCCGCTAGCGGCGCACACGGCACTTACTTAGGGGCACGGGCGGCAAGGGATCGCACGTCGACGTGCACGACGTACGGCGGTGCCTGGCTCGTGCGAGTGTCCTTGCGGGGACGCGAAGAGCACATCCCTGTGGCTCTGGGCGCGCCGTCCTGGCGCGCCAAGCCCCGCAAGGAC